>JAZNPV010000100.1:0-138600 GCA_045589835.1 Faecousia sp.
CAGCTGCATAAACTCCTCCAGGGAGTCTGCGGCAAAGGCCTTTATGCCGGGATCGATGAATGCGGTATGACCGACCCAACCGGTAGCCGAGATCACCAGGTCCGCGCCGCCGTCACCGGTCTCGTCAATGAGATCGGAATAATGGTCGATATTTTCATTGGTGTAGTAGTGCATCTGGCTCAGCGGGGGACGCAGATCCTCCCGGAAGGCCAGCCAGAACTCCCGCAGGAAGGAGCCGCCCAGAGAGCGGCCGTAGGTGATGGGAGCCACGTTGCCGTTCTCGTCAGCCCACTCGTCCAT
Source organism: Faecousia sp. (assembly GCA_045589835.1). Lineage (GTDB taxonomy): Bacteria > Bacillota > Clostridia > Oscillospirales > Oscillospiraceae > Faecousia. The sequence continues at coordinate 301 of JAZNPV010000100.1, forward strand.
GCAGAAAGCGTGGATGTTACGGGCGCTGACGTTGTTGCGGTTACACATCTCGGCCACGGTGGAATAGATCCATCTCCAGGAGTTGGGGAAGATGATAACGGTCTTCTTGTCCTCCAGATCGGACTTCAGAATACGGTTGTACAGCTCGCAGGCCACGGCGCTGGAGGGATGGGGCACAACGCGGACGCTGTAGCCGTTCTCGTAAGTAACTTCCATTTCCTCACGGCGGATATTTCTGCAGTACTCCAGAACAGCCTTGTCCTGAGTGGGCAGCCATGCGGAAGGTGCAAAATCAAATAATGCTCTGTTCATATTTTTACCTCCGATTACTTGCTTTCAATCTTGCGGATCTCGTCCAGACGCTCGGCCAGCCAGTCGTTGTCGGGCTCATAGCCGGAAGGAGAGGCAACGCTGGAGGACATGTACATGACACCGGGGTACAGACGCAGAATGGAGCCGGGGTTGATGGGGCTGACAGGTGCGAGCAAAGCCAGCTTGCTGGGGAACTTCTGGAAAGCGGGGCCGCCGCCCAGAGGCGTATGGAACTCGGTGTCGATGCGCAGCTTGGCAGCAGCCAGATCTCTGGGGCCTACGGTCACGGCGCAGGGAGGCACATTGCCGATGTCGCCGGAGCAGCCGAACATGCCGCGCAGGGAGTCAAAGGCGATACCTTCGGCCATGGGAGTCACGTAACGGCTACCCAGAGTCAGGTACTCTTCCATAGTTTCAGCGGTGTAGGTCTCAGCATCGATAGCGCCGATGCCGCCGGACCAGCTCAGGCTGGTGTAGGCTACGTCTGCGCCGCCTTCGGCTGCGATCATATCGGAGTAGCTGGCCACGTTTTCCCTGGTCCAGAAGTGGATCTGGTCAAAGGGCATCCGCAGCTCGGGCTTCAGACGGTTGTAGAAGTAACGGACAAAGTGGCCGGAGCGGCTGTAGGGGCTTTCCCAGGGAGCCACTTCGCCCTTCTCGTTGGCGTACTCATACAGGAAGAACACATGGACATTGCGGCAGCTCACATTGAACTTATTCAGAGATTCCACAACACTCATGTACACGGCGTTCTCGGGAGAGGGCAGGATCAGAACCAGCTTCTTGTTCTCCCGGTCGGAACGGGCGATGCGGTCATACAGGTCGATGGCGAAGTAGCTGTGAACATCGGCAACGATCCGCAGCTCGAAATCGGGGCACTCAAAGGTCTTGCCTTCGTGCTCACGGATATCTTCTGTGGCCAGGCGATCCAGCAGATCCCGATCGAACTTGGGAAGCCACTCTGCGGGAGCGACTTCAAATTTGTTGACAAATGACATGGGGTATCCTCCTTCAATAAGGTTTTATCACTTCGTAATTTGCCGGTATCACGGCATGTGCGGCAGCATGGTAAAAACTGCTCTGCCGCAGGCGGTGCAGCGCTGGACGCAATTACACCAATACAAATACATTATAGCGATTTCGGCTCATTAACTCCATTCTCACATATGACACAATTTCTTTGAAAATGGCAGAAATTATATAGTTCCCTGCTTGCTTTGCAGATAAGAAGAAGGCGTGAGATGATAGTACCGCTTGAAGGCGCGGGTGAAATAGGACATATTATCAAAGCCGCAGGCTTGGGCAGCTTCCGTAACGGAAGCTCCTTTTGTCAACATGCCTTTGGCTTCCGTGCAGCGCAGAAGAAGAATCGTATCGATCACGGACCGGCCATAGGCGCGCTTAAACCGCCGCAGGAGAGTCCTTTCACTTAGCCCGGTTAGCTGCGTGAGCGTGTCCATGGTAATGGGTTCTGACAGATGTTCCCGTATGTATGTTACGGCAGTCTTCAGTACATCATTTCGCTTGAGGGAACTGTCGCTTTTTTTGCAGACCAGATAGTCCCGGCATAATCGATATAAGAAATCCGACAGCAGAGCGCGGATGGCTACGACCTCGTAAAAAGCACTGGTTTCAATATACCGCTTATAGGTATCCACAATCCTTAGAAAGGCTTCCTCCAACTGGGGATCGCGGATATGGGACTGGAAAGCAAGGGAAGTGGTGGGGATACCGGATTCAGCACAGAAGTGCCGGTCTATGATCATACAGCGAAATGTTCCGGACGGATTACGATGGACACTGTGGACCTCCTCGGAATTCACCACAACAATGTCACCTTTTTTAAATGGATAGCAGGTTTCTTCCTTTCTTACGTAGCCCTCACCGCTGGCACAGTACAGGATTTCAACATTCTCATGCCAGTTGACCGTAGAGAGACTATACATGATACCGACTTCCTGTCCCATGCGAAACGGCAGCAGGGGATCCTCTGGTAAGTTAAGTTCATAGTTACCGTGATTCATAGCGTTCTCCAATTTGGCGGAATTGTGTTAGCGTTTGTCAATCGTGGATATTGTGTATCTTTAAACAAGAGTATAAAATAATACAAAAGCAAAATCAATACCCAAATTAAAAACTGTAAATAGTTACCAATATATTTGGCATAAACAATTATTTCATGATAGTTTGGAAGGACGCGTTGTCGGAAAGATCTATCTTTACTTGGCGATAATGTTTATATAGTGTTAAACACTGGTTTGTGGCCAAAATTAAACGCGTAAGAACATCAGGAAAAATCGAAGGGGATATCCCCTTCATGCTGCCTGTAAGGCAGCATGATATGCCGTTGAAAGCTTTAATCCGGACGCGGGTGCGTCAAACTATAATTATAAAAGGAGTGGAAACTATGAAAGCAAAACAAACAACACACAGGCTTTTGGCTGTGCTGCTTTGTCTGGCGATGCTTTTGAGCATGGCACCGGCACTGCAGCTGTTCAGTCAGGCGCAGGCGGCTGCTCAGCCGACCCATGAAGCCCATGGCACACATGAGGGCTGGGAGACACTTCCTGCAAAAGGCAGTCTGTCCGGTAAATATGTGGTTCCTGAGGGCGGCTTTACCATGGAAGGCCTGTTCTCTTTGGAAGGGGATACCCATATCTGCCTGAACGGCCAGACAATTATACCGAAAGCAGATGCGGGACATGTTTTCTATGTCAGTGGCGGCTACACGCTGACACTGTGCGACTGTGCCGGCGGTGGCAAGGTGGATGCCAGTTCTCTGGAGACCACCACCAATAACGGTATGATCCGCCTGAACGGCGGTAATGTGGATATGTACGGCGGTACCTATACCGGCCATACCACATCCAAGTATACCGGCGGCGTGTGGATCCAGACCGGCAGTACCTTTAATATGTTTGGCGGTACGATTTCCGACTGTACCAATGCGTCGGACAGCAAGCTGGGCGGCGCGTTCCTGATTAACGGCGGTACGCTTAATGTGTACGGCGGTGAGATCTCCGGCAATACGGCAACAAGAGGCGGCGCTATCTACGCCGACAATGCCGGCACAATCCTGATCAGCGGTGGTACCATTTCCGGTAACACCAGCACGGATACCAGAAATCAGGATATTTATATGACCGGCGGATGTAAGCTGAACTTTACTGGCGCTCCTGTATTTGAAAATGTAACGGTCCGGTATGGTGGTTCTGATGCCAGTACTATCAGCGCTCTGGAGCCCGGTGCCAGCATTTATCTTCCTACAGATGCAAGTGTAACAGCCGACGATACGGCTACCGTGGAAGCGGATGAAACCACGGGTATGACTCACTATTATAAACCGGCTGAAAATAAAAACGATCACAGCTGCAAGACCCACGGTGATCACGAAGGCTGGCAGACGCTGCCTGCAAACGGCAGTCTGACAGCAGGTGATTATGTGGTTCCCGAGGGCGGCTTGACCATGCAGGGCCTTTACAGTGTGGCAGACGGCGATGTACATATCTGTCTGAACGGCCAGACCATCATCCCAAAAGCGGGTGCAGGCCATGTGTTCTACGTGACCGGCGGCTATAAGCTGACCCTGTGCGACTGTAAGGGTACCGGCAAGGTGGATGCCAGTTCTCTGGAGACCACCACCAATAATGGTATGATCCGCCTGAACGGCGGTAATGTGGATATGTACGGCGGTACCTATACCGGCCATACCACATCCAAGTATACCGGCGGCGTGTGGATCCAGACCGGCACTACCTTTAATATGTTTGGCGGTACGATTTCCGACTGTACCAATGCGTCGGACAGCAAGCTGGGCGGCGCGTTCCTGATTAACGGCGGTACCCTCAATATTTCCGGCGGTGAGATCTCCGGCAATGAAGCAAAGCGGGGCGGTGCTATCTATGCTGACGGCGGTGCCACTATCATGGTTAGCGGCGGTACCATCTCCGGCAATACCAGCACAGATACTGACAGACCGCAGGACATTTATCTGACCGGAAGCTGCCGGCTGAATTTCACCGGTACTCCCGTTTTTGAAAATGTGTCCGTCCGCTACGGCGGTTCTGATACAACTACCATTATTAAGCTGAAAGATGGTGCCAGCATTTATCTGCCTACTGCGGAAGGTGCGAAAATCACAGTCGATAAATCTGTTCTGGTCACTACCGACGAACAGACAGGTCTTAACCACTATGTCTGTGATCCCGATCAGCAGAGTAGCGAATATGCCATCGATCCCAGCGCTGGTGAGTGCGACCTGCGTGTGCTGGCCATCGGCAATGATTCCAGCCGGGACAGTATGTTCTATCTGGACAAGTTGGCAGCGCTGACCGGATACCGGATCCAGGCATCCTACCTGTACAAGCAGGATGCAAATCTGCGTGACCATGCTTTGGCTATGGCGCTGGATGACTATGCTTACGGATTCTATGTAACGGATCTGACAACCGGCGAGCTGGTACAGGCCAGCGCTGCCACTACTGTGGCAAATGCACTGGACAGTGCCCAGTGGGATGTTGTCATCCTGCAGCAGGGCACTACCGTGGGCTGGCCCACTACCTATAATGCCGATCTGGAATACCTGATCGACTATATCCGGGATGTGGAGCCCGATGCGGATCTGTACTGGAACATGACATGGGCAAACGAAGCCGACTGCGATACGGAATATGCCTATTTCGGTATGGCATACAACGGCGAACTGGGTTATGCGGAAACCGCTGGCTACAACGGCGACCAGAAGGCCATGTACAATGCTATCGTCAACTGCATTGACAAGTACATCCCTGTTGGTGAAGGCGGTTTCGACGGTCGAATTCTGACCGGTACCGCCATTCAGAACCTGCGTGATACCTACGGTGACACCCTGACCCGTGACGGCTATCACCTGAGCCTGCAGGGCGGCCGGCTGACCGCAGCCATGACCATGCTGAAGGAACTGATCCCCGCAGCGGATCTGGACCTGATCACAACGGATGCTCTGGAAGAAATTCTGGTAGACGAAGATGTGTATGCGGTTTGCACCAAGGGGAAGAATAACGCGGAAACCTATGAGAATACCGAGGAGCAGCTGGAGCTGGTGAAGGACGCTGTGGAAGAGGCAGCGGAAACCGATGTTCCCAGCAAGCTGCAGGCCGATCCCCTGCCGGAAAATCCCAATGCGGATGTAACTGTCTGGCCTACGGAGATGCCTCTTTCCGCCCGGTTCCCGGATGTTGTGAAGCTGAAGGACGGCACCCTTGTGGCCAGTTTGGGCGTTCACATGGGCCATGCCACATGGACGGAGACCGGTATGCGGGAAGGCTACGGCAAGTTCTATGTGATCTCCGGAAACGAAGACGGCACCGAATGGAATACTGCGGAGCCGCTGCTGGTAATTGATGAAGCCCAGTTGGAAGAATGGGGCCTGTTTGAATTCTCTGACCGGTATGCGCGGATCAAGGAAGATCCCAGCATTGCCAACTCCGTAATCGTGGGAGCTGTCTTTGGCGACTTCAATATGGAAGTCTTTGAAATGGAAATGGACGGCAATACTGCGAACGGCAAGGAAGAAGTTCTCTTTGCCACCTTCTGGGGTAATACCTATCCCCAGACCGGTGAGCTGGTACGGCACGGCTTTATGACCTGGTCTACTGACGGCGGCGAGACCTGGGCAACACCCCAGAAGAACACCGACAATCTGGGCCAGCCTTCCCTGAAGCGCGGCGACGGCGCCGTATTCCCCGAAGACGGCCAGATCCTGCTGCCCCACTATGGCTTCTACAATGTGGGCAGCTGCCTGTGGCAGTGGAATATTGAAACCCAGCGCTGGGACTTTGTCCGCGGTTCCCAGATTCCCAATGAGTATGCGGATGAAGCGGGTAACTTTAATGAGATCGCACTGATCGCACCCAACGGGGACGATCTGGTATTTGCCTTTGTCAAGAGCTCCGGTGCGGTGATGAAGTCCGAGGATCGGGGCCAGACCTGGGAGCCCATTGCCAACGAACCCGGCACCATCAATCAGGCCACTTGCATCATGCTGGATGAAAACCGGATCTTTGTGGCATGGTCTGTGCCCAAGGACTCTACAATCCATGACAAGCCTACGGGTTCCCGGAATATTTACGGCAAGGTGTTCTATTGGAACGGTGATTGGACGGAATCTGCCAGCAACTTGATCTACGCATCTCCCGATGATGATCCCCACGATGCGGGCAACCCGGGCTGTGCACTTCTGGATGACGGACGGATTCTGGTTTTGAGTTATGATGTGGCGGTTAATTATTCTCTGGTTGGCGTTTATGTGGACCCCAACGAGGATATCTGGCAGCCCATTGAACTGCGTGACACCGGCAAGAGCATCATTTCCCAGCAGACCTATGAGAATCGCGATCTGACCCAGAGCGTGGAACTTCCCGCAAACCTGCCCGACAGCTATACCGTGGAACTGGAAGTGGTGTTTGATTCCGCGAATGCCTCTGTGTCTGTTCCCACAACTGCGGGCACCGTAGTAGTAACCCCCGCAAAGGTCACCTGCGGTGCGCAGGAAAAGGCCCTTTCTCTGGCACTGAATCAGAAAACCTGTATCCGTGTGTCCGTTACTTGCGGTCAGGCCTATGTGAAGGTATGGCAGGGAGCGGAGCCGGAGGCATGGACTGCGGTCGGTGATGTGACCGAAGCACAGAACGGTGACATTACCGGAACAGGAGCAAAGCTGCAATCCCTGACAGTTTCCAAGCAGCTGCTGATTACTATGCCCGGGACCCTGTTTGGTATGCCCGGCCTAACCAACGATAAGCTGAAAAATGTGTATGTATATCCTGTAAAGGCCCACGGCGATGTGGTATTCACCTCCAGCGACCCGGATGTGGCAGCAGTTGACGAAAACGGCGTTGTGACCTTCGTCAGCAACGGAACTGCTGTGATCACAGCCACAGTTGACGGCGTTACTAAGGAGTGTGTCGTCACAGTAAGCGATGCCCATGGAACCCATGCAGGCTGGCAGACCCTACCCATTAGCGGCGCCATCGCCGGTTATTATGTGGTACCGGAAGGCGGCCTCAAGATGACTGACCAGATCACCATCGGTGCAGATACTACCATTTGCCTGAACGGTCAGACAATTATTCCTTACAATAATACGGAGCATGTCATTTATGTGCATGACGGTGCAACACTGACCCTGTGCGACTGCGCCGGCGGTGGTAAGATCGACGCTTCCACCATCGGAACAACCACCTGTAAGGGTACCATTCGCCTGAACAGTGCAAACTGTGATATGTACGGCGGTACCATCATTGGTCACACCAGCAGTGCGGGCTACTCCGGAGGTGTGTTCGTCTACGGTGCAACCAGCGTATTTAACATGTACGGCGGCGAAATCATCGGCAATACCGGTACCACCGGTGCCGGCGGCGGTGTGCTGGTCAGAAACGGTACATTCAACCTGTATGACGGCCTGATCTCCGGCAATACCTCCGCAAGCACCGGTAACGGCGGCGGTGTATATGTAAGACAGGGCGGCCAGTTAAATATGTACGGCGGCCAGATCACCGACAATACCGGCGTTCTGGGCGGCGGCGTGAGCGTGGCTGCAGACGGCTTCTTCACTATGTATGACGGCCAGATTACCGGCAATACCAGTTCTCTGGGCGGTGGTGTGTACTGCGCGGACGGCGCGGCGTTCAACATGCAGGGTGGCGTTATTGAGGATAATACCTCCACCCGTGAGACCTATAAGTACGATGTGTTCCTGAAGGGAACCAATACCTTCGCCATCAGCGGCAATTCTGTGATCGGTCAAAACGGTATGGGCTATGAGACTCCGGAACAGGTAACTGGTACCATTGGTAACCTGACATCCGGTGCCAGCATCTATGCGGCACAGCCGAATGCGGTAGAAACGGATACCACCGTTAAGTCCCAGCAGGATGCCACAACAGATTTGAAGCATTATATGGCTGATTGCTCCGTAGAAGCCACCCGTATGGAGCTGGACAACAGCCTGAACATGCAGTTCTCCGTACCCATGGATCAGCAGACTGACTGGACCGGCGCATACGCCGAGATCAAGCGCGGCAGCGAAACCACCACCGTTCCCTACGCAAAGTGGATCACGCTGGCTGCTGACAACCTGTATGTGGTACCCTTCGAGGGCGTAGCCGCCAAGGAAATGACCGACGAAGTGGTGGTCACTATCTATGATGCTGAGGGCAACCAGATCGGCGCATCCTATACCGACTCTGTCCGTAAATACGCAATGCGAATTCTGGCAGACGAGAATGAGCAGGACGCATGGAAGCTGATGGTGGATATGCTGAACTACGGTGCGGCAGCCCAGGAGTTCTTCGGCTACAAGACCGACGATCTTGCCAATGCTGAGCTGACGGAAGACCAGAAGGATCTGGCAACACAGGGTAATGTCGATGTTACCAGCACCGCACTGTCCGGCACTATCTCCAGACTGAATCTGGAAAACAGGATCGAGCTGCAGATCGTGATTCCCGAGGCATACAAGGCTCAGACCATCCGCTACAGCTTCACCAATCATTACAATGAGCCGGTGGAAGGTACACCGGAAATTAAGGTTGATGCTGCCAAAGGCTATTCCTACATTGCTATCGACAAGATCGTGGTGGCGGATGCCAACCAGATGGTAAGCGTATTTGCAGGAGAGACCGAAATCGCCAGAGACAGTGTGGCCAGCTATGTAGCCCGTATGGATGGAAGCAGCAGTACTACCGATCCGCTGTACCAGACCATCATGAAGTTTGCCAATGCTGCGAAGGAATACTTCGCACTGAACAACATAGGAGAGGAATAATTATGAAAGCATTTGAAAATCCTGAAATTCAGGTCAAGAATTTTGAAACAGAAGACATCATGGATAACAGCACTCCCTGGAGCCAGGCTTAACCTGATAAATACCGATGCGCAATCAAGATGCACCCACGTCATGCGCATGGTATAATGCCCAACGGGGCAGCGGGTTTTCCACTCCCGCTGCCCCCATACAAACCAGCACCCCCGGCAGGAATGTTCCTGCTGGGGGTACTGCGTGTCATAGAAGTGGCTTTTTCGAAAACTTTACGATTAACATTAAAGGATCAATAGAAACCGCCGTCAACGGTAATGCAGGCGGAGTTCACGTAGGAGGACTCTTCACTTGCCAGGAATGCGTAGACATTTGCCACTTCGCGAGGCTGACCCCAACGCTTGGAGGGGAAGCTGGCAGCCTTCTGGGCGCGGACTTCGGGAGGAATGGCGTTGGTCATGGGGGTCTCGATGGCACCGGGCAGGATGGCGGTCACGTTGATGCCGTGCTTGGCCAGCTCACGACCCATGGAACGGGTCAAGGACAGAATAGCGCCCTTGGAGGCAGCGTAGTTGGTCTGGCCGAAGTTACCTGCCAGAGCGGACACGGAGGAGGAGTTGACAATACGGCCGTAATGCTGCTGCATCATGTAGGGAACGACCGCCTTGCTCATGGTAACGGTACCCATCAGGTTTACATCGATAACCTTCTGGAACTGCGCCAGGTCCATTTTGTAGAACTGGGCATCCTTGGTAATGCCTGCATTGTTGATCAGAATATCCACATGACCGAAGGTGTCATTGGTGCGCTTGACCATGGCTTCCACGGCTTCCACATCACAGATGTTCAGCGCTTCCCAGATGACCTGACCCTTCTGGGACAGGGCTTCGGCAGCGGTAGCCAGACGCTCGGCGTCCATGTCACAGATCATAACGCTGGCGCCTTCTTCCAAAAACTTTTCAGCGGTTGCGTAGCCAATGCCACCGGCTGCGCCGGAGATGATCGCTACTTTATTTTCCAATCTACCCATGATAAAACTCCTTTTTAGACTTTCTCAATAACGATGGTGCTGCCGAAGCCACCGCCCACACACAGGGTTGCCAGACCGTACTTGGCTTCGGGACGGCGCTGCAGCTCGTAGCACAGGGTGGTGACCAGACGGGCGCCGGTGCAGCCTGCGGGGTGACCCAGCGCGATCGCGCCGCCGTTCACATTCAGCTTGCTCTGGTCAATGCCCAGCTCCTTCACGCAGGCCAGAGCCTGAGAAGCGAAGGCTTCGTTCAGCTCGATCAGATCCATCTGGTCGATGGTCATGTTCAGCTGCTTCAGAACCTTACGGACAGCGGGGATGGGGCCGATACCCATAACTCTGGGATCCACACCGGCGGTGCTGTAGCCGATCAGCTTGGCCATGGGCTTCACACCCAGCTCCTTGACCTTCTTGCCGCTCATCAGCAGGACTACGCAGGCGCCGTCGTTACGGCCGCAGGCGTTACCGACGGTAACGGTTCCGTCAGCCTGGAATACGGGCTTCAGAGTAGCCAGCTTTTCGGGGGAGGTCAGACGGGGATGCTCGTCCTTGTCCACGGTGTATGCGGGGGTCTTTTTGGTAGCGGGGAAGTGGACGGGAACGATCTCGTCAAACTTGCCGGCTTCGTAAGCCTCCTGATAGCGGACCTGGCTCTGGTGAGCGAAAGCGTCCTGCTCTTCACGGGTGATATTGTACTCTCTGGCAACGGTCTCTGCGGTGGTGCCCATGCCCATACGGCCAAAAATGCTGGAGGGCTGTGCGCCGATCTGGCTTTCGGTGATGGAATCGTACAGAGTCATGTCGCCGGTACCGCAGCCGTAACGGATGCCGGTGGTAAAGAAGGGAGCGTTGGACATGCTCTCCACGCCGCCGGCGATCATAATGTCAGCCATGCCCACCATGATCTTGTTCATGGCGTTCTGAATGGCGGACATACCGGAGGCACAGGCCTGCTGAATGGTGAATGCGGTAACTTCGTAGGGGAAACCGGCCTGCAGCGCCGCATGACGGGCCACATTGTGGATACCGGCGTAGGGACGGGTCTCGCCCATGACGATCTCGTCTACCATATCAGCGGTAATGTTGCCCCGCTTCAGGATTTCCTTGAATACCACGCAGGACAGGTCAGCTACGGTCAGGGACTTCAGTGCGCCGCCCATTTTGCCCAGAGGGGTACGGCAGCCGGCTACTACATATACTTCTTCCATAGTTAAAAGACTCCTTTTATGTAGAATTTAATTATATAATACCGTTGTTTTTCAGTTCTTCCAGCTTGGCTTCGTCATAACCCAGCCACTGGTTGAAAACTTCTGCGTTGTGCTCGCCCAGCAAAGGCGCGGGACGGCGGATGGAGGTCTTGGTGTCGGACAGCTTGATGGGATTGCCGGAGACGGTCAGAGTGCCGATACCGGGCTGCTCCATCTTTACCAGCATTTCCCGCTCGCCTACAATGTGTTCATCGTTGGCAATATCGTCCATGTCGAAAATGGGACCCGCGGGGACACCGGCGGCCAGAATGATATCCACGCACTCCTTGGCGGTGTGCTGCATGGACCATTCCTCCACAAAGGCCTTAACCAGCTCATAGTTGTCGGAACGGTTGGCCATTTTGCAGAACCGGGGATCTTCAATCAGTTCAGGGCGCTTCAAAACCTCTGTGCAGAATACGCGGAACAGCTTTTCACTGCCACAGGCCAGAATGAAGTAATCATCCTTGGCTTTGAATGCGCCGTAGGGGGCGTTGCCCAGATACCGGTTGCCCAAACGGGGAACTTTCTTGCCGGATACAAAGTAGCGCATATTTTCGGAAGGCATCAGCGCCACTACGGAGTCCACCAGCGCGATATCCACGCACTGACCCTTGCCGGTCAGCGTACGGGCATGGAGCGCTGCCAGAATACCGATCACCACGTTCATGCCGCCGGTCACATCGGCGATGGAAGTGCCTACCCGGTTGGGCGCGCCGCCCTCCACACCGTTCAGGCTCATAATGCCGCCCATGCCCTGCGCCACGCAGTCGTAGGCAGGACGCTGGGAGTACTTGCCCTTCTGGCCGAAGCCGGAAGCGGTAGCAAAGATGATCCGCTCATTGACGGCACTCAGCTCTTTGTAGCCCAGACCCAGCCGCTCCATAACGCCGGGGCGGAAATTGGATAAAACCACGTCGGCCTGCTTGACCATTTCCATAAAAATGGCCTTGCCTTCGGGAGATTTCAGATTCAGAGTGATACTGCGCTTATTGCGGTTCAGGGCTGCGAAGAAAGTACTGGCACCGTTTACGTGGATGGGGGTCTGACGGGCATCGTCGCCCTTGCCGGGCATTTCAATCTTGATGATGTCCGCACCCAGATCGCCCAACCACATGGCTGCAAAGGGACCGGCAAGCACTTGGGTCAGATCCAGAATTTTTACGTCGCTCAATGCGCCTTGTAACATGGATTATCCTCCTGTGTAAATTAATTTATCAATTGCATTATAGCATTGACTTTTAATGGAAACAAGTGTATATTTTTGATAGAACATATTTATTACAATAAATAATTTGAGGTGCAGATATGGTAACCATGCAGCAGCTGAAATACTTCCGGGAATTGGCGAAAACCGGAAAGCAGAGCAAAACGGCGGAGAAACTGTATATTACCCAGACCACCTTGAGCAATACCATTAAAAATATGGAGCGGCAGCTGGGGGTCAATCTGTTCGAACGCTCAGGCAGAACGCTGCGGCTGAGCCGGGCGGGGGAGCGGTATCTGGTATATGTAAATGATGCGCTGACGGCTTTGGAGAATGCCCAGAGGATGCTGGATGATTTCAAGGAGGACAGCAGTCAGTCCGTGTCTGTGGCAATGACCAGTTCCGGCGTCTGGTCCAATCTGGTTTACGGCTTCCGCACCCGGTATCCCACCTATAATCTGCGGCAGGTCAACGGCGATAAAGCGGAATTCCGCTCCATGCTTACAGAGCAGTATATCGATTTCGTGATTACGGGGCTTACGGATTTCCCTCTTTCGGGGCTTGAATATGAGATTTTAAGCCATGAGCGGCTGTATCTCTGCGTATCAAAGGATCATCCTTTGGCAGACCGAAAAGAGATATTTCTGAAGGAAATCTGCAATGAGCCGTTTATCAATTTGCCGGAAAGCTCCGGCTTCCGGGGCTTCTGCGATGACTTATTCCAGAAAGCAGGTGTGGACTACCGGGCGGTTCTGGAGTGTGACTATACCCTGCGCGGGAAGCTGGTGGAGGCAGGCTACGGCGTGGCCATTACCACCAACACCTCCCGTATGCAGCAAATATTGGGCGGGGGTATTGTGTACATTCCTATTGAGGACAGCTTCGCCAAACGGCAGGTGGCAATCATATGGAATCCACGGCATTATCTGAGCCGGGCTGCATGGGATTTCCGTGATTTTATCCGGGAAGCCAAGCGAGGAGAACAGAATGAAGAAGTCAGAGAGGACTTCCTGTGAGCATCCGACAGGAGAATTGCAAATCTGTCGGATACTCGTATGGAAAAAAGAGCGGTAAATTGTTATAGTTGTTTTATATAAAATGACACTGGGAGCGTATGCGCTTTTTGCTGTTTTTATGGGGACCGGTTGGGAGTTTCCCGATGATTAGTTAGGTGTGGATATTGGCGGAACCGGCTGTTACCGGGGAAAGGCCCTTTCACATTGTGAAGAGGTTCAGAGTTTACGCAGAGCCGGGAAAACCGAATCCGGCCATCAAGGCATCTGTAATGATTGGTATAACAGCTTCTAAGCGTTGCGGAAGCTGTATACGGATCATTAAAGAATATTTGAAATGAGGTAATTCAAATGGAAGTAAAGGATTACAAGCAATTATTTGACATGACCGGTAAGGTGGCCGTTGTCATCGGTGGTACCGGCTATCTGGGCAGCGGCAACGTTAAGTGCCTGCGGGACTTTGGCGCTACTGTAGCGGTTATCTCCCGCCGGGACAACGAGGACCGTGGCGACAGAAAGTATCCCTTTGAGTGCGATATGTTTGTCAAGGGTAATGTGGCCGATACCGAGTCGATCAAGGAGTGCTTCAAGCAGATCTATGACAAGTACGGCCATATCGACGTGCTGGTCTGTACCGCCAACGCCGGCGGTGCCGGCTACGGCAAGGGCAGCCAGATCGAGTTCATGAGCGACGAGGACTTTCAGACCGGCGTTATGGGCTGCGCCAGCGCACCCTTCCGCTGCATCCGTGAGGTTCTGCCCTACATGAAGAAGACCGGCGGATCCATCATTCTGTACAGCTCCATGTACGGTTTGGTATCTCCCGATCTGCGCATCTACGGCGACAACCCCCAGAAGCAGCCCCCCAACTACGGCGCAGGCAAGGCCGCCGTTGTGCAGCTGACCCGTTACGCGGCCGGCGCGCTGGCTGAGTACGGTATCCGTGTCAACTGTGTCACGCCCGGCCCCTTCCCCACACCTGCAAACCAGACTGACCTGGAATTTAACGCAAAGCTGGCCAACAAGACCATGCTGGGCCGCTTCGGTCAGAACTACGAGATGGCCGGTGCCGTTCTGCTGCTGGCATCCGACGCCGGTTCTTTCATGACCGGTACCAACATCGTTGTTGACGGCGGCTGGACCGCATGGTGATGAACATGAAGACAAACTGTGCTAAAGGCTTAGATATTTCCGTGCTGTCTCTGGGTACTGTGCAGCTGGGGCTGAATTACGGTATCAACAATCGGGACGGCAAGCCCAGTCAGGAGGCTGCCAACAGCATTCTGGACTGCGCAATTGCCAAGGGCATCAACACGCTGGATACAGCCGGTGCTTACGGCGATTCCGAAGTGGTTATCGGCAGCTGGCTGAAGACCGTGGAGCCTGAAAGGCGTCCTTTTATTGTGACCAAGGCCGCCAATCTGGTACATACCTCTCTGGATGACCTGCGCAAGGACCTGTGGAGCCGTGTGGAGAATTCCAAGCGGCGCCTTGGTGTTGAGCAGCTGGATATGCTGATGCTGCATCATTTTGACGATTATCTGTGTGATAAGGAAAATGTGGTGCGGGTCATGAATGAACTGAAGGAGGCGGGCCAAATCCGGTTCACCGGTGCCTCTGCCTACTCTCACCATGATTACGGCGAACTGGCCGATGCGGGCTTTGATGCTACCCAGATCCCCATTAACATTTTTGACTGGGGTCAGATCGAAAACGGCGGTCTGAAAAAACTGGAGCAGTCCGGCATGATGGTATTTGTCCGCAGTGTCTATCTGCAGGGTCTGGTATTCCAGAATCCTGACAAGCTGACACCCAATATGGCCTTTGCCCGGGAGACCCTGGTCAAATTCCACACTCTGTGTGAAAAGTATCAGCTGACACCTGCAGCACTGGCTCTGTCCTACGCCCTGTCGCTGCCCGGTGTTACCAGTCTGGTGCTGGGCAGTGAAAAGCCGGAGCAGGTGGAGCAGAATGTGCAGCTTATGGAGCAGGCAGTGGAGCTGTCTGCGGCACAGATGGCTGAGATCCGGGAGAATTTCCTGAATACCCCCGCCAGGGTGCTGAATCCCGGCATGTGGAATCAGGCGTAAGGAGGAAACAGTTATGGTTCTGACAACAATTGAAAACCTGAGAAACTACAGCACCCTGAACCCTTACTTTGAAAAGGCATTCGCGGCGCTGAAGGAAATGGCGGCAGGGGAATTTGTGAAGGGCAAGCATCCCGTGGATGGGGAGAACATCTTCATCAACGCGCTGGAGTACGACACCAGGGCACCCGAGAACGGCATCATGGAAGCCCACCGGGCCTATATCGATGTGATGTGGATGGTATCCGGTGAGGAGACCATCGGCATCTGCCCCGTGGAAGAGATTACCGAGATCACCAGCCAGTACAATCCTGCAGGTGACGCGGTACTGGGCAAGATCCCCGGCGGCTGCACCTACCTGCAGATGAAGGCCGGCAGTGTCTGCATCCTGTTCCCGGAGGACGGCCATGCGCCCTGTCTGGACGCGAAGGGTACAGCTCACGTACAAAAACTAATCGCCAAAGTGCGAGTGGTATAAGAAAGGAAACAGTATTATGGAATTCAGTAATGTAAAATTCGACGGTGTCATGTCTGCACTGGTGTCCTGTGTGGATGAGAACGAAAACCTGAAGGAAAACACCATGCGCCAGCTGATGAACTGGCACCTGAAGGACGGTTTCTGCGGTTTCTACCTGACCGGCGGTACCGGTGAAGGCACGATCCTGCAGAAGGAGACCCGTAAGCGCATCGTGGAGCTGGCCAAGGAAGAGGTGGGTGACCGCTGCAAGCTGATTGTGCATGTTGGCGCCATCGACCTGCGTACAGCCACCGAGCTTGCCAGACACGCTGCCGAAGTGGGTGTGGATGCCATTTCCTCCGTGCCTCCTTTCTTCTACAGATACGGTGAGCAGCAGATTAAGGATTACTACACCGCTCTGTCTGAAGCATCCGGCCTGCCTGTGCTGATGTATGCCTCTCCTCTGGCCGGCGTGAACATCACCGTGGACATGGTGGATCGTCTGATGGATGTGCCCAACATGATCGGCCTGAAGTGGACCAGCAATGACTACTTCAACATGCACCGCATTAAGGAACTGCGGGGCGGCAACATCAACGTGATCAACGGACCCGATGAGTGTCTGCTGTGCGGTCTGGCCATGGGCGCTGACGGCGGTATCGGCGCTACCTACAACCTGATGCCCAAGGTCATCACTGCCATCTATGATAACTTCAAGGCCGGCAATATTGCTGCTGCCCAGGAGGCCCAGTTCAAGGCCAACAAGCTGATCGAGGTACTGATCAGATTCGGCGTTGTCTGCGGTATCAAGGACGCTCTGGAAATGATCGGTTACGATGTGGGCTATCAGGTCTATCCCCAGAAGCGGTTCACCGCTGAGGAGCAGCAGGCATTCCGCGCCGCTCTGAAGGCCATCCGCTACGAAGAGGAATACCTGTAATCCCATAGGAAGAACTCTATGGAAATGACTGAACCCCATGAACTGGAGGCGTTGAAGATCCTTGAGGATTTCCTGCCCGATAAGATCTTCGATGCCCATGCCCATATTTATGATAACCGGAATATGCCCGGCTCCGGCAGGGAGGATTTTTACACTGCTGAGAGTTACCGAAAAGACATGTCCCGGATCCTGGGGAATCCTTCCGTCATAAAGATCAACGCGATCCCCATGCCTCACAAGGCCATGGGCGATCCCGCTGTGGACACGCTGGCCAAAACCGACGCTTACATTCTGCACCAGCTGGAGCAGGATGAAGATACGGTAGGTGAGGTAATGGCGTACCCCGGAGAGACCGCGGAGCATCTGGCTGCCCGGTTTGTACATCCCCGGCTTGTGGGCATCAAATGCTACCATTCCCTTCTGCAGCGGCCCGATACCTCACAGGCCGATATTGAAGAATTCCTGCCCCAAAGCGCGTGGGAGGTGGCACAGGAGAAGAAGCTGGCCATTACCCTGCATATGATGCGGGATCAGGCACTGTCCCATCCCAATAACATGGCCTATATCAAGACCATGGCAAAGCGCTATCCGGATGCAAAGCTGATTCTTGCCCACGCAGCCCGATCCTTTGCCCCATGGACTGGTTTGGAGTCTGTGACGGAGCTGGCCGGATTTGAAAATGTCTGGTTTGATCTGGCAGCGGTCTGTGAATCTCCGGTGACCTTCCAGATATTGAAGAAGGTCAGCAAGGAGCGCTGCATGTGGGGCACTGACTATCCGCTGGTACTGCCAAAAGGCAAGGTGTTTGCTCTGGCAAACAGCTTTTACTGGCTCTATCAGAGGGATATTGATGCCTTCCGGCCGGGCGTGGTACCTGTCCATTCCTGGCCCATCGCGGTGGAAAACCTGATGGCTGCCCGGCAGGCCTGCATTATGGCTGACCTGACAGCAGGAGAAGTGGAGGACCTGTTCTATAATAATGCCGCAGGGCTGTTTGGAACGGACTGAACAATTAAGGGCTGCCGCCCAGCGGCAGCCCCCGCATAGCTAACAAAGGAGAGAAACTATGAAACAGGCAGTAATGTACGGCGGCGGCAATATCGGACGCGGTTTTATCGGCGCGCTTCTGAGTCAGTCCGGATACCGTGTGACCTTTATCGATGTGGCTGAGCCTGTGGTAAAGGCGTTGCAAGAAAAGAACACCTATCCCGTTCGCTACGTTTCCAGTGAGGGATTTGAGGATGTGTGGATCCAGAACGTGACTGCCGTTAACGGCAACGATGCACAGGCTGCTTCCGATGTGATCGCGGACTGTGATATCATGGCCACAGCGGTAGGGGCCCGGATCCTGAAATTCATTGTACCCAATATTGTTGCCGGTCTGCGCAAGCGCTGGCAGTCCGGAAAGGGCCCCCTGAATATTATTATCTGTGAAAACTTAATGGATGCAAATAAGATCCTGGAAGGTATGCTGAAAGATCAGCTGACCGAAGCCGAGTGCAAACTGTTTGATGAGACTGTGGGTCTGGTGGAGGCTTCCATCGGCCGGATGGTTCCCATCCAGACCGAGGAAATGAAGGCCGGCGAGCCTATGCGTGTCTGCGTGGAGCGCTACGGTTTCCTGCCGGTTGACAAGGAAGCGTTCAAGGGCGAAGTGCCCCAGATCCGGAACATGGTTCCCTACGAACCCTTCGATTTCTACATCAAGCGCAAGCTCTATGTTCATAATATGGGCCATGCCCTGTGTGCTTATATGGGCAACCTTCTGGGACTGGAATATATTTATCAGGCGATTGCCGTGCCCGAAGTGCGCATCATTGTCCAGAACGCCATGCTGGAAAGTGCAATGGCTCTCTCCGGAAAGTATGGCGCATCGCTTATCGATCTGCAGATGCACATTACGGACCTTCTGAACCGGTTTACCAACGCCGCTCTGGGTGATACGTGCCTGCGTGTGGGCGGCGACCCTGCCCGGAAGCTGGGCGAAACGGACCGGCTGATCGGCGCTTCCAAACTGGCGCTGGAGCAGGGCGTTTGCCCTGCCTATATTGCGGTAGGCATCGCCGGCGGCCTGTGCCGGTACCTGAAGGAGGCTGGGGAGAACGATCCGCAGACTGCCGAGCAGGTGCTGCAGCAGATCAGCGGTCTGAATGAAAACGATAAGCTGTACGCCATGGCGCTGGAATACTACCGCATTGCACAGCAAGGTGATGTGGCTGCCCTGCGCAGCCTTGCGGACCGCACCAAGGCAGCCAGTTTAAATAATGTAATTTGAGGTGTGAAAAATGGCTCTGTTTGAAGTAACCGCTTACGACAAGAAAGTCTACGAGGAAGAACTGAGAGACTTCCTGCCTGAAAAGATTCTGGATGTCCATACCCACGTGTGGGCAAATAAGAACAATCCCCCTCCGGCACCGGTTGACCCCAACGCTCCCAAGCCCGTGAAGCGAACCGTATCCTGGACCGGCGTTGTGGCAAAGGAAAACCCTATTGAGGACCTGCAGGAGACCTACCGGCTCATGTTCCCCGGCAAGGATGTGAAGGCGCTGATCTTTACCAACACGGCCACCAGCAAAAAGGCGAACGAATACGTATCCGAGTGTTCCAGAAAGGTGGGTTTCCCGGCGCTGTATTTCAGCCATCCTGAGCAGTCTGCCGACGAGCTAGAGCAGAATATCCGTGAAGGAGGCTTTTTGGGCATCAAGTGCTACCTGAGCCTGTCTCCCAAGTACCTGCCTGCTGCTGAGATCCGTATTTTCGACTTCTTCCCCAAGCACCAGCTCAAGCGCATGGATGAAATGGGGGCTATCGTCATGCTCCATGTTCCCAGAAACGGACGTCTGAAGGACCCCGTCAATCTGGCGCAGATTGCCGAGATCAAGACGGAGTTCCCCAACATCCGCCTGATCATCGCCCATATCGGCCGTGCCTATGCAAAGGAGGATGTGGGTAATGCGTTTGATACGCTGGATCAGTTCCCGGATCTGATGTACGACTTCTGCGCCAACTCCTGCGAGTACGCCATTACCGAAGTCATTAAGCATGCCGGTCCCAAGCACGTGATGTTCGGTACGGATCTCCCCATCCTGCGCCTGCGCACCCACCGGATCGTGGAGAATGGCACGTATATCAATCTGGTGCCTCCCGGCATGTACGGTGATATAAGCAACGATCCCCATATGCGTGAGGTTACACCCGAGGAAGCAGAGAAGATCACCTTCTTCGCATATGAAGAACTGCTGTCCTTTAAGCGGGCCTGCATCGCACTGGGCATGACCAGACAGGATGTGGAAGACATGATGTACAACAACGCCATGAATCTGATAGAAGGTGCCCGCAAGTCCATCTACGGCGAATAATACTATATAATACAGGGGTGTTTTCTGTGAAAGCGATTATCAACACTAAACTTATTATGGAAGACGGCATTATCTGGGATGGCGCGCTGACCTACGAAAACGGCAGGATTGTGGAAGTAGGTAAAGCGTCGGAAGTGACTGTCCCGGCGGATGCGGAAATCATCGATGCCAAGGGCCTGTACACTGCTCCCGGCCTGATCGATATTCATAACCACGGCAGCGAGGATGATATGTTTATTGATGAGCCTGTGAAGTGCTGCGACCATTTTATCCGCCATGGTGAGACTACGATCCTGCCGACCTTCTACTGTACCCACACACTGGAAGAAATGCTGGAGGGTGCGGAAAAGATCCGGCAGGCTTCCAAAACCGGCATTGGCCGGATCATGGATGGCATCTACATGGAAGGCCCCTACATGAGCGGCAGCGGCAGCAACCAGAAGCATATCAAGTGGACCGGCGATGTGCTGGAAGAGGAGTATGCCCCTCTGGTAGCTGGAGTAGGCGATCTGGCCCGTATCTGGGCCATCGATCCCAAGCGTAAGGGCGTGCCGGAGTTCATGGCCTATACCAAAGAAAAGTGCCCCAATGCCATTTTCGCGCTGGGCCACTCCGGTGCAACCTCCGAGGACTGCAGGAAGGTGGCCCATCTGGGAGTGAAGGTCCAGACCCACCACGGTGACTCCGGCCAGTGCCGGGGCCGGGCACAGGGTACGCCCGGTGCAGGCTGCGACCATTACACACTGTACAATCCGGATATGTACGCCGAAGTGATCTGCGACGAGAACGCGGTTCACGTGGTTCCGGATCTTATCAAGCTGCTGGTGCGCACCAAGGGCGTGGAGCGGGTGATTCTGATTACCGACTCCATGGCCTCCAAGGAAAAGTTCCTGAACAATCAGGAGGATGGCATTTTCTACGGCCCCGATCTGAACTACGACTACCGGGGCTATCTGGCGGGCAGCCGTATGACACTGGAAAACGCCTGCCGCAATCTGATGACCCACACCGGCTATGGCCTGTGCCACGCCATCCGCATGGCCACGCTGAATCCGGCGAAACTGCTGGGCATCGACCACCGGGTAGGCAGCCTGAAGGCAGGCAAGACCGCTAATCTGATTCTGATTGACGACATGGTTCATGTCAAAACAGTAATTCTGGAAGGCGATCTGGCCGTGCAGGACGGCGAATTGATGATGTAATATAGTAAGGGGTCTGTTGCTTATTTTGCAACAGACCCCTTGCTGCTTGTTCATAGGGGCAGCACCCCGCTTTAACTATCTTGTCATTGCGAGCCAGTCTGACGACTGGCTCGCAATGACTTTTTTTACTTTTATGGGCGGTATTCCCCAAAAGCTGCTATTTACTTATTGGATACGACCAATAGTAATGCATAGATTTTGTACAAATCCCACAAAAAACAGGCCGGAAAGTAATATTGCACAAAATAGAATAGCAGTTTTTGTGCAAACATCCAATCCGTATAAAAAGCTAGATTTTGTACATAAATATTAAGAATTTGTTTCTTTCCCATTGTTTTCGCCAATAATATAATAACAACATCCACGAAAGGGGTGTCAGAATGAAAACCATTACCAAAGCAGGCCCCGTTAAACTGACGAAAGGTCAGCGCCTGCGCAGAGATATCTGGAGAAGCAGAGAGCTTTATTTGTTCCTGCTGCCCGGTGTTATTCTCACATTTATTATGAAGTACATACCGATCTACGGCATTCAGATCGCGTGGAAGAAGCTGCGTCTGGGCCAGAGCATAGCTGACGGCAAGTGGATCGGCTGGGATAACTTTGAGCGTTTCTTTGGCGGCAACCAGTTCTGGGATTTGTTGGAGAATACCTTATCACTGAACTTTATCCTGCTGTTTGCTACGCTTCCGGTTCCTCTGATTGTGGCAATTCTGATGCACAACAGCCGCTCCAAAAAGATGAAGGCCATCGCCCAGACCACCACATACCTGCCCCACATGGTTTCTCTGGTTATCGTGGTGGAGCTTATGGATGTGTTTATCAACCCCAGCTTCGGTCTGATCAGCGTCATCAGAAAAAATCTGGGTATGGAGCAGGTCAATCTGTGGGACGGTGAGGGGAACTTCATTCCGCTGTACATAATCGCCACCATCTGGAGCTCCACGGGCTATAATGTCATCATTTACCTGTCTGCGTTGACCGCCATCGATAACTCCGTGGTGGAAGCGGCCCGGATTGACGGTGCCTCCAAGCTGCAGAAAATGTGGCATATCGACATGAAGCTGATTATTCCCACGGTTGTCACTTTGCTGATTTTGAACGCAGGCAAGCTCCTGACCGCCTCCAGTATGGAAAAGGTGCTGCTGATGCAGAACAATACCAACCTGGGCGCATCGGAGATCATCAACACCTATGTATACAAGATCGGTATTTTAAGCAACCAGTATGGCTTCGCTACTGCGGTAAGCGTCTTTAACAGCGCCTGTAACATCCTGATGCTGTTCATTACCAACAGTATTTCCAAGAGGGTCGCCAAGACCTCCCTGTTCTGATCAGCCCTGAGCTGTCAGAACTGCAACTCGATATTTTAAGGAGGAAAGACCTTTTATGCTCAGTCTTACAAAGAAAACCCACAGCAACAGGATTCAGGATACAGCCAGGGATAAGGTCACCAACTGCATCATTACCGCGATTCTGCTGTTTGCGTCCTTTATCTCCGTCTATCCTTTATGGTATACCATCCTTGCATCCTTCAGCGATGTGGATGCTGTCGGTCGGGGCGATGTCTGGCTGTGGCCCGTTGGCCTGAATCTGTCAGCATATGAAGCCTTGCTGCAGGAAAGTACCCTCTGGAGAGCTTACGGAAATACCATTGTTTACACAACGCTGTATGTGTTCCTGCAGCTTGCCTTTACGCTGCCTGTAGCCTACGCCCTGTCCCGGCCTCATTTCCCCGGAAAGATGTTCTTTGTAATCTTTTTCATGATCCCTATGTATGTGGGCGGCGGCACTGTCCCCGATTATCTGCTGGTCAGAGACCTGGGCCTTTATAATCATTTTCTGGTTATGGTTATCCCCTGGGGCGTAGCGTTCTACTACATCATGATTACCAAGAACTATTTCTCCGGCAACATTCCCGAGTCCCTGTTTGAATCCGCAAGGCTCGACGGTGCCAGCACCACCGGATTTTTCTTCAGATTCGTGCTGCCCCTGTCCAAGCCCATCATCTCCAGCCTGACGCTGTTCTTTGCCATTCCCAAGTGGAATACCTACATGGAAGGTGTTCTGTACATTCAGGATATGAAGAAGCAGACCCTGCAGGTGGCTATCAAGCAGATCACCGCTGAGATCGATGTGGGCGTTTTGGATTGGATGACCCCGGAGATGATCAAGCGGCTGACGGACAGACAGCAGCTTCTGACCTATGCGGTGGTCGTGGTTTCAGCATTGCCCCTGATGCTGCTGTACCCTGCGGTGCAGAAGTTCCTGATCGGCGGCATCATGCTGGGCGCAGTGAAAGAATGATACATTGCGGTTTTCATCCTCACCGGCGGGCGGCTGACCGCTGCCCCCAACCGGATGCCGCTGAAATAAAAGGGCAGACTGTATGCCCATTAACCATGGTGATGACCCATAAAATGGGTAATCATATATAAAAAACAAGGAGGAAAACACAAAATGAAGCACATTTCCAAGCTGTTGGTTCTGGTTCTGGCTCTGGTTATGGTTCTGTCTGTATTTGCAGGCTGCACCCCCGCCGATCCCACCAATCCTCAGACTGACCCCCAGACTGACACCCAGCCCAACAACAAAGAAACCAATCCCCCCGAAGATGACAGCATCTTCCCCCTGGCTGAGAAGAAGACCTACAACATCGGCGTCATCGGCAATCCCGACTGGGACACCATGAAGGAGAAGAACCTGTGGTACCAGGAGCTGGTCAAGCGGACCAACGTTGAGATCAACTTCGTAGGTCTGGGTGCTACCTCTGCTGACGCTGGCTCCAACCTGTCCGCTCAGTTCAACGCAGATACCCATCCCCATGCCTACATCGGCAATGTTCTGACCAGCGCTCAGGTGGTTGAAGCTGCTGCCGGCGGCTTCCTGCTGCCTCTGGAAGACTACCTGACCGAAGAAGTGATGCCCGGCTACGTTGGCCGCGGTATCGCTGAAGTTCCCGGCGTTCCCCAGGCTGCTACCACCACTGACGGCCACATCTACACCCTGCCTCGTATCAACATTGACGGCTACGGCAACGTAGAGACTGTTCTGGCTGTCAACACCGAGTGGGTCAAGGCTGCAGGTCTGGACGATGTCTCCACTCTGGAGAAGTTCGAGCAGTACCTGAAGTATGTCAAGGAAAATGACATGAACGGCAACGGCGATCCCAACGATGAGATCCCCTTCCTGACTGCCGGTACTACCGCCATTGAGCAGGGTGCTATTCAGGGCATCATGGCATGGTGGGGCCTGCCCACTAAGGACAGCGACAACGATTACTATACTGTTATCACTAACGGCGAGGTTGAGCTGGCTCCTCAGACCGACGCTTACCGCGCTGCCCTGATCAAGATCAACGAGTGGTACGAGGCTGGCTACCTGTGGAGCGAGCTGTACACTGGTGACAAAAACGGCATCAAGACTGCCATCTCTGGTGTTGAGGTTCCCATTGTCGGTGCTATGAACACCTCCGCTCGTGCAATCGACCTGAAGCTGTACGGCGACGGCAACGGCGACACCACCAATGACGGCGTCATGAAGCGCGTCAATCCTCCTGCGGTTGAGGGTTACACTGCCCGCCTGTTCATCAACCCCGCTCAGAACGGCTATAAGGACTGCTACGCTATCACCAACAAGTGTACCGCTGAGGATGCCCAGATCATCCTGGCCTGGATGGATATGGCAATGTTTACCCTTGAGGGCAGCATCAACTCCGGCGACGGCTACGAGGATGGCGAGAACGTGATGGCAGGCCTGCCCGATGCTTGGGACTGGGACGACACCACAGAGCTGGGCTTTGTCCGTTACGCCCTGTCTGTGGAAGACTACAACAAGCAGATGGATATGGAGTCCACCATGGCTTCTGTCACCGGTTCCTTCTGCTACTGCTATGTTCCCAGTGACTACGACAAGACCGAAGGCGGCTGGCGTAATCTGTCTGCTCAGTACAAGGAGATCAAGGATCTGGGCACCGAGTATAACAACACCGAGATCTGGCCCCGTCCTTACATGACTGAGGATCAGGCTGACGAAGTCAGCTTCCTGTGGCCCGATGTTAAGGCTGTTATCACCGAGTACGAGACCAAGTTCGTTAAGGGCGAGCTGGAGATCAACGATGCCAACTGGCAGGCTTACATGAAGGCTCTGTACAAGGCTGACATCGACACTCTGGTTGATATCCTGCAGGAGGCCTACGACGCTTCTCAGGGCAAGTAATTTCTGCTTGACCGATACGCTTAAGCTGTAAAAAGCGAAACCCGCGGAGGGGCCAACCGGCCCCTCCGTTTTTATATTCCCACCCCACAAAGGGTCTGTTGCAAATTGAACAGACCCTTTGTGGTTACAGGTGGCATTCAAATCGCTCCATCAATTTTGTATTTAACGCGCCAAAGGCTCCCCTAGAGGGGAGCTGTCGCCATAGGCGACTGAGGGGTGAAAGTGCTTGTAATAATGGGGTTTTACCCTTCCGCCCCTTCGGGGCACCAATTTTTTAATGTTGGATTGCCACTGGCAATCATCTATTTAGTGTCGCTTCGCGACTGTCCTCAAGGGGAGGCTTAGACTGCCCGATAAACTGAAATTTACCGCACCAGATCAAAGCCACTGACTGCGCAGCTTAATGTTAGTAAGTTAAGAAAACCGGTCATTCCGAGGGTATGTAAACGCCCGTGGCAATCTCCATCTTAAGAAGGAAATTGCCACACCAGTTAAGCGGATTGGTTCGTAATGACCGCTAACTTATGTCAGATCCGTTCCGGTCGGTATGTTTCCTTGACAACCGGGTTGGTTCGTGATATATTAGGCATGATACTTTGCAAAATTATAGGTTTTTGCAAGGGAATAATTTAAAAGTGTACGAAATCTAGATTTTTGCCATTGATAATGGCTAAATAACAGTTGAAACAGATAAAGAAGGGGCGCGGACAGATGCGGTTTTTAAATCAGGTCTCATTGAGTAAAAAATTGCAGATCTATCTGTCTGTTTTTTTGCTGGTATCCTTATTGTTCCTGGCAGTTTTCTTTGTATTTCAGTATAATTCTCTGATGACGGACCAGTACGAGCAGATGATCGCAGACGGCAATGCGGTTTCTTCCCGGCTTGTGGGTACCATGTCTGTGCTGAATCTGGTTCAATCTCAGGCGGCGGAAGATAAGGATATGTACCAATTTGTTACAACGGTTCATAATGGTGTCAGCAAGGAGTCTTATGCCAAGATCAATGAACTGTTTCTCAGGACACTGAATCTGGAGCAGTCCATGACCGACAGCGTACTGCGGCTGGCCAAGGACTGCAGGACCATGAATGCTTATCCGGTCTTTTCCATGACGCTGCAGGAGGTGCTGGAAAAGCCATGGCTGGATCCGGATATTGTGAGCAATTCAAAATCCCAGACGCTATACTGGGCTGTAGGCGATTTGGACGGCAGCCAGTGCCTGATCTGCTACAGCGGTCTTTACAAAACTACCAGGCCCTATGATCTGGAAATGGTAGTCATGTTTGGCTTGCCCACCGTTCAGGTCAACAGTATGCTTTACAGCGGTCATGAAAATTCTGAGGTCCTGATGGTATCACCTGATTTGCACACAGTACTGGGCAACGAAAAGCTCTCCTTGTCTGCGCAGGCGCTGTCGGATCTTGTTAAGCTGGATGGTCAGAGCAGTGTTGAGATAGACGGAAAGCGGTACCTGGTTACCAACCTGCCGGTACCTGCATCGAATCTTGTGATCGATGGCTGGCAGTTGGTGGTGCTGCGGGATACACAGGGCTTTCTCAATGACAGCATTCGGGTCATGCTGA
The DNA here is from genome assembly GCA_045589835.1 of Faecousia sp. Classification (GTDB taxonomy): domain Bacteria; phylum Bacillota; class Clostridia; order Oscillospirales; family Oscillospiraceae; genus Faecousia. The sequence goes on from JAZNPV010000100.1 coordinate 27,749, forward strand.
TGTGGATGGGCGCACTTTTGATGTTGTTCGTGCTTTTGACTGTGCTGAACAGCTCCGTGACCCGCCATATCGTCAGGCGCTGTAGCACGGTCATGGACAATATCCACAGAATCGCCGCGGAGCGCTATGCGGAAGGCGATCCTCTGGACGGACAGGACGAGTTTGCACAGATCAACAATGAACTGATGCGGTTATCCGCCCATCTGGACCGGCTGATTACCGATGAATACAAGCGCACACTGCTTCTGCAGCAGGAGCAGATTGCGTCATTGCAGAATCAGATCAATCCCCATTACATAGTAAACACTCTGGAAGCCATTCGCATGAAGCTGCTGATTCAGGGCGAAAAGGAAAGCTCCCAAATGGTGCAGTACCTGGCAGAGAGCCTGCGCACCTATGCGTGGGAGCCCCGCAGTCAGGTGACAATCCGGGAGGAGATTACTTTTTTGGAGCGGTATATGGCTCTGCAGAATTTCCGCTTCATCAATCCCATCACCTACTACATTGAGGTGGATGAGGCGCTGCTGAATCTGAGCATTCCTCATTTTATTTTGCAGCCGCTGATTGAAAATGCCATTGTCCATGGCTTTAAAAACATGATTGAAAAGCCCCATCTGGAGATCTCCTTTGTTCTGGATGATGGAGACCTGTACATTGTGATCTCCGATAACGGCCTTGGCATGGAGGAGGAAACCCTGCAAAAGCTGCAGGAGCGCATGAACCGGGAGCAGCACCAGATGCACAGCGGACAGGGGTCTGTCGGTGTGCTGAATGTGTACTGGCGGATCAAGCTGCTCTACGGCGACAACTGCCATATGCAGGTGCGCAGCAAAATAGGCTACGGTACGGAAATAGAGATTAAACTGACGGTAGGTGAGGTGTTATGAGCTACAGTGTTTTAATTATTGATGATGAACCTTTGATCTGTATGGGAATTTTGGAGCTGATCGACTGGAGCAGCTTTGGCTTTGACCGGACGGACATCCGTTTTAATTTTGAGGACGGTATGAAAGCGGCCCTTTCACACCCCTATACGCTGGTGATCTCAGACATTTGCCTGCATGACAGCAACGGTCTGGATTTGGTGCGGGCGGTACATAAGAAGGCGGATACCCAGTTCGTGCTGATCAGCGCCTATGCAGAATTCCGGTATGCCCAGGAGGCGCTGGAATTGGGCGTGGTCCAGTATCTTTTAAAGCCTCTGCAGAAGGAAGCGCTTGAGAACTGCATTGAGAAGCTGTTACCCAAATTTCCACCGCTGCAGGCATCGGAGGAACAGGAACAGCCGGAGGAACAGCCTCAGTCTGCGGATGCATCGGACAATGAGGAGCATGAGAAAAGAACCGGAATTACCAGCATTGGCAAGACGCTGGAATACATCCACAAAAATTATACCGACACATCCCTGTGCCTGAACAAGGTAGCCAATGACCTGTATGTGAATTCCTCTTATCTGGGTCAGCGGTTCCGGCAGCAGACCGGCGTGAAATTTACGGATTATCTGAACCAGTACCGGATCATAAAGGCCTGCGAGCTGCTGCTGAAGGAGCAGTATCTGACTTATGAGATCGGTGAGATGGTGGGATTCGGAAACATCAGCTATTTCCACCGGATTTTCAAGCGGGTGACCGGTATGGGAACGGAAGAGTTTAAAAGAAAAGCCCGGCGGGGATTGGTGGAAATGCCGTCCCTGACCAAAGAAGCAATTAATAAGGAAGGTGCTGAAGTATGAAATTTTTAAGTATGGACTCCCCGCTGATGAGTGCCCTGCGCCGGCTGTGGGACTATATGGGGCTGAATATGTGCTTTTTGCTGTGCTGCATTCCGGTGGTGACTATTGGCAGTGCCCATTCGGCTATGTATACCGCCATCCGGGCGTTGGGCAGGGATGAACCCTGGCTCAGGCTGTACTTCCGTACCTTTTTCAAGAGCTTCAAGCGGCCTACGATCCTGTGGATCATCATGGCACTGATCATTGTTGTCATCGGCTGGAATTCTCTGGCCATTGCGTCGTATAATGCAGAAGGGTCGCAGGTGCCGCTGGTAGTGTCTCTGATCTGCCTTGGCTTTGCCATGTGTGTTTGCAGCACTGCGTTTTTGCTGTACTCCAAATTTGAGTGTACGGTATTCCAGCTGCTGCGCAACAGTATTCTTACCGTTATCATGTACCCCATCCGGTGTGTGATCGGCTCTGCCTTTGTCTGGGCACCGGTCATTGCGTTTTTGGGGCTTACATGGCTGTTCCTGGAGACCATGATTTATCAGATTTTGTTCTGGTTCTCCTTTGCCAGCTTTGTGTTCTACTGGCTGATGCGCAAGCCTCTGGCAAAAATGGCAGGCGAGGAACTTCCTGATAAGAAGAAAAAGGATCAGAAGGAAGAATCCGGGGAAGAGGAAGCTGAAGAATAATACGCAGCAGCAGCCGGCGTAAACAAAAATGAGCGCAACCGGAGGTAAGACCGTGGAGCTTCATCAGCTGCAATATGTGCTGGCGGTTGCCCGGTACCATAATTTTACCATTGCGGCGGAAAGCTGCTATATCAGCCAGTCGTCCCTGTCCCAGCAGATCGCCAATCTGGAAAAAGAATTGGGCGTATGTCTGTTCAAGCGGTCTACCCGTACCCTGCAGATTACAGAAGCGGGGGATACCTTTGTGCGAATGGCCGCGGAGATTTTGGGTTCTGTAGACCGGTTGGGGCAGACCATGTCCGATTATGCCGGATTCCTGCGGGGAACCATTAACATCGGGGCCATCACGGCGCTGGAAAAGATCCGTTTCAGTGACATGGTTTCGGATTTCTACGCTGCGTATCCCAATCTGACCCTGAACATCTATCACGGCAAGAGCCTGTCACTGCTGGAGGCGCTGGAAAAGCGCACCGTGGATGTGGCATTTCTGCCTGCGGAGGAACTGGAGTGTTTCCGGATGGACGGACTGCGCTGTGTCCGGCTCACAAAGCCTATTTATAAGCGCATCGTTATGGCGATGCTGACGAAAAATACCCAGTCCCATCTGGTGGATGCCTTTATCCGGTTTGTGGAGAAACGGATCGGGCAGCAAGCCGGAGAATAACAGAGGAGGAAACCCATGGCCATTCTGGTAAGCGGCGGTGCCGGTTATATCGGCAGCCATACCTGCGTAGAACTGCTGCGGGCAGGCTACGAGATCGTTGTGGTGGACAATCTGTCCAATTCCTGTGAGGAATCTCTGCGACGGGTGGAGCAAATCACAGGCAAAAAAGTGCCCTTTATCAAAGCGGAGCTGTGCGATATGGCTGCTGCTGAGGCGGTTTTTGCACAGTATCCCAATGTTGAAGCGGTGGTCCATTTTGCGGGACTGAAGGCGGTGGGCGAAAGCGTCCGCAAGCCTTTGGAATACTACACCAACAATCTGGTCAGTACTTTGAATCTGCTGAATGTGATGCGCCGGTACGGTGTGAAGAATTTTGTGTTCTCCTCCTCCGCTACGGTTTACGGCGATCCTGCCAGCGTGCCTATCCGGGAGGATTTTCCCACCGGCAACACCACTAATCCTTACGGCACCACCAAGCTGTTCCTTGAGCGGATCTTAATCGATTACTGTAAGGCGGATCCTACTTTGAATGTGGCGCTGCTGCGTTACTTTAATCCCATCGGTGCCCATGAAAGCGGCCTGATTGGGGAGGATCCCAACGGCATTCCCAACAATCTGGTGCCTTACATCGCGCAGGTGGCAGTGGGCAAGCTGGAAAAGCTCCATGTGTTCGGTAATGATTATCCCACCCCCGACGGCACCGGTGTCCGGGATTATATCCATGTGGTGGATCTGGCCCAGGGCCATGTGGCAGCGCTGAAAAAGCTGGAGGAAAACTGCGGCCTGTTTGTCTGCAATCTGGGCACCGGTACCGGTTACAGCGTGCTGGATGTGCTGCATGCTTATGAAAAGGCTTGCGGAAAGACGCTGCCCTATGTGGTGGATCCCCGGCGGCCCGGCGATGTGGCCCAATGCTACGCAGAGCCCAAAAAGGCATGGGAGGAAATGGGCTGGAAGGCCAGGCTGGGTATCGAGGAAATGTGCGCTTCCAGCTGGAAGTGGCAGTCCATGAATCCCAACGGCTACCGGGATTAAACACTGATACAACCAAATAAAACTCTCCAAAATCTGGATTTTTTATCTGTCAAACAATGCAGAAACCGGCGATTTATCGGAAAAACCGATAAGACTTCCCGGAACTCTGAATTGTAAAAAAATCAAGAAGCAGATAAAATTGACATGATTAAAGCCACATCTGTGGCAGATAAGGAGAGATTTTGGTTTGAATCATAATTACTTTACAAACCATGATGTACAGCGTCTGGAAAAGAAGGCGCTGGACATCCGGCACGATGTGCTGAATATGATCTACAAGGCAAAGGCCGGCCATCCGGGCGGTTCTTTGTCTGCGGTTGAGGTCATAACCACGCTGTATTTCCACGTGATGAACATTGATCCTGCCAATCCGGACTGGCCGGATCGGGACCGGTTCGTGCTATCCAAGGGTCATGCCTGTCCTACGCTGTATGCGGCGCTGGCAGAGCGGGGCTTCTTCCCTATGGAGGAGCTGGATACGCTGCGGCAGTATCATTCCATTCTGCAGGGCCACCCCGATATGAATAAGGTGCCCGGTCTGGATATGACCGCCGGTTCTCTTGGTAACGGCCTGTCCGCTGCTGTGGGTATGGCTCTTTCCGCCCGCTGGAAGAAACAGGATTACATGACCTATGTAATGCTGGGCGACGGTGAGTGCCAGGAGGGCATGGCACGGCGCTGCGCCGGACGCGCAGCAGCTGGCACAGGCAATGAAAGAGATCGAGGAGGCAGCGGACTGATATGGCACTTGCAACGAGAATGGCCTTTGGGCAGGAACTGCTGGAAATAGCTAAGACCCGGCAGGACTTTGTGGTGTGCAATGCGGACACCAAGACCTGCGGACTGGATAAGTTCGCTACATATTTCCCGGATCGGGAATTCAGCTTCGGCATTGCGGAGCAGAACCTGGTTGGCGGCGCGGCAGGTCTTGCCAGCTGCGGCAACAAGGTGTTTCTGGCCACCTTTGCGGTGTTTGCCAGTATGCGTGCCTGTGAGCAGGTCCGCACCTTCGTTTGCTTTCCCAATCTGAATGTAACCATTGTTGGCACCCACACCGGCCTGCAGGTGGGCGGTGACGGTGCTACCCATGCGGCTGTGGAGGATGTGAGCATTTTCCGCTCCATGCCAAATATGACCATTATTCAGCCCTCCGACGAGGCCTCTGCCCGGGCAGCAGCCCACGCGGCAGTGGACTTTGAAGGCCCGCTGTATATCCGCCTGCACAGAAATCCTGTGGCTGATATCCACCCCGCAGGATACCGTTTCCGGATCGGTGAATCCTACACGATTCTGGACTACGGCAATGACATGACAATGATCGTCTCCGGAATTTTGCTGAACAAGGCTATGGAGGCGGCGGAAGCACTGAAAGCCCGGGGAATCGGCATGAAGGTGGTAGAGATGCCCACCATCAAGCCAATGGACCGGCTGACGGTACTGAAAGCAGCCGAAGAAACCGGCGCGATCATGACCATCGAGGATCACACAGTCCTTGGCGGTCTGGGCTCCGCTGTTGCAGAGATCGTCTGTCAGGAGCATCCTGTTCCCATGTCTATGGTGGGTATTCAGGACCGCTTCGGCGAGTCCGGTGAACCTGAGCTGCTGTACCGTGACAACGGTATGGATGTTGACAGCATCATAGAAAAAGCCGTAGCGCTGGTCGCACGGAAGAAATGAGGAATTAATTATGAAAAAAGTCGGTATGATCGGTCTGGGCGCAATGGGACACAGCGTTGCTCAGAACATCATGAACAGCGGTTACTCCATGGTGCTTTATGATCTGCGCCCGGAGGCCTTTGCGGATCTGGTGGAGCAGGGCGCCGAGGGCGTCAGCAGCACCCGTGAGCTGGGCGAGAAGGCAGATGTTGTCCTGCTGATGGTCAACACCTATGCCCATTGCTGCAGCGCCATGGAAGGCCTGCTGGAAACCCTGAAGGGTACCATCATTCTGCTGAGTACCGTGGCCATGGAGGATGCCAAGTCTCTGGAAAGAATGGCTGCCGCCAAGGGCTGCACCATGCTGGACTGCCCTGTCAGCGGTGGTACTGCCGGTGCAAGAGACGGCTCTCTGACGCTGATGTGTGCAGGCAGCGACGAGCTGTTTGAAAAGTATGAGCCGCTGCTGAAGAGCTTTGGCAAGAATCTGGTCCACTGCGGCAAGGAAGTGGGTCAGGGTCAGGCCATTAAGGCTGTGAACCAGCTGCTGGTAGGCATCCATATGTGTGCCACCGCAGAGGCTTTCACCATGGCAAGGCAGTGCGGTCTGGACCTGCAGCTGATGTACGATACTATCTGCAAGAGCGCAGGCTGCTCCAACATCTTCCAGAACCGGGGTCAGTTCATGATCGAGCGGAACTTCAATACCCGCAGCACTCTGCAGATCCAGCTGAAGGATACCGACATCGCCTGCAAGACTGCCAACGAGGCCGGCGCACCTATGCTGCTGGGCAACACTGCCCGGGAGCTGTTCAAGCTGGCTGTCCGCAAGTATCCTCCCACGGACGATTCTCTGGAAGTCGTTCGCCTGTACGAGGAACTGTGCAACGCAGACGTATAATTGCTGCAGCATAAAGAACCGAGAAAACGGGATGCGAAAGCCTCCCGTTTTTTGCGTCCCCGGATTTGTAAATTTGTATTTATCGTTTTGTTGCAATTGCTAATGTAGGGGCCGACGCCCTCGGCGGCCCGCCCAATATTTTGCATAAAATATTGGGATTTTCGAAGAAAATAATGACAGATTTGCGTTGGCAATGTGGTTTTGCTATGCAAAACCACCGGGCCGCCGGGGGCGTCGGCCCCTACATATCATATCAAACGGAGCGATAAACTGAAATTTGGAAGCTTTTACCGCAGGGCGAAAAGAATGTGGCAGATGGGTGTGTGATAGATTGACATTGCAGAGAAAAGAAGGTAAAATATAAACAATACAAACGCAAAAATGATGGCAGTATGTAAGAAGGGAAGGCTTTATGAACAAGAAAGCGCTGTATATTATAATTGTAATTTTGGCTCTGGTTCTGGCGGCAGGACTGGTATGCGTGGCACTTTTGAACGGAGCGGGAACCGACAGCAGAGAATCTACCGGTGTGTATACATCCGGGAATCCTCAGGAAACGGAAGGCAATAACGAAACCGTCAACAATACACAGAAGCCTTCTGAAAATTTGCCCGACAGTACCGGCAGCACTGCGCAGAATCCCACAGATGCGCCCCAGAATCCCACGGATACACCTGAGAATCCCACGGATGCACCCCAAAAGCCTGCCGACAAGCAAAATGTTACGCCGTGGGCTTAACAGAATATAGCAAAGTCCGGTTCAGTTTCCTGCTGAACCGGGCCTTCTTTTATATTTCTGTTTTTTAAATCACGCCTTGGGCCTGCATGGCATCCGCAACCTTCAGAAAACCGGCTATGTTGGCACCGGCCACATAGTTCCCGGGCATACCGTATTCATTGGCGGCATGATCCAGATCATTAAAAATCCGCACCATGATTTTTTGCAGCATGGCATCCACCTTTTCCGACTCCCAGCTGATCCGCTGGGCATTCTGACTCATTTCCAGACCGGAAGTGGCCACGCCGCCTGCGTTGGCGGCTTTGCCCGGGCAGAACAACACGCCGTTTGCCTGAAGATAATCGGTTGCCTCCATGGTTGTGGGCATGTTGGCACCCTCTGCCACAGCGATGCATCCATTTTTTACCAAAAGCTTTGCATCCTCCAGTGTCAGCTCATTCTGTGTGGCACAGGGCAGTGCCACATGGCAGGGAACACTCCACACGCCCCTACCCTCATGGTATTGGGCATTGGGCCGGCGTTTGGCGTATTCCGCAAGACTTGCCCGCTGCACTTCTTTTATATCCTTTAATACGCCCAGATCGATCCCATTGGGATCGTAAATCCAGCCTCTGGAATCGGAACAGGTCACGCTTTTGGCTCCCAGCTGCCGTGCCTTTTCAATGGCGTAGATGGCCACGTTTCCCGCACCGGACACAGCAACAGTTTTTCCTTGCAGGCAATGGCCGTTCTTTTCCAGCATTTGCTGGGTCAGATACAACAAACCGTAGCCGGTTGCTTCCTTTCGTACTTGGGAGCCGCCGTAAGCCAGCCCCTTGCCGGTTAGCACCCCTTGAAACGCAGTGCGCAGCCGCCTGTACTGGCCAAACAGATAGCCGATCTCCCGGGCACCTACTCCGATGTCCCCAGCAGGTACATCCGTGTCCGGACCAATATGTTTGTAAAGTTCGGTCATAAAACTCTGGCAGAAGGACATGATTTCCCGGTCCGACTTTCCCTTCGGGTCAAAATCGGAGCCGCCTTTGCCGCCGCCCATGGGAAGGCCGGTCAGTGCGTTTTTGAAGGTCTGCTCAAAGGCAAGAAACTTCATAATACTCAGATCTACTGTGGGATGAAACCGCAAGCCCCCTTTATAGGGGCCGATAGCGCCGTTAAACTGTACCCGATAGCCGTTGTTTACCTGCACTTGCTCCTTATCATCTACCCAGCTGACCCGGAAGGAAACCACCCGTTCCGGCGTGGTCAACCGCTCCAGCAGTGCGATTTGCCGGTATGTGTCCTCTTTTTGGGCAATGACTGGCCGCAGGGAGTCCAAAACCTCCCGTACTGCCTGTATAAACTCCGGCTGCTCCGGATTCTGACGGGTTACACGTTCCAGTATCTCATCAACATAGGACATAGAATCTGCCTCCAGATAATCAAAAGCTGCAGTTTCTCAAAAGCCATCCTTCATGGAAATTTTCAGCCAACAAGTGTTGCTTGCATATTGAGAAACTTTATCCTAGTATATGCTATACGCCCGAATTATTTCCCCGGAGTTTCGCAGGTTTTTTATCTTTTTTGCCCGGACAGGCCCTGCGGAGGCTTGCAGGATGCGGACCGGGCAAATTGCAAATCATGTTGCGCCGTACAGCGCAACGGTAAATTTGCGCAGAGCCTTGTCCCGCTTGCGGTACACGCTGGATTGCTCTACTCCCAGCTGCTGGCACAGCCTGTCCACACCACCCCGCTCAGGACAGACGTAAAACCGGTGCAGCACCAGTTTTTCCTCCGGTGTCAGTGCGGATAAGGCTCTGTCTGCGGATTTGAGCCAGCTTTGTGCCTGCTGATAAGACCAATGCAGCTCCTGACGGTGAACAAAATTGTTCAGCAGCATATCCTCCCGGCCATTTCCGCCACCCTTCACCGGTGTGCCGTCCGTTTGCGCACTGCGGATGCTGCAGGCTGCGATCTCCAGACGGGAGATCTCCTCCGGGATGTTCTGCACCGCCTGCCGCATGGCATCGTATTTGCGCAGCTTATCAATTGCTTCTGCTTTCCAATTCATAGTAATGTTTCTCCTTTCGCTTCCTCCCAGGCTCTGCGCACCCGGCATGGGGTACTGCACAGCTCCTTGGGGCATACACACTTTTCGCAGGGGTCCTTCTGTAAGTACGCCTGCACCTGATGGGGCGCGGCATAATGCCTGCCACCTAACGGAACGCCCACAGGTTTTAAAACCGCGTTGTCCATCTGCTTGCGGGGATACCGGTGAATCAGATCCCACCGGCCCAGAAACCATTGCTGCCATTGCCGGCAGTTTTTGTTGTCACAGGCTCTGGGATCCGGCACACGGCTGCAGCTAAGACAGGGACTGGGGTGCTTATATGTCATCCGCTGCACCTTCCTTCTGTATGTTGCAGCGGCTGCAAAGCAGCTCCGATTCTGCAAAAACTTCCGCACCGCATCGGCAGCACCAACCTGCAGGGACCTGTCCCTGCAGATCCCCTAAACTGAACCGCATTCCTATCCGCACCGGCCTGCGCCGGTGGGAACGTAAATATATAACACCTTGCCACACAAATACACCTCCATTGTTTTGTACGTGAATAAGTACTTGATGTGGCTTTATAATAGTACTTGATTGTGTACTTGTCAATAGATAAACGAACGTATGATCTATGTTTGTGTACTTGCACAAGTACGAAATGCCGAATCCAGACAAATTTCACAAAGCTATACAAATTTCAGTTTATTGTACATATAACTTAAAACGCACGTCATTGCGAGGAGCGAAGCGACGTGGCAATCCCCGGCAAGTTTCCACAATCCTAAGGAGATTGCCACGCCAGTTTGCGAACTGGCTCGCAATGACGAGAATAATTGAAAAGCTGTACGATCAATACAAATTTGCGCAAAAACGCGGCGTGGTAAAAACCACGCCGCGTTGGAGCCGTTATTTACTTTTCGATGCTCTGGGTAAATGCAGGTCTGTCCTTGGAACCGAAGAAGGCAGAACCGGCAACCAGTACATCTGCACCGTTTTCCTTACAGATTTCACCGGTGACCAGATCCACGCCGCCGTCTACCTCCAGATGGCAGGCAGGATTGACCTTGTCCAGCATCTGCCGCAGCTGCTTCAGCTTGGGCATCATGTGTGCCATGAACTTCTGACCGCCGAAACCGGGCTCTACAGTCATTACCAGCACCAGATCCACTTTGTCCAAATACTGTTCGATGGCTTCCGCGGGGGTGTTGGGCTTAATAACGATGCCGGGCTTTACACCGAAGGAGCGGATCTTCTCCAACGCTGCCATAGTATTTTCCGGAGTATCAGCCTCCACATGAATGGTCAGATAATCAGAGCCGGCTTCGCAGAACTGCTGCACATACCGGATGGGACGGTCGATCATCAGATGCACGTCCAGCACCTGCTGGGTAATGGGCCGGATGGCTTTCACCATGGAGTAGCCGAAGGAAAGATTGGGCACAAACAGCCCATCCATGATATCCACATGGAGCCACTTGACGCCGTCTTTGACCGTCTGGGTCAGATCTTTTTCCATGTTCATATAGTCTGCCGACAAAATGGACGGAGATAAAATAGCCATACTGTTTTCCTACACTTTCTGAATGAATTACAGAGCCTTGTTGTTCAGCCGCTCACCCACTGCTCCGCCCGGATGGATCAGGGCGAACTGCTCTGCCTGATAGCCGGTCTGCTCAATCACAGCAGCCTGCAGGGCGTGGAAGATCATGCAAAGGGCGGTGGTGCTGGTGGTGCCCTGTGCGTTCCACTTGTCGGTCTCCCGGTTAACATGCTGCTTCAGAACCACATCCGCAGCCTGTGCCAGCGGAGATTCCATGTTCTCAGTCACAGTGATAATGGACACGCCCTTGGCTTTGCAGATATCCACGATGGGCAGCAGCTCCTTGGTCTTGCCGCCGCGGGAAGCAAAGATCATTACATCGCCTTTCTGCAGGAAGCCGGTAGCGCCGTGGACAGCTTCGGCGGGGGAGATAAAACGGGCAGGACGCTCAATGCAGCACATCAGATGGGCCATATGCTGGCAGATGATGCCGGAGTGGCCGCAGCCGGAGGTGCCAATCCGGGGGGCGGCGCTCAGCAGCTCAACAGCCTTTCCAAACTGCTCGCAGTCCACAAAGTCTTTCATCTCACGGATGCAGGCTTCTTCAATTTCGTAGGCCTCCAGCGCGGCCTTCATTGCGCTTTCAGTAATCATAAGAATTCTCCTTTAGGCATAAATTCGGATAATATAAAAATAATCATTTCTGTCAATTATTTCAATTCGCAAAACCTACAATTTACACTGGGAATTTTTATGGATATTAACATTTTCGCCAATCTTGAGGAATATGGTAAAAAATGCTGTTGACTATTGAAAAAATTACCTTTACAATAATCAAAGAATCCATCTTTGCAAAACAATAAAAACGGAGGAAATAAGTATGGAATTCAAGGTTTATCAGAAAGAACTGGAACTGCAGTCCCGCGGCTGGATCCCCACCTTCCACGATGTGTCCAAGGAGATCGTGGAGATCGTGAAGGCTTCCGGTATCAAGAACGGAACCGTCTGCATCGCTTCCCACCACACCACCTGCTCCGTCATGATTCAGGAGTGCTCTCACGATATCGATTCCTTCGATCTGGAGTTCCTGCAGCATGACCTGCTGGACATCATGCGCAAGCTGATTCCCGACTTCGCAAACGAGGGCGACTACCGTCATCCCGGCCCCATCCACGCACAGTTCGGCCGCTATGTCAACGAGCCCGGCAACTACACCTCCATGAATACCGACGGCCACCTGCGCTCCGTGTTCTTCGGCCGCAGCGAAACCATGACCATTAAGGACGGCATTCTGGACGGCGGCGAGTTTGCTCACATCTACTTCATCGACTGGGACCATGTCCGTGCCCGTCACCGTCAGCTGAACGTGACCGTTATGGGTACCACCGACGATGTTGAGGATCGCAAGTGGAACGGCGGCGAGACCATCAACACCCTGCGTAAGTTCACCGAAGAAGAGAAGGCTTACAACGTACATTACGATCTGCAGCTGCAGAGATAATCCTTTTTCTGAATACATTAGCCCGGGAGTACCTTGTACTCCCGGGCTTTTATGCGCCCAGAAAGTGTTGCTGCGTAAATTTGTATTTATCGTACAGTTACAAATACCAATGTAGGGGCCGCCGGGGGCATCGGCCCCTGATTTTTTAGTTAGTAATCAGAGCGATAAACTGAAATTTTAAGCAGCTGTATTTTTTGTGTGCTTTGCACTTTCCCATTCGGCGGGAAACATGCATAATTTGCAGACAGCAGGAAAAAGTAGACACAGAAAGATGGGAGTGGTGAGCATGAAGAAAGTGCTTTGCTTTTTTTTGACTATTGGGCTGCTGCTGAGTCTGTCAGCCTGCGGCAGCAAAACCCAGACAGGACAGACCCAGCCGGGATCTGCTCAGTATGCGGATCCTTACGCACAGCTGGCAGGGGATTATGATGCCCTGTCCGATGCAATCTATCAGGATGCGCTGGGAGACTTTGCCGAAGCCTATGAAACGGCACAGGCGGTGCAAAATGAATCCCAGCGGTATGCCCAGATGGCCATTGCCGAGGCGGAACTGCTGATGTCAGCAGTCATGCTGCCTCTGGGTGCGTCCGGCGGCAATTATGCCATTTCCCGGATGGCACCCAATACGGCACCGTCGGTCCTGTGGGGCAATGATGCGGATCGGTTTCACACAGCGCTGGTCACCGATACTCCCATTACCGCAGAGGACAGGGACGCCATGCGAACCCAATGGGCCAAGCGGAAGGGTACAGGCACTTGGCAAAACTGGGCAAAGCGGTATTTGCAGGACGCAGGCTATACCCTGAAGGACAGCTACAGCATCAGCTATGTCAGCGACCCGGAGACATGGGATGTGCTGGCCAGCTCCAACGCGGTAGATGCAAATGCGATTGTCAACACTTACGACAGCCTGTATGCCTATGACGCAGAAAATGTGCTGCAGCCGGCGCTGGCAGAAAGCTACACGGTATCGGCTGACGGACTTGTCTATACCTTTAAGCTGCGTCCGGGCCTTAACTGGGTGGATTCTCAGGGGCGTCCGGTGGCGCAGGTGCAGGCAGATGACTTCGTAGCCGGTATGCAGCATATGATGGATGCCCAGGGGGGCATGGAGTATCTGGTACAGGGCAGAATCCTAAATGCCAGCGAGTATATCAGCGGAACAATAACGGATTTTTCCCAGGTAGGCGTAAAGGCGCTGGACGATCTGACGGTGCAGTACACGCTGGTGAAGCCCATTCCCTATTTTATGACTATGCTGGGCTATGGCGTATTTGCGCCCATGAGCCGGGCGTTCTATGTTTCTCAGGGCGGCAAGTTTGGTGCGGAATTTGACGCTTCCGCCTCCGACTACACCTACGGAAAATCCCCCGATACCATTGCCTACTGCGGCCCTTACCTTGTCAGCAACGCCACAGCGGAAAATACCATCGTGTTCAAGGAAAATCCCGCATACTGGAACCGGGATAACGTAAGCATAAAAACCCTCACATGGCTGTATAACGATGCGCAGGATGTGATGAAGCTTTATAATGATATGAAGGCCGGAACGCTGGACAGCTGTGCATTGACAGCCGCTTCTCTGGAAGCAGCCCGCAGGGATACACTTTCCGGCGGCAGCAGTTGGTTTGAGGCTTACGGCTATATTGTGAGTCCCACCGCAACCACATTTATGGCATTTTACAATTTGAACCGGACAGCCTTTGCCAACAGCAGTGATGGGGCAGTGGCATCTACAAAGGATGCGCAGCAGCGGCAGCGGGCCACTGCGGCCATGCGCAATGTGCATTTCCGCAGAGCCATCTCCTACGCGTTGGACAGAGGTGCGTATAATGCCCAGAAGGTGGGCGAGGATCTGAAATACGTGTCTGTTCGCAATTCCTTCACACCCGGCACGTTTGTGACGCTGCAGGAGGATGTGACTGTGGCGGTAGGCGGTGTGCCGGTCACATTCCCGGCGGGCACCCACTACGGACAGATCGTGCAGGCCCAGATCGACGCGCTGGGCGGTGCCATGCAGGTGTTTGACCCGGAGGCAGAGGGCGGTTATGGCTCTTCCGACGGCTTTGACGGCTGGTATGTTCCCGAAGCGGCAGTGCAGGAACTGGAAACCGCTATCCGGGAGCTGGCCGCAGTGGGAGTGGAAGTCTCTGCACAGACGCCTATCTATCTGGATCTGCCCTATGTTTCTTCCGTGGAGCATTACGCCAACCGGGCCAATGCCTATAAGCAGTCTATTGAATCCGTATTGGATGGCAGAGTGATTGTCAATCTGGTGGCGGCCAAGGATATGCAGCAGTGGTACAATGCCGGCTATTTTATCAATAACGGCAGCCAGACCAACTATGATGTATACGATTCTGCCGGCTGGGGCCCGGATTACGGCGACCCTGCCACCTATCTGGATGCCCTGCTGCCGGAATACGCCGGATATATGACCAAAAGTCTGGGTATCTGGTAACGTAAATTACAGTTTATCGCGTATCTAACTTAAAACGCACGTCATTGCGAGGAGGGCAAAGCCCAACGTGGCAATCCCCCATAGATTTCCGTAATTTAAGGTGATTGCCACTACCCAGTGCGCGCTGGTTCGCAATGACGAAAAAACGGCAGACTGTACGATAAATACAAAATCAGCAAGGTTGGAGATCCCATATGACCAAATATTTATTCTACCGTATCCTGCGGGGACTGCTGTCCGTAACTGCGGTGGTGGCCATTGTGATGCTGCTGGTGTATACCTGCCTTGACCGGGAACTGGTTTTTGCCAATGACCCTGTTTACAGCAAGCAGGCCAGTAACGGCAGGGAGGTTTATAAAATGCAGCAATGGGAGCGGTACGGCTATGTGGATTACGTTCCCTACGGGGACTATCTGCGCCAGCTGCTGCAGGAAGGGCAGATTACCCAGAGCGTTTATGAAAGTGCAGTGCGCTTTGGCGATACGCCACGACAGGACAGCCCGGATGCTGCCCGATATATCGGTAGCTTTACTGCCCATTATGAAGAAAATGGTTATCAGATCGTGCGTTTAAATGCGGACAAAAAGGGAAAGACCGAAAAGTATAAAGACGGCGGCGAACCCCGTCTGTTTGCCTATAAGGATATTCCGGTCCTTGGGCGGCTTTGGCGGTTTGCAGGCGGGCTGGTGCAAATAGACAATATCCACTATGTACGCGAAGATGTTGACAACCGTGGTCTTACCTTTACCCTGTATGACCCTGCCTATGGGGGCGATGTGTTTTCTCCCGCCATTCTTGGTAACGGCACCCGACACAAATACCTGCTGTACTGCGATAACCGGTTTCCTTATATCCATCAGAATCTGGTGGAGCTGAATCTGGGCCAGTCCTACAGCATCAGCACCGGCACTGAGGTACTGGAGACACTGACCACATCCCAAGGCTCATTTGTCTATTCCAAGGTCACTTACCCTTCCGGTTTGACGGAACTAAGCGCCGATGACCTGCATACGGCAAGGTATGTTGCCGGCTCTCTGGAAAACGGCACAGCGGCGGTGGGACAGTATTATATTGACAATTATACGGCGGTGCAGACCCGGAAAAGCGGCATGTCCAAGCTGGGCTATTCTTTTACTATCGGCATAATTTCAGTGCTGGCATCCTATTTGCTGGCAATTCCTCTGGGAATGCTGATGGCCCGCAGGAAGGATAAGTTGGCGGACAAGCTGGGTACAGGCTATATTGTGTTCATTATGGCGGTGCCTACACTTGCCTATATTTTTCTGTTCAAGGCCATCGGCGGCAGCTTCGGGCTGCCCACTACCTTTGATATGGAGAATCCCACGTGGCTTATGTATGTGCTGCCCATTGTTTCTCTGGCGCTGCCGGCGGCTGCCAATATTATGAAGTGGCTGCGGCGGTATATGATCGACCATATGAACGCGGATTATGTGAAATTTGCCAGAGCCGGCGGCCTGGGAGAGGAAGAGATTTTCCGCAAGCATGTGCTGCGCAATGCGGTAATCCCTATTGTGCATGGGGTTCCGGCAGCGATACTGTTTGCGCTGACCGGTGCGATTATTACCGAGCGGGTCTATGTGGTGCCCGGTGCGGGCAATATGCTGACCCGGGCTATCAACGCCTACGATAACGGCGTGATCGTGGGACTAACCCTGTTTTACGCAGTCTTGTCAGTTGCATCTGTGATACTTGGTGATATCTTTCTTTCTCTGGCGGATCCCAGAATTACACTTTCCGAAAAGAAGAGGTGAAGGATATGGATAGCTTCGGCCTGACCGATGCAGAACTGTTTGCCCCGGTGGAGTATGACGCGCTGGAGTCCGAGCAGATCACAGCGCCCAGATATTCCTACTGGCAGTCCGTATTCCGAGTGTTCTTTCGAAAGAAGATCAACTGGATCGCCCTGATCCTGCTGGGGACGGTGCTGCTGTTCACCTATCTGTATCCTGCGCTGATCGGCTATGACCCGGCGGTGGATCCTTATGTGAATTTGCTTGACCCCAGTTCCAAGCACCTTAGCCCCCAGGCTGCCATGGAAAAGTTCGGCAGCAGCATTCACTGGATTCTGGGTTCCGGTGCCTCCGGCCAGTCCACCTTTGATGCGGTGTGGTACGGCGCCCGGATCTCTGTTTCCCTGGCCCTTCTATGCGCGCTGATCAACATGACTGTAGGCGTGCTGATTGGTGCAATTTGGGGCTTCAGTAAGAAGCTGGATATTTTCATGACCGAGGTTTATAACATTGTAGCCAATGTACCCTATATTTTGCTGATTTCGGTGGTGGTACTGATTCTGTCAGCCAGCTTTTTCAGTCTGGTGTTTGCGCTGACCATCACCGGCTGGCTGGGTATTGCCTATTTTATCCGTACGCAGGTCATCATCATCCGGGATCGGGAGTATAATCTGGCCTCCAGGTGTTTGGGCACGCCCCTGTGGCGGATCGCTGCAAAAAACATCCTGCCCTTTATGACCTCCGTGATCGTAACACTGATCGCAGCGGAGATTCCCTCCTACATCTCCTATGAGGTGTTTTTGTCCTATATCGGTATGGGACTCAGCGAGATGTCCTTGGGCAGGCTGATTCAGGCATCCCAAAGCGCCATGGTTACTCCGGGCTGGGAATGGGAGTTCTGGAGTCCTGTGGCCATTGCTTCGGTGATTACGGTGGTGCTGTATGTGGTGGGACAGAATCTGGGCGATGCATCCGATCCCAGAACCCATATGTAACGGAGAGACTATGAATAATCAAAAAATTTTGCTGTCGGTAAAGGATCTGTGTGTGGATTTTCGTGTGCGGGGCAGAACACTTCATGCCATCCGGGGCATATCGCTGGATTTTTACGAAAATGAATCGGTAGCTATTGTGGGAGAATCCGGCTCCGGCAAATCCGTATTTACCAAGACCTTTGCCGGCATGCTGGAAGCCAACGGTCATATCAGCGGGGGCAGCATCGAATTTTGCGATGGGCGAATAACTAATCTGGCAAAGCTAAAGCGGCCAAAGGACTGGAACCGGATCCGGGGCAGCCGGATCGCTACGGTATTTCAGGATCCCATGACATCCTTGGATCCCATTATGTCCATCGGCAGGCAGATCACTTCCGTGATCCGCAAGCATCAGAACTGTACGGAAAAGCAGGCCCGGGTAAGAGCTTTGGATATGATGGCCAAGGTAGGGATCCCAGATCCGGAAAACCGGTTTGATGATTATCCCTTTCAGTATTCCGGCGGCATGCGGCAGCGGATTGTCATTGCCATTGCCCTGTCCTGCCAACCGAAAATTCTGATCTGCGATGAACCGACTACAGCACTGGATGTGACCATTCAGGCCCAGATCCTGCGGCTTATTAAGGATCTGCAAAAGGAGTTTGGCTATACCATCATCTTTATTACCCACGATCTGGGGGTGGTGGCCAATATTGCAGACCGGGTGGCGGTGCTGTACGGCGGACAGGTAGTGGAATTGGGTACGGCGGAGGATATTTTTTACGACCCCCGGCATCCCTACACATGGGCACTGCTGTCCAGCCTGCCACAGCTTGCCCGGCGGGGAGAACCGCTTTTCTCCATTTCCGGGACACCTCCTTCCCTGTATCACCGGATCACTGGGGATGCCTTCGCTCCCAGAAATCCCTACTGTTTGAAGATCGATACCCTGCACGAGCCGCCCATGTTCCGGGTGTCGGATACCCATTTTGCAAAAACATGGCTGCTGGATCAGCGCGCGCCCAAGGTTCAAAAACCGGAGGTAATTCAAGATCTTCACCGGAAATTGACAGAAGAATTCCATTTGTAAGGAGGGCTGGTTATGGGCAAATCAAATACGGGCAGTCTGCCCCAAAACGGCCCCACAGCGGATAACGGCAGAGAAATCCTGCTGCGTTTTCAAAATGTGGATATCACCTTCGGCAAGGGAGATCGGGCCGTCCGGGCGGTAAAGAACGCCAGCTTTGATATCTACAAGGGGGAAACTTTTTCTCTTGTAGGCGAATCCGGCTCCGGCAAAACAACCATTGGACGGGCTGTGATCCGCGCCAACGCCTGCACCGGGGGACAGATCGAATATAAGGGTGTGCCCATATCCGGAAAGCTGCTGCCTGCCTTGGAACGGCAGGTAAAGCGGCATATTCAAATGATCTTTCAAGATCCGGCAGCCTCCCTGAACGAACGGGCCACAGTAGAATATATTATTTCCGAGGGTCTGCACAACTTCCATCTATACAAGGACGATGCGGACAGGCTGCATAAAGTTGAAAACATCATCCGGCAGGTAGGCTTGCTGCCGGAGCATTTAAGCCGGTATCCCCATGAGTTTTCCGGCGGCCAGCGGCAGCGGATCGGCATTGCCAGAGCCATGGTCATGGAGCCGGAGCTGGTAATTGCCGACGAGCCGATCTCCGCGCTGGATGTGTCCATCCGGGCACAGGTGCTGAATCTGATGAAGCAGTTCCAGCAGGAGCGGAATGTAACCTATCTGTTCATTGCCCACGATCTATCCGTTGTCCGGTTTATTTCCGACCGGATCGGCGTCATCTACAAAGGCGATATTGTGGAGATCGCCCCGGCAGAGGAGCTGTTCTCCTATCCCCTACACCCCTATACCCGCTCGCTGATCCGCGCTATTCCAATTCCCGATCCCCGGCTGGAGAAAAATAAGGTAAGCTTTCCCTACGACCCTTCTATTCACGATTACAGCCGGGAAACACCCCGGCTGGAGCATATCGGCCATGACCATTATGTGTTCGGCAGCAGTGAGGAACTCTCGGCTTACCGGGCGATCCGGGAAAAAGAAGAACCGATCAAAACCGTGGTTCTTCAGCCTGCTGGTGTTGCTTCTGAAAATCCGGATGAAGCTGTCGCAGAAAAAGAGCGGATCTTGGAAAGACCGGTTCATGATACTGGCAGCCGATGGTATACGGCTGCGTCCTTCCTGCTTCCCCCTGCAGGACTGATCGCAAGCGCCATCTTTAAACGCTTCCGGTATATCCGGTGCTACAGGGCCTGTAAAACCGGTGCGCTGGCGGGCTTTGGCACATTAGGCACAATTGTTGGTCTTTTTGGGCTTGCTTTGCTGCTGGCAATAATTTGAATTGCAAAAATTTGCAAAAAACCGGTCGGAATAGTTTTCGCTCTGTTGACTTTGTCTTTTGAATATGGTAACATCTATATGAACATTTTTTGTGGAGGTTGCTGTTATGGAGCATATCAAGACCATCGAGACCCGCAATCTGTGTGAGAGCGCGAAGAATGGCGGTTGCGGCGAATGCCAGACTTCCTGCCAGTCCGCCTGCAAGACCAGCTGCGGCATCGCCAATCAGCAGTGCGAGAGCACCAAGGAAAGCAAGTAATTGCGAATACCGGAATGCCGCCTTGTTAGGCGGCATTTTTTCATAAGGAGAAGAACATATGATACATCAGTATAAACTGGGCGGCTACAACATCGTTCTGGATGTTTGCTCCGGTGCGGTTCACGCGGTGGACGAGATCGCCTATGATATCATTTGCATGTTTGAAAGCCACGGCAAGCAGGAAATCTTAAATGCCATGGCAGAAAAATATCCCACCGTTTCCCTGCAGGAGTTGGAAGAATGCTATGAACAGGTGGTAAGCCTGAAGGGTGCGGGCAAGCTGTTCGCGCCGGATACCTTTCAGCCCATGGCAGGTAAGCTGAAAGAGAAAACCGCAGGTGTGGTAAAGGCTCTGTGCCTGCACATTGCCCACACCTGCAACCTAAACTGCTCCTACTGCTTTGCAAGTCAGGGTAAGTACCACGGTCAGCGGGCTGTCATGTCTTTTGAGGTAGGCAAGCAGGCTTTGGATTTTCTAATAGCCAACTCCGGCAGCCGTAAAAATCTGGAGGTGGACTTCTTCGGCGGTGAGCCGCTGATGAACTTCCAAGTGGTCAAGGACCTGGTGGCCTATGCCCGCAGCATTGAAAAGGAACACAACAAGAATTTCCGCTTCACCCTGACTACCAACGGCCTGCTGATTGACGACGATGTAATCGAATTTGCCAACCGGGAGTGCAGCAACGTGGTGCTCAGTCTGGATGGCCGGAAGGAGATCCACGACCGGTTCCGGGTGGACTACGCAGGCAACGGCAGCTGGGAGCGGATCGTGCCTAAGTTCCAGAAAATGGTAGAAGCTCGCGAAGGTAAAAACTATTACATGCGCGGCACCTTCACCCACGCCAATCCGGACTTTTTGAAGGATATCCAGCAGATGCTGGATCTGGGCTTTACGGAGCTGAGCATGGAGCCTGTGGTATGTGCCCCCGGTGACCCCTCCGAACTGACGGAAGAAGATCTGCCCATCGTCATGGAGCAGTATGAGCAGCTTGCCCACCTGATGCGCAAGCGGGATAAAGAGGGCAAGCCCTTTACCTTTTACCATTACATGATTGATCTGTCCGGCGGTCCCTGCATCTATAAGCGGATCTCCGGCTGTGGCAGCGGAACCGAGTACATGGCAGTCACACCTTGGGGTGACCTGTACCCCTGTCACCAGTTCGTAGGCGAGGAAAAGTTCAAGCTGGGCAATATCTGGGACGGCGTGACCAACACCGGTATCCAGAAGGAATTTGCCGCCTGCAATGTATACGCCCATCCGGAATGCCGGGATTGCTGGGCACGGCTCTACTGCTCCGGCGGCTGCGCTGCCAATGCCTACCACTCCACCGGCTCGGTCACAGGTGTGTATGAATACGGCTGTAAGCTGTTCCGCAAGCGGATGGAATGTGCCATCATGGTGGCGGTGGCCAGAGCGCTGGAGGACTGATGGAGACTCCGATCTGTGATTTTGTGCGGGCCTATACTGCTGCAGATCCTTTGCGCTTGCATGTGCCGGGGCATAAGGGTACGGAATATTTGGGCATGGAAGGGCTGGATATTACCGAAATTGACGGTGCCGACAGCCTGTACGAAGCTTCCGGTATTATCGCCCGCAGTGAGGAAAACGCCAGCCGGATCTTCAACTGCCCCACCTTCTATTCTACGGAAGGCTCGTCCCACTGCATCCGTGCCATGCTGTATCTGGCGGGCATGGAAGCCCGGAAAATGGGCAAAAAGCCGGTGATTGCCGCTGCACGGAATGTACATAAAAGCTTCCTGAGTGCAGTGGCGCTGCTGGATTACGATGTGGTATGGCTGTATCCGCAGGAGTCGGAATCCTATCTGTCCTGTAAAGTGACACCACAGGCACTGGAAGAACTGTTGGCAGAAAAACCGGCAGAGGCAGTGTATATTACCAGCCCCGATTATCTGGGAGGCCTTTCTGATATTTCTGCTTTGGCGGAAACGGCCCACCGGTACGGCTGCCTGCTGCTGGTGGACAACGCCCATGGGGCCTATTTGCATTTTCTGTCCCAGTCGGCGCACCCCATCGCTTTGGGCGCAGACCTGTGCTGCGATTCTGCCCATAAGACTCTGCCAGTACTGACAGGCGGTGCGTATCTGCACACAGCTAAAGGCAGCCATCTTGCCGAACAGGTAAAAAACGTGCTGGCGCTGTTCGGGTCTACCAGCCCCTCTTATCTGATCCTGCAGTCTCTGGATATGACAAACGCCCTTCTTGCCGGAGACCATCCCCGGAAACTTTGTAAATTTGCAGAGAAAGTGGCGGAATTGAAGAAATGCCTAACCGCCCACGGCTTCCGGCTGCACGGCGACGAGCCTTTGAAGCTGACCGTCAGTACCAAGCCCTGCGGCTATACCGGAAAAGCGTTTGCGCAGATACTGCAGGAAAACAATGTGTTCTGCGAATTTGCCGATCCGGATTTTGCGGTGATGATGCTGACACCGGAGTTGGGAGAACAGGGCTTAAAGCGGCTGGAGGAGGTCCTTTTGTCTGTACCGCAAAAAGCCGGAATTTTAGAAAAACCGCCGGTATTTCGTAAAGCAGAGAAAGTTATGTCCGTACGGGAGGCGGTGTTAGCCCCCTGTGAACAGATACCGGTAACAGAAAGCGCAGGCCGGGTGCTGGCACTGGCATCGGTGGGATGTCCGCCTGCGGTGCCGATTCTGGTCTGTGGAGAGCGGATCGATGAAAACGCAATTTCCTGCTTTTCCTATTACGGCACAGAAACCTGTACAGTAGTAAAAGAATAACAAAAGGGCACAGATGTGCCCTTTTGCTGTTATATACGATAGATGTAGGGCTGCTGCAGATTGTCACAGCAGGGTAAAGTGGTTTTTCATACTGTCGATGATCCCGTCTTTTCGCAGCTTGCCGATCTCAGCAGACATGGCACTGCGCTCCACGCCCAGATAATCGGCAAGTGCCTGCCGGTCATAGGGGATGGTGAAACTGCTGCTGCCCCGGAGCTTGGCCTGCCCGGTCAGGTAGGCCATCAGCTTATCCCGGGTGGTGCGCTTGGACAGAATCTCGAGTTTCTGGTTGTAGAACAAGTTTTTAGAGGCAACCACCTGCAAAAGATTCAGCACAAGCTGATTGTGAAAGGAACAGGCGTTGGAGCAGCTTCGGGTAATTCGGTGGCAGTCGATCAGCATGATCTGACTGTCCTGCGTTGCCACAACGCTGACCGGCAGCGCATCCACACCAGCGCAGGCAAAGGTCTCACCGAACAGCTCCCCCGGCTGGATGGCTGCAACAATACTCCGGTTGCCGTAATAGTCCTCCTTGAGGATCTGTACACTGCCGCTAAGTACGATGCCTACAGAAATCGCCCGTTCGCCCTCGGCAAAAACGATGTTATTTTTGGCAACTGTGCTGACTTTGGCGTCCAGACAGGCCAGTATGGCGATCAGGTCCTGATCGGTCAGACCGGCAAATAGCTGGCATCGGGATAAAACTGGTAAATATTTTTCCATAAAAGAACCTCTTTTGTTGGAAATCCAACATACATTGTAAAGCAAGTATAGTATACTGTAGCCAGAAAGTCAAGGAGGGATGCATATGTTGATGGATAGCTGTCAGGGAAAACCCAGAACGCCTACGCTGGAAGAGAAGATCTGTCCCCGCTGCGGCAATATTATTGAGATATTTTCAATCGACTCGGAGGTGGCCTGCGACAACTGCGGCTTTGTGGCCTATAATGATGCCCTCAGCTGTGTTCAGTGGTGCGCCCATGCCAAGCAATGCGTTGGAGAAGAAACCTATGCCCATTTGATGAAAATTGCGGCATTGCAGAAAGAAAAGGCTGCGGAAGAACGGCGGCGGAAAAGGGAGGGGGTTGCATGATCCGTAAGATTATCACCATTGATGAAGAAAAGTGCAACGGCTGCGGCCTGTGCGCCGATGCCTGCCATGAGGGAGCAATCGGCATGGTAAACGGAAAGGCAAAGCTGCTGCGGGAGGACTATTGTGACGGCCTGGGTGACTGCCTGCCGGCCTGTCCTACCGGAGCCATCCGCTTTGAGGAGCGGGAAGCGCCTGCTTACAACGAAGCGGCGGTGCTTGCAGCGAAACAGGCAAAGAAGGCCCCGCTGCCCTGCGGCTGCCCTGGGTCTGCCTGTCAGAGCGTACAGCCTGCTCCGGCGCAGCAGGTGGCGATCCCCAGCCAGCTGCGGAATTTCCCGGTCCAGATTAAGCTGGTACCGGTGAACGGCCCGTGGTTTGAGGGTGCGGATCTGCTGATTGCCGCTGACTGCACGGCCTTTGCATATGGGAATTTCCACAACCGGTTTATGCAGGGAAAGGTCACATTGATCGGATGCCCCAAGCTGGACGCAGTAAACTACGCTGAAAAGCTGGGAGAAATTCTTGCGAATAATGATATCAGGAGCATTATGGTGGTACGTATGCAGGTGCCCTGCTGCGGCGGGCTGAGCCATGCGGTGACCACGGCGCTCCAAAACAGCGGGAAAAATATACCGCTTCAGATCATTACCGTATCCGCCGACGGCAGAATTCTCAATTAAATAGCACCCCGCCTGCTGCCAACGCAGCAGGCGGATTGTTTTGTAAATTTGTATTTATCGCGCTGTCATAAGACAGCGCATCTATATCTTGGCCCCCGCATTTATGAGGGGGCAGTCAAAAATCTTTGATTTTTGACTGGGGGAGTCGTTGCCGCATAACCGAAAACTCCCCCCGCCCCTTCGGGGCACCCCCCCTCGCAAGCGCGGGGGGAGAGAGACAGCAATCTTAAACAAAGCGATAAACTGAAATCTGCGTTTCATGTATTTTGGTAAATTTTGTACTGTTGCAGGAAAGACTTGCTTTCGCAGGCGGTGTATGGTATAATTCATGTATCATTAACAACAAAATATTTATCAAAATCTGTTTTTGCGAGGAGCTGATAAAGTGTATTTGATAAATGAATTATACGATCTGTCCCATACGCTGGCAAGCGGTTATCTGGCAGCCTTTACCTACCCATGGGAGGCACTGAAGGGCATCAAGGAGATGATTGTTTCTCTGGGCCGGGCGCTGGACAGCGACCAGTATACCCAGACAGCCCCGGATGTCTGGGTGCATAACACCGCAAAGATTGCACCGACCGCATATTTGGGTGCACCCTGTATCATCGGTGCCAACACCGAGGTGCGGCATTGTGCCTTTATCCGGGGGGCGGCACTGGTGGGAGAGAACTGCGTGGTCGGTAACTCAGTGGAGCTGAAAAATGTGATCCTGTTTGATAATGTGCAGGTACCTCATTACAATTATGTGGGGGACAGCATTCTGGGCTACAAGGCCCATATGGGTGCCGGTTCTGTTACCTCCAATGTGAAGTCCGATAAATCGCTGGTGGTGATCCATGCTGAGCAGGAGATTCCCACAGAGCAGAAGAAGGTAGGCGCAATGCTGGGCGACTTTGTAGAAGTTGGCTGCAACAGCGTGCTGAATCCCGGCTCCGTGGTGGGCAGAAATTCCAGCATTTATCCCTTGTCCAGCGTTCGCGGCGTTGTACCGGAGAACAGCATTCTGAAATCCAACGGCACAGTGGCACAGAAACGGTAATTTTGTATTTATCGATCTGCTGCAAATGCTAATGTAGGGGCCGACGCCCTCGGCGGCCCGCATACAAGCACTTGCGAATTCGCCGAAACCCACGGTAAAATCGGAACATTTTACTGCCGGGCCGCCGGGGGCGTCGGCCCCTGCGTTTTTTATTTGGTTAACAAACAAAACGATAAACTGAAATTTGTATTTGCAGATAGGAGTATAGTATGGGAAAATATTTTGGCACTGACGGCTTCCGGGGAGAAGCCAATGTGAATCTGACAGCAGATCATGCCTATAAGGTGGGCCGCTTTCTGGGCTGGTACTATGGAGAACTGAAGCGCCGGGCCGGGGATACAGAACCGCCCCGCATTGTAATCGGCAAGGATACCCGCCGCTCCAGCTACATGTTTGAGTATACGCTGGTGGCAGGCCTGACTGCTTCCGGTGCGGATGCGTATTTGCTGCATGTTACTACCACGCCCTCTGTGGCTTACGTGACCCGGATGGATGATTTTGACTGCGGCATTATGATCTCTGCAAGCCACAATCCCTACTATGACAACGGCATCAAGCTGCTGAACCGGTTTGGCGAAAAAATGGACGAGGAGACGATTGCGCTGGTGGAAGCGTACATTGACGGCACGCTGGAGCTGTTTGGCCAGAAATGGGAAGAGCTGCCCTACGGCGTTCGGGAGCATGTGGGCTGCACCGTGGACTATATCTCCGGACGTAACCGGTATATCGGCTATCTGATCAGTTTGGGCCTGTTCTCCTTCAAGGGGATCAAAGTGGGCTTGGACTGCGCAAACGGCGCTGCGTGGAATATTGCAAAATCCGTGTTCGATGCCCTTGGTGCCAAAACCTACGTAATCAACGCGGAGCCGGACGGCATCAATATCAATGAAAATGCGGGCTCTACCCACATTGAGGTGCTGCAGAAGTTTGTGGTGGAAAACGGGCTGGATGTGGGATTTGCCTATGACGGTGATGCGGACCGCTGCCTGTGTGTGGATGAAAACGGACAGATCGTCACCGGCGACCATATTCTGTACATTCTGGGCCAGTACATGCAGCAGCGGGGCCAGCTGGACAACAATACGGTTGTGACCACCGTTATGTCCAACTTCGGTCTGTACAAGGCGCTGGAGGAAAAGGGGATCGGCTACGCCAAAACAGCGGTGGGTGACAAGTATGTGTATGAATATATGGTCAGCAACGGCTGCCGTCTGGGCGGTGAGCAGTCCGGCCATATTATTATCTCCAAGTATGCCACCACCGGCGACGGAATCCTGACCAGTCTGAAGCTGATGGAGGTTATGCTGGCAAAAAAGAAAAAGATGAGCCAGCTAAGTGAGGGTCTGACCATTTATCCGCAGGTGCTGAAAAATGTGCGGGTTAAGTCCAAGCCCGATGCCCAGAACGATCCTGCGGTGCAGGAGGCGGTAAAGCAGGTGGCCGGGCGGCTGGGAGATACCGGCCGGATCCTTGTGCGGGAGTCCGGTACGGAGCCGGTGATCCGGGTCATGGTGGAGGCTGCCAGCAAGGAAACTTGTCAGGAATGTGTGGAGCAGGTGGTGGATGTGATCTGCTCCCGGGGCCATGCAAGAGTATAAATATCAGGGATCCCCGCTGGATTTTTCCAGCGGGGATTGTGCTTGCAGCTTAAAAAGCAACAGAATGGATCCATATTAGATAAAATGTCCGAAATGTGTGAAAAACAACGAATAAACAGGGAAAACAGAAAAAATTGCACTGCGGAAATTTGTGAAAAGTGTTAAAACTGCTATGGGATGGTTGATTTGGAATCGGAAGTGTGGTAGTATTACAATGTTGCAAAATGCACGTACTCCCATTGCGGGCTGCCGGAGGGCAGGCCTGTCTTATTACAAGTGCATGGCACGGAAAGAGGACAATCATGGACGAACGCAAAACCGAACTGAAAGCTTTAAAAAAGGCCAGAAAACAGCTAAAGAGGAAAAAAACAGCATTGTGGAAAACTATTGCGGTTATGGGTCTGATCGGTGCGCTGGTCATGGCTCCGCTGAGCGTGGTTGTTTCTGTTTTCGACAATACCATGGCTGCGTTTTTCGGCGGCAGCTTCTGGGAACTGATTGATGAAGACCCCAATGCAAAATATTTTGAAATGGACTTTTCCAGCAACGAGGAAATGACTGCTTACGGTGAGATGATCTGCCAGCAGGTGGAGGCTGAGGGCGCCGTTCTGCTCATGAACAACGGAGCGCTGCCGTTGGTGGCTGGTTCCAGAGTCAGCTGTTTTTCCACTTCCTCTGTGAATCTGGTTTACGGCGGTACCGGCTCCGGTAACATCGATGCGTCCAAAGCAGACAATTTGAAGACTGCGCTGGAAAAAACCGGCTTTAAGGTCAACGAGACCCTGTGGAATTTCTATACTACCGGCGAGGGCAGCAAATATCTGCGTTCCGGCAGCGCCAGCGGTATGGGTGTGCTGCCTGCCGCCGGCAAGGTCAGCGAAGCTCCCTGGAGCGTTTATACGGAAGATGTCAAGTACTCTGTTGCTTCCTACGGGGATGCGGCGATTGTGGTGTTTTCCCGCGTTGGCGGCGAGGGCTATGATATGGCCTTTGATTATCTGCAGCTGGATCAGAATGAAAAGGATATGCTGCAGGCTGTGTCTGATATGAAAAAGGCCGGTACCATTGGCAAGATCGTGGTTCTGATCAACTCGGCCAATGCCCTGCAGGTGGACTTTTTGAAGAATAATCCTTATGATGTGGATGCCTGCCTGTGGATCGGTGATGTGGGTATTACCGGCATCAACGCGGTTGCGGAGATTCTGGTGGGCAATGTGAATCCTTCTGGCAGTCTGGTGGATACCTACTGCTACGATAATTTCTCCGCGCCTGCCATGATGAATGCTACTTCCACCGTTTACGGCGGTTATACCGAGGGCCTGATTCCTTCCCATGCCAGCACTTATATGATCTATCAGGAGGGTATTTACGTAGGCTATAAGTACTACGAGACCCGGTATGAGGATTACGTTATGGGAACCGGCAACGCAGGAAGCTATGGCTACGGCGATGAGGTTGCCTATCCCTTTGGCTTTGGTTTGAGTTATTCCAATTTTACCTACAGCGATCTGAATGTGAAGTATGACGCTTCTTCCGATCAGTTTGAGATGACTGTGACAGTGACCAATACCGGCAGTGTAGCCGGCAAGGAAACGGTGCAGATTTATGCCCAGTCTCCCTATACCGCTTACGACAAGCAGAACCTGGTGGAGAAGGCGGCTGTTTCTCTGGTAGGCTTTGCCAAGACCAGGATTCTGGAGCCCGGCAAGAGCCAGAAATTGATGATCTGTGTGGATAAGCGGGATCTGGCATCCTATGATGCTTACGGTGCCGGTACTTATATTATGGACGACGGGGACTACTACCTGTGTGCAGCGACCGATGCCCATGATGCGGTGAACAGCATTCTGGCAGCCAAGGGCTACACCAGAGCAAATACCGATGGCCGCATGGATGCGGACGGCAATGCAGCGCTGACATTCAAGTGGACTCAGGAGGCCTTTGACAGGACCACCTACGCCACCTCCCGCAACGGAACGCCCATAGTTAATCAGCTGTCTATGGCGGATATCAACCTGTACGAGGGCAGAGGCAGCAACAGCGTTACCTGGCTGACCCGTAACGACTGGGAGGGAACTTTCCCCAAGCAGACCGTGCAGCTGCAGCTGACCCAGCAAATGATCAGTGACCTGCAGGATGTGCAGTACGATCCGGCGGATTATGATACTGTACCCATGCCCACCATGGGTGCGGACAACGGCATGACTCTGTACCAGATGATCGGTCTGAGCTATGATGACCCCAAGTGGGAAAAGCTGCTGGATCAGATGGAATTCGATGAGATGGTAGCTTTGATCGGTGACTCCTTCCACTGGAGAATGCCTGTTGTATCTGTGCAGGCACCCGGCACCCGGGATGAAAACGGCCCCCAGGGCCTGACAGCCAGCCTGCTGGCATCGGACTCCACCCAGCTGGATGCTACCGCTTTCACATCCGAGGATGTGATGGCTGCAACCTTCAATGTGGAACTGATGTATGAGGTGGGTAAGTGCATCGGCAATAACTGTCTGGCGGCGGAGATCGCCTGCCTGTACGGCCCTGGCAGCAACACCCACCGTACACCCTACGGCGGACGTAACTTTGAATACTACTCCGAGGACGGCTTCCTGGCGGGCAAGATCTGTGCGGCGGAAGTCAAGGGTATTCAGGATAAGGGTGTGGATGTGGTAATCAAGCATTTCGCGCTGAATGATTCTGAGGTGGACCGGCTGGGACTGGGTGTCTGGGTCGGAGAGCAGGCTGCCCGAGAGATCTATCTGCGGGCGTTCCAGTATGCCTTTGAAGAGGGCGATGCCAACGGTGTTATGACTGCCTATACCCGTTGGGGATGCATCTGGTCCGGCGGCAATAAGGGCCTGATGACAAACATTATGCGCCAGGAGTGGGGCAGCCAGGGCATGTCCATTACCGATAATGTGCTGATCAGCTATGTCAACGGCGTGGACGGCATTATGGCCGGTACTTCTACCTATGATGCCATGCTGCCGTTAGTAGTCAATCAGCTGCCGGAGTATAAGGATGATCCCGTGATTGTTACTGCCATGCGGGAGGCCTGTCATCACAATCTGTATGCGCTGGCCAATTCCTCCGGTATGAACGGTGTGGGACCCAATACCACCGTGAAGGCTCTGAAGCTGGGATTGATCGATACCACCCGGATTCTGGCTATTGTTTTGGCTGTGATCTTTGTGGCGGCACTGATCCCGTGGATGCGCGGCAAGCGTCAGTGGAAGCGCAGTCAGGAATATCTGGACTACAAGACCCTGAAAACTACGTTGAAAACTGAGAAAAAAGAAAAATAAATTGCAAATAATTTGACAGCGCCATCCCAAGCGGGGTGGCGCTGTTTACTTTGCTTGCTTTGCCCATGTATATCAATCCAATTGTTTTTACAGAACAACTTTGGGACATCAAAATTTTTGGTGCAATAAGAGAAATTTGACGAAATATCTTGATTATCTGCAAATAGTATGTTAGTATGTAAACATACAAACTAAAAGGAGGGGGGAAGTGCTTGAAACGACGACAAAAAACAGCATTTGGTCAATTCTTGGTTGATCAAATAAAGAGAGCTGACATGTCACAGGAAGAATTTTATAATGCTGTTCCAATAAAAAAACCCTATTTTTATGATCTTCTTACAGCAACACCGCCTCCGATAGATCTACAAAATAGAATGCTTGATGTCTTGGATGAAAAAACTGGAGAAGATAAGGAACGAAGAAAAAAATTCTATGATCTTGCTGCGATGGGGAGAAATGAAATACCTGCCGATATTGTTCGCTTTATTATAGATCATCCTAATGATTTGGATAGTATTCGGGTTGCGCTGTCAGGTTTAGCATTTGTGCAGCATTAGCAGACAGAAATAAGATAAACTACATAAAAATATGGGGGCAGAATTATGAGTGAGCAGAAAGTAATTGTTATCCCTGAGGGTAAGATTTGTGACTACATAGATGGAAAATTCAGAAATGACACGCCGGAGGAGTATGTTCGCCAGACAATTGAAAAGCGTCTGGTTAATGAACACAAATATTTTCGGGGACAGATCAAAATTGAATACACACTGCATGTGGGTTCTAATAAGCCGCGTGCAGATATTGTCATTTGGGACAAGGATGCTTCTGAGCAGACACAGGGTAACATTCGAATCATCATCGAATGTAAGAAAGAAACCGTTGATGCTCGCAATGCTAAAGACGGCATCGCACAGCTGCAGTCTTATATGTCTGTTTGCCCCAATTGTGAATGGGGCATGTGGACAAACAGTATCCAAAAATTTGTATTTAGAAAGTGCATCGACACAGCAGGCAATATCACCTTTATGGAATACAACGATATTCCCTCTGCCGACGGTAATTTGGATGATGTCAACCGTCCGACCCGCAAGAGTCTTCGAAATGCATCTGATGACAACCTGCTTTTTGTTTTTAAAACTTGCCACAACCACATTTATGTAAATGATGGCATGCAGAAACAGCCTGCCTTTTTTGAATTGCTTAAAGTTATTTTTTGCAAAATCGAGGACGAGCGTAACATTCCGGCACCGCTTGAATTCTATACTACCTCTGATGAGCGCTCAAATACAGATGGTCAGCTAACAGTACAGAAGAGAATCTCTAAGATTTTCGAGCGTGTTAAGAAACGCCATGGTAAAATCTTTGAGACCAACGATGAGATTAAACTGAAACCGCGCAGTCTTGCATATATTGTCAGTGAACTGCAGCGGTATAGCTTGCTGAACACGAATATTGATATCAAGGGTAAGGCATACGAAGAAATTGTAGGTGCCAATTTGCGAGGTGATCGCGGTGAGTTCTTTACACCTCGCAATGTCATGAAGATGGTTGTGGAGATGATTAATCCACAAGCCGATGAGCGTGTGCTTGACAGCTCTTGCGGTACCGGTGGTTTTCTTGTTACAGCAATGACCCATGTAATTGCGCAGTTGGAGACACAGTTCGTAGCGGAGTTAGGCGTTGCAAGAAAAGATTGGGATTCCGATACTATTCGTGCATTCCAAGACAGAATTTCCGAAATGGCTGCGTCAAACTACTATGGTTTTGATATCAACCCTGATCTTGTTAAAGCAACAAAAATGAACATGGTCATGAATAATGATGGCAGCGGTAATATTTTGCAAAACAACTCTCTGTTGCCGCCCCACGAATGGTCTGATGAGTTCAAGACTCGTTTAGCAGACGCTCTTGGTATTAAAAAGACGGATATCAGAAACCATAATTCTATTGAATACTTTAACGTGATTGTCACCAATCCTCCGTTTGGCAGCAAAATCCCGATTAAGGATCGCAGCATACTGGAACAGTTTGAACTGGCTCATATTTGGGAAAACAATAAGAAAACTGGTGCGTGGACAAGAACCAGCAGACTGCAATCATCTGTTCCTCCGGAGATCTTGTTCATTGAGCGTTGCACGCAACTGCTTGTTCCCGGTGGCAGAATGGGCATCGTCCTTCCTGATTCTATTCTCGGATCTCCCGGTCTGGGTTATATCCGCGAATGGCTGATTAAAAACCATCGAATCATCAGTAGTGTTGATTTGCATGTAGATACGTTCCAGCCCCGCAACGGAACACAGACTTCTGTACTGTTGCTCCAAAAAAAGACGCAGGAGCAGAAGGATGCAGAGGAAAAGAGCGGTACGATGGCCGATTACAATATCTTTATGGCTATGGTCGAAAAAGTAGGTCACGATAAACGCGGCAATCCTATTTTCAAGCGGGATAAGGAAGGGAACGAAATCCTTGTGCCAGATGCGGATAGTGTGTATCATCCTGATCAATCCAGTGAAAATGGCGATGAGGTATCCCATGAGCAGAAGAAGAAAGTCGAAGACGATCAAACTCCGTATGTTCCTGTAATATTTTCAATGTGGAAGAAACGGGAGGGGATCTCATGGTGAGTAAAGATAAATCAAATAGCTTGAATGACATCCCTTTAAAATGGTGTACGGTTACGCTTTCTGAAGTGATTTCGGCAGGAAAACGTATTGATGCAACCATGTTTGATATGGAATTGAAGGCGGCAAGAAGAACACTAGCAGAATCGCCTCATGAGAAAATTATGTTAGTTGGCAGAACAGGACTATGCACTGCCTACAGACCAGGAATTTGCAAAAGAATATTTGTAGAAAAAAGTGACAAGTCTATAGGAATGCTAACCCCCTCCCAAGTAACAGATGTTTCCCCTAAAATTGAAAAGTACCTTTCTGTTAGAATGGAAGAACAAATTTCCGATTGGTTTGTTCAACAGGGCGAAATTCTATTAACCTGCTCAGGGACAATTGGAAAAGTTTCTTTAGTTACAGATACACTGGATAATAAGTGCGTCTCTCAAAACCTGATACGTATTGTTCCAAAAGAAAAAGATGATGCTGGCTATGTGTATGCATTTCTAAAGAGTAAGATCGGGCAGTTATTTTTGACACGGAATAATTATGGTGCGGTCATTCAGCATATTGATCCGGAACATTTGACTAAGATACCGATCCCAGTTGCACCCAAAGCATTAAGAAACAGAATTCATGAGTTGGTAGCCCAATCATATTCCCTGCGTGATCAATCAAACAGATTGCTTGATGAGGCAACTAGAATCTTGACACAGGAACTAAAATTGTCAGCAATTGAAGATCTCTACGAAATTAACCATCCTGAGGCACTGCAAACATTTTGCATAAAGCTTAGTCAAATGGAGGGGCGTGCAGATGCATCCTACCATGTTCCTGTTGTTTCAGCTATAGTAAGTCACCTTAAAAAGTATGCAGATAGGGTTGTTACAATAGGCGAGAAGGATATTAGCAAGGCTATTGTTTTGCCTGGGCGATTCAAACGTATATATGTGGATGAGGGATACGGTATCACATTCTTTAGTGGAAAAAACATATCCGAGTTAGATCCATCAGATAAACGCTACTTATCCTTTTCTCAGCACGACCGAAAGATTACAGAAGAACTTCTCATCAGAGAAAATATGATTTTGGTTACATGTAGTGGTACAGTTGGTAATGCTGTACTTGTGCCGAAACATTGGGATGGCTGGGCGATGACGCACGATATTATCAGGTTAATCCCTCAGGATAATATCCAGGGTTATTGCTTTGTGTGGCTGAACTCAGAATATGGACGAACCATTCTTCAATCGTTTCAATATGGATCTGTAGTACAACATATCGAAAAGGAACATATTTCGAAAATGCCTATACCCCTTTTGCGGGATGAGAATGCGCAAAAGAAAATAAATGAACTTGCGCTGGAGGCAAATAAAGAACGCTACAAGGCGTATATGCTGGAACAGCAGGCCGTTGAAATTATGAACAACGAAGTAATTTTTGCAAAATAACAGACACAGCCCCCCGGCAGAAGAGCAAATCCATCTGCCGGGGGGTTCTGTGCCAAAAGGGGCTTCGTGTGTGGATTACCTTCCCTGCAAGCCCTATACTGCACATTGTCAATAAATGCAGCGCTGTCCCCGGGGGCAAAAGGATACGAATTGACATAGGCGTTTAATCATTTAAAACAGTATTTGTTTCCGGCTTGCCGGCATTGCAAAATCAAAAGGAGAATATACTTGTCTATATCACGGATACCGAGGAGTAGGTTTATGAAAAAGACGATTCCCTATTGGCAGATGGGTGGATTCATTTTCACAGCGGTTGTGGGAACGATCCTGCATTTTTTGTTTGACTGGACAGGCGGAAATATGGTCGTGGCGATCTTTTCGGCGGTGAATGAGTCTATCTGGGAGCATCTGAAATTGCTGTTGTATCCAATGCTTGCCGTTGCGGTCATCGAATATTTCTTTTGGGGCAAGGAGGTTAATTCGTTTTGGTGCATCAAGCTGATTGGAATTCTAGTGGGCCTTTTGCTGATTCCGGTAGTGTATTACACCTATACCGGTATTCTTGGAATCAAGGCAGACTGGTTTAATATTACAATCTTTTTCCTTGTTGCTGCGGTTGTTTACTGGGCAGAAACGAAATTGTTTCAGTGGGGGTACACCTGTCAGATCAGTTCTAAGTTAGTAGTTGCATTGATTTGTTTGATTGCGGCTATATTTACAGTTTTCACTTTTCTTCCGCCCCGTATTCCGTTCTTTCAAGATCCGATCACAGGAACCTACGGATTTCAGCGGTAAATCAGCATAAATAAGGCGTGTTGTTTATCTTCAGAAATAGAGAAAAAGGACGAGCAGAGATGAATAGGGTATAAGCGGAGGTGAGGCGTATGTTCGCCGCCGCATGGCTGATACTCAGCGGCTTTATGTACTCTCTGCAGTTGTCCACCGGCAGCTTTCCGAAGCCTTTGTCGGCGAAGGAGGAGGCGCATTATCTGGCCCTGTCTGCCCAGGGAGATCTGGAAGCAAGAAATATACTGATCGAACGCAATCTGCGTCTGGTTGCGCATATTATGAAGAAGTATTACGCCCAAACAGCTGACCAGGAGGATTTGATTTCCATAGGTACCATTGGGCTGATTAAGGGAATCACCACGTTTGACGCATCAAAAGGTGCCCGATTGGCTACTTATGCGGCCCGATGTGTCGAAAATGAAATACTGATGTATTTCCGCAGCCAGAAAAAGAGCAGTCAGGATGTTTCACTGTCAGATTACATAGAGACAGGAACGGATGGAGCGGCGCTGTCGTTGATGGATGTGGTCAGTCAGGATGAAGATCTGCTGGAACAGGTCAGCAACAGGCAGTTGGTACGGCAGATCGTGGGGGCGGTGGATCGGGTACTGACGGAGCAGGAACGGCAGGTGATCTGCTTGCGTTACGGTCTGGGCGGAAATGTGCCCAGACGTCAGCGGGAGGTGGCCCAAATATGCGGCATCAGCCGCAGCTATGTTTCTCGTATTGAGAAACGGGCGCTGGAGAAATTACGGCAGGAATTGGAGTAATAACAGGGAAGGGGGCGGATTTCCGCTCCCACAGAAAATAGATAAATTGCCGCAGAAAGTCCTTGACAGATCAAAAGTGCGATGGTATAATGACCCATGCGATGGTGTTCAGGCACTTTTGACCTTATGGGCCCTTAGCTCAGTTGGTTAGAGCCTCCGGCTCATAACCGGATAGTCCCGGGTTCGAATCCCTGAGGGCCCACCACACAAAAACAAGGCTTGAGCCTTAATAGATATATAGGGGTATAGCTCAATTGGTAGAGCGGCGGTCTCCAAAACCGTAGGCTCTGGGTTCAAGTCCTAGTGCCCCTGCCAGAAAACACCCGACCACATTTGTGGTCGGGTGTTTTCTGCATGGCACAGGACTTGAATAATCTAAATGCAACAGTCCGGGGGACTGGCACGCGAGGGACTGACCGAGCGTACCAATTATTTTCTATGTCGTACCGCAATGACGCCTTCAGCCAGAAGAGCTGTGGGGGCATTTTCCAGCAACCCATGCTTGCAAAAACAGGTTTCTGTGATATAGTATGCAGAGGGTATTTTCTAATGGGAGGTGGCGCTTGTGATAAAAAATCGCAAACGGAGCTGTCATTGGCTGATTGCCGGCCTGGTCTTTCTGGAAATGATCGTGTACGGCGGCCTGATTAACAGTGCCAGCGTGTACGTTCAGCCCATTAGTCAGGGCTTGGGCGTATCAACCACCAGTTATTCCGTGGCTTTAATGCCCTACACAATTACCTGTTTTCTGGGCACCTGTATTTCCGGATATCTGTTTTCCCGATTCGGTTATAAAAAGACCGCTCTTGTTTCACTGATTCTGGTGTCCGTTTCTCTGGTGATGACTGCCGTGGCAAAGAATATTGCCCTGTTTTGCTTCAGCAAGATCCTGTTCGGCATGGGCTACGGTGCCTGCTTTACTGCCGGTGCTGTGCGGATTATCAAGCTGTGGTTCCACAAACATCAGGGATTGGTTCTGGGGGCAGTTTCCATGGCCAGCGGTTTGGGCGGCAGCCTGATGACCATCCTTTTGAATGCGCTCATAGAAAACTACGGCTGGCGAAATGCCAACTTTGTTTCCGTGGTCATTGTGATTGTAATTGCCGTACTTTATCTGTTGCTGAGAGATCGGCCCGAGTCTATAGGCTTGCAGCCCTATGGATATGGTGAGCCGGTGAAAGTTGCGAAAAAAGCAGCGAAAGCAGCACAGGACTGGCCCGGCTATCCTATGAAAGAGCAGCTTCGCCGTCCCCGATTTTATCTGATGTGTCTGTGTGTTCTGGTGAGCTGCGTATGTATCTACTGTACCAGCAGTTTTCTGATCCCCCACTTCCTGTCGCTGGGTTATTCTTCCGGCCGGGCAGCAACGTATCAAAGCGTTTTCATGCTGACCCTTGCGGCATTTAAATTGGCAGCGGGCTGGCTGTATGATTTGTTTGGCGCGAAACC
Source organism: Faecousia sp. (assembly GCA_045589835.1). Taxonomy (GTDB): domain Bacteria; phylum Bacillota; class Clostridia; order Oscillospirales; family Oscillospiraceae; genus Faecousia. The sequence continues at coordinate 65,591 of JAZNPV010000100.1, forward strand.
GATTATGGTGGGCTGTATGAGCTGCGCAGTGATCGGGCAGGGAATGCTGTGCTTAAGTGATGATCCTGTTATTTGTCTAATCGCGGTGATGATCTTCGCGGTGGGCCTTTGCATGACCTCCATTGTGATCCCACTGATGACCGGGCCGCTTTTTGGCCATCGGTCCTACATGAATGTTAACGGTATCTTTTTGGGCATGTCTTCTCTGGCCACGCTTTTTTCCGGCCCTATCAGCAGCATGTGCTATGACACCTACGGAACCTATATTCCCGTGTATCGGGTGACCAGCCTTGTGAATTTGGGTGTGATGCTGGTATATCTGCTGCTGTTTGCTGCGGCCAAGAAGGAACGCCTCCGGATGGCTGCTGAGGCATCCGGCAATGACTGAGTAAGCTTGATCCTCTGCCGGTTTATGCCGGCAGAGGACCAATTTATTACGGCCAAATACTATCTGATTCTGTGTTGATTTCGGCATGATTCTATGGTAAAATGTAAAAAAGCAACCAAAAGGAGTAGGTAATATGAAGCTGAAAGACGGATTTATCATGCGTCAGGTGGCAGGGGAAACTATTGTGATCCCCTCCGGAGATCAGATGGATCTGAACAAAATGATTACGCTGAACGGAACCGGTGCATTCTTGTGGAAGCTGCTGGAGACGGAAACAACGCAGGAGAAATTAGTGGAAGCCCTGCTGGGTGAATATAACGTAGATGCCCAGACGGCGGAAAGCTGTGTTGCGGAATTTGTGAAGAAGCTGGACGGCTATGGATTCCTTGATTGAAAGAGGTGTGCAGCTGGAACAGCTGATGCCGCTGATCCGGGAGCAGTTGGCGGCAGGGAAGACCGTCCGGTTTTCCCCACGGGGGATCAGCATGCTTCCCATGCTGCGGCAGGGGATCGACAGTGTGGTGTTTTCACCCATACCGGGGAAGCTGAAAAAGTATGATCTGCCCCTGTATCAGCGCCAAAACGGTCAGTATGTGCTGCACCGGATCGTGGATGTCGGGGATACCTATACCTGCATCGGAGACAACCAGTTTGTTTATGAGCCGGGGCTGGGGCATGAGCAAATGATCGCACTGGTAACGGAGTTCTACCGGGGTAAGAAACGGCACATGGTTACGGAACTGTCCTATAAAATCTACTGCCGTCTGTGGCATTACAGCCGCTGGCCCCGCCGGATCTGGCGCGGAGGCTGCCGCAGGCTGAAAAAGCTGTTAAAACAACGATAATATGATTTGGATGGGTCATCCCTGCGGCGCTTGATTAGAGCCGCAGGGAATTGACATTGGAGAGGTATGAAGCAGAAGAACAGATGGAAAAGCATCCGCGCGCTGCTGCGGCCCTTCGGGGGGAATTTAGTGCTGCTGAACCTTTGCTCGGGATTTCAGTCGCTGTCCCATGTGGGTCTTGCTGTGTTTACCAAAACGGTGGTGGATGCTGCGTTGGCCAAAGACGGGACGCTGCTGTACTGGGGAATCGGACTGGCGGTGTTAGTGGCGCTGATGGTGGGCAATTACATGCTCTATGCGTGGAAAACCGGAAGTACTTCAGACCGCTGTATGGCATATCTGCGGAAAAGATTGCTCACATCCGCTACCTACAGCAGGGAGGCCCAGCTGCAAGCCTATCATAGTGGCGAATTGCTGAGCCGGGGCATGGAAGACGTAAAAAGTGTATGCGACGGGGTGGTCCGGGTATTGCCTTCTATGGTAGGGCAGCTGCTGCAGCTGATCGGCTCTTTTGCAGCGGTGGTGCTGATGTGCCCGGCCATCACGCCGGTGCTGGTTCTGGCGGGTTTTGCCATTGTGGCGATTTCTGCCGGCCTGCGGCCGGTTATGCGCCGGCGGCACCGGGAAGTCCGCAAAACCGAGGACCGGGTCATAGCGGATATGCAGGAAGACCTGCGGCAGTTGGAACTGATCCAGAGTCTGCAGGCGCAGGAGCAGGCTATTATCCGCTTTGAAAGCAGTATTCGCAAAGATCTGAACACCAAAAAACGGCGCAGATTCTGGTCTGTAGGATCCGGGACGTTTATTTCTACCGTTTCCTTATGCGGAACCGGATTGCTGCTGCTGTGGGGTGCGGTCAGAGTGGCGGCAGGAGCCTTGTCCTACGGCTCGTTGTCTGCATTGCTGCAGCTGCTGGCATTGTTCCGGGGACCTGTTTTGGGCCTGTCAGGACACTGGACGCAACTGTCGGCCACAGAAGTGGCGGCTGAGCGTCTGATGGAGCTGCTTACGCCGGTACCGGAACGGAAGAATGAAAAAACGGAGCCTCTTGCTGTGCAGGCGGTTGTATTCGAAAATGTGACCTTCCGCTATCCCGGCGACGAGGCGGCGGTAGTGCAGGATTTCAGCGCCGAATTTCCGCTGAAAAAATGGGCATGCCTGTGCGGTGTGTCCGGAAAAGGCAAAAGCACCCTGTTTAAGCTGATGCTGGGACTGTACACGCCGGAAACAGGCAGGGTGTTTTTGCGGACAGACCGGGGAGAGATCCTCTGCAGTGAGAATACCCGGCATCTGTTTGCTTATGTGCCTCAGGACTATGCCCTGTTTTCCGGTACGATTCAGGAGAATCTGCTGCTGGTGGCACCGGATGCGGACACCCAAAGCCGCATAATGGCGCTGGAAACCGCGCAGGCAGGCTTTGTTTGGGAGCTGACCAATGGGGAACAGACACAGGTGCGGGAGAATAACACAGGCTTGTCCAAGGGACAGCTGCAGCGGTTGGCCATCGCCCGGGCAGTGCTGATGGAACGTCCCATATTTTTGCTGGATGAGTGTACGTCCGCATTGGATGCCCAGACGGAAAATGAAGTGCTGCGGAATCTGTATACAATGGGAAAGCAGGCCATCCTTGTGACCCATCGCCCGGAGGCAGTACAGCAGTTGGAAAATGTTACCTTTGTAAATATGGATACATAAAAACCGGAGCAAGCATGCTCCGGTTTTTCTATGCAGTTACATCAGAATACCAGCTGCACCAGCAGCATATAGCACACGGTGCCAACACCGATGCTCAGCAGTGAATTACGCTTCCACAGATGCAGCAGCGCAACCACAGCGCAGCCGATCAGCTCGGGAGCGCCAAAGGGGGCAGACAGGAAAGATACGTCCTTCATGCAGTAAATTACCAGCATACCCATGATGGCGTAGGGGAGAACCTGTCCCAGATAGGTAATCAGCTTCGGTGTTTCGCGGTGTTCACCGAAGATGAGAAAGGGCAGAAACCGGGTGGCCATGGTAACCAGTGCCGCTACGATCACAAGAGCGATATCATGCATGGCTGTCCCTCCTTCCTGTTTTGCGGAAAACCGTCAGCAGAACGGCGATCAGGATCATGGAGGGGATCAGGAAGATATCCTTGCCGAAAACCGCCAGACACAGCACGGTGGATATTACACCGATCAGGGCGCTGGTGTGGTTCTTGGTGCTGAGCCATTGCTCCACGAACATGGTGACAAACAGGGCTGTCAGCACAAATTCCACACCCTCAAAGCTGATGGGAATTAAAGAACCGGCAATGTTGCCAAGGGTGCAGCCCAGAATCCAGTAAATGTGATCCAGCAGGGAAACCAGAAAACAGAACCGGTGACGGCTCATGCCCTCCGGCGGCTGATTCTGGGTCACAAGGGTATAGGTCTCGTCAGTCAGGGCGAAGATCATATAGGGCTTTTTCTTTCCGGCACCTTTGTATGCATCAATCAGGGAAATGCCGTAAAAAATATGACGTGCGTTTACCAGTAATGTAGCAATGGCGGTGCTGATCAAAGATGCGCCGCCGGCGATCAGACTCACTGCCAGATACTGACCGGATCCGGCAAAGACAAACAGACCCATCAGAAAGGCCCATAAAACACCTTTGCCCGTCTGCTCTGCCAGTAAAATACCGAAGCCCGCGCCCAGAAACAGGTAGCCGGTTAACACCGGGACTGTATCCAGAAATACGGTTCGGAGGGCTTGCTTTTTCATTGGGTATCCTCTTCTTTCCTCTGCTTCATTCAAACCATATTTTAACAGTTTAGGTTTTTCGTTGGATTTTGTCAATAGTTTTTCGGCAAAACCTGCTTGCAAAAAAACAGACAAACAGTTATGATTACAATATCTGTAAAAGGAGGAGAGTATATGAAACGAGATATTCAGGTTTGGGATTACGCAGGCACCATTTTGGATCAGATTGGCAAGGGCGCATTGCTGACCACCTGTGCCGACGGAAAGGTAAACACCATGACCATCGGCTGGGGTACACTGGGAATTGAATGGGGAAAGCCTATTTGTACAGTGTTTGTCCGGGAAAGCCGATACACCAAGCAGCTTCTGGACAAAAATCCGGAGTTTACCGTGAATGTACCTTACGGTGACAGCGCCAAGGAAATTCTGCGCTTGTGCGGCACCAAGTCCGGCCGTGATATGGATAAATTCAAGGAACTGGAACTGACGCAGGAGAAAGGGCAGACGGTTTCTGTTCCGGGCATCCGGCAGCTGCCCCTGACGTTGGAGTGCAAGGTGATCTACCGGCAGGATCAGGATCCCAAGGCCATTAACGAAGAGAATGACCGGCGGTATTATGCTAAAGGCACAGCAAATGAAGGCGACTACCATACCGCTTACTACGGCCAGATCACAGCTGCCTACATTATCGAGTAATTGACAGTACGGGTCGGATGGATTATAATGGTAAAAACATCCGCCCTGCGGATGAAGTTCAGCATAAGGAAGATATAGTATGAATCACATCGGTGTTTTAGGCGCTGGTACATGGGGCATGGCTCTGGCCAGAATGCTTTGCCGCAGCGGCAACCGGGTAACGGTCTGGTCCGCGCTGGAACAGGAGATCGATATGCTGTCGGAAACCCGGCGGCATCCCAATCTGCCCGGCATGGTAATCCCGGATGAAATTCTGTTTACAAAGGATATAGGAACAGTTTGCCGGAAAAAGGATATTCTGCTGTTCGCGGTACCGTCGGTATTTGTGCGCGGCACCGCCCGGAAAGCTGCTCCATATATTTCGGATGGCCAGATCATTGTGGATGTGGCCAAGGGAATTGAACCGGATACCCTGTTTACCATGACCCGGATCATTGAGGATGAACTGAAAAATCCCTCTGTGAAGCTGGTGGCCCTGTCAGGCCCTACCCATGCGGAGGAGGTAGCCAGAGATCTGCCTACCACCATCGTATCGGCAAGCAGCGATGATGCGGCGGCCAAAAAGGTACAGGAGGTTTTCTCCAACACCTGTATGCGTGTTTACACCAACGATGACGTGACCGGTGTGGAGCTGTGCGGCGCTATGAAGAATGTGATTGCGCTGGCGGCCGGTGTGGCGGCAGGGCTTGGTTATGGGGATAACACAAAGGCAGCCCTTATTACCCGGGGTATGGCGGAGATTGCCCGGCTGGGCATGGCCATGGGCTGCAAGGAGCGTACCTTTGGCGGCCTTGCGGGCATCGGAGATCTGATCGTTACCGCTACCAGTATGCACAGCCGCAATAACCGCTGCGGTATGCTGCTTGGGCAGGGTGTGAAGCCGGAGGAAGCTGTGAAGCAGGTGGGCATGGTGGTGGAAGGCCTGAACGCGCTGCCTGCGGCTGTGCGGCTGAAAAATATGTATCATGTGGAAATGCCCATTATTGACGCGGTGGATGCGCTGGTCAACCGGGGCGCGGCGCCGGCTGATACGGTGCGTATGCTTATGGACCGGGATCAGACGGCGGAGCTGCCGCCTTCGGCACTGGACAATCATTACGAAGAAAACTAAGCGTGGGCGCGTTGTCAGACTGCAACGCGCCTTTTGCTGTTTGTCCAATTTTTTGTTGTAAATCCGGTGTGTTTCTGTTATACTGAAATCAGACCCGATATAATATAAAGAGAGGTGTTTACAATGAGTGAGTATGGTTATTATGGTTTTGGAATGCCGACGATAGATGGTGGGGCAGAAATGGAGTTTTTCAGCTACTTTCTGGTAGCCTATCTGGTGATCATGCTGCTGTCTTTTGTGTATTCCGTACTGGTTTATGTGCTGCAGTCTTTGGGCATGTACACCATTGCAAACCGTCGGGGCATCCGCAATCCCTGGCTGGCATGGATCCCTGTGGTCAATGTCTGGACGCTGGGCAGCATTTCCGACCAATACCAGTATGTGGTTAAGGGAAAGATCCGTAACCGCCGGAAGATTCTGCTGGGATTGGGGATTGCCAATATTGTGCTGATGATCCCTTTGCTTATCAGTTATTTTGAATTCCTGTCTTCTGCGTTGGAGAACACCTTTGCCAATGATGCGGAAATGATGGAACTGATGGGGCCTCTGCTTCTGATGCTTGGAATTGCGCTGGTCATCATGGTGGTGGCCGTTGTTCAGACGGTTTTTGCGTACATTGCTTACTACGATCTGTTTGCATCCTGCAAGCCGGATAATGCGGTGCTGTTTTTGGTTCTGAGTATTTTCTTCAGCTTCCTTCTGCCGTATTTTGTATTTGCCTGCCGGAAAAAGGATTTGGGTATGCCGCCCAGAAAGTCTCAGATCCCGGAACGCTCTGCGGTGCAGCCCGCTGCCCCGGCAGAACCGGAACCCCAGCCGGAAATGATGGAAGCGCAGCCAGAAGCGGCCGAAGAACCTACAGAAGAATAAAAGTATACCGGACGCTTAAAAGCGTCCGGTATTTGCTTATTTTCCAAACAGAGGACGGGCGACCCGCTTGTAGAGCAGCAGCGTCAATATCGAGATAGAAACGCCCTTAATGAGATTCAGTGGTGCTACGGCCAGCAGCACAAATGTGCCAAGGGATTGAATGCTGCCGTTGATCTTGGTACCCATGGCAATGATGTTATCCAGCGGCAGTCCATAAAGCTCCGAGAACCGGGGCAGAAGATACACGGCGTTAAAGGCGCTGCCGAAAACAGTCAGGGTCAATGTGCCGGCAACCAATCCCCACAGGGCGCAGGGGCGGCTCTTTTTGGTATGGTAGATGATAACAGCTGGCAGAACCAGGCTGCAGCCTACGGCGAAGTTGGCAAAGTCTCCCACAAAGGCGGTGCTGGTGCCTTTGATCAGCAGTTTCAGCAGGATCTTGACCGCTTCGCAGGCCACAGCCGCAGAGGGCCCAAGGAAAAAGCCGCACAGCATCACCGGCAACTCGGAAAAGTCCAGCTTATAGAATTCCGGTGCCAGAAACAGCAGCGGAAAATCCAGCATATGCAGTACTGCTGCTATGGCAGAGCAAACAGCCACAATGGTGATCCTGCGGGCCTTGGATACCTTCCGCGTGGCCGGCAGAAACCGTTCTGCGATGCGGGCGGCGATTGCCAAAGCAGCGATGATGCCAATGCATGCCAGCAGGAAAAGCGCATTGTCCTGTACCTGTTCCCAGAATTTTTCCATAATAACCACCTCAAAAAAATATCCCTGAGTAAAAACACTCAGGGCGTAAAAATCCACGGCAAAAAGCCGCTGCCTTCTTCCATCCAGACTATCAGGCAATCATCGAAAACTGCTTGCCTACTGTCGGTATCGGAATTACACCGATTCTGCACCTGCGCGCTCGCGGACTTTACCGCCGGTCGGGAATTACACCCTGCCCTGAAGACAATATTATGAAATTACACATATTATAGCACTAAAACGGGCGGTTGTCAAGAAAAGGGAAATGTGTTAAACTATGAAAAGAATTTGTATTTAATGCGCTGTTGCACAAGAAAAGACTCCCCCCGCCCCTTCGGGGCACCCCCCTCGCAAGCGCGGGGGCAAGCGTACACTGCAAGCCTAAACAGAGCGATAAACTGAAATTTGAAGTTGGAAGCTCTGGCTTAGGTGGTCTCCGGGGGGCTGGTAGGCTGGGAAGGCGTTGTGGGCTGGGGAGTAACAGACTCCTGCTTTTTGAAGCCCTGGATCACGCCTTTGGCGGAGGTGTCGGTAATGTCTCCGCCGATGATCTGGTTCTTGTACACCAGCAAGGTGGCGTATACCGGCTCAGTGGCACCGGGGAAGTTGTTGATCTTATACACATACCGCATGACCGTTTTGCCTGCATACTGGCTCAGATCATAGCCCTGACTTTTCTGCAGGGCATTGTAGCGCTCATAAACCGAGGTCTGCTCCTGGGGGATCTTCACTTGGCTGGATTCGGTGGGAGAGGCGCTTACATCCCAGCCGAAATCCTTTAAAAACTGTACCCGTGCATCGTTGTTGGAAACTGCCGGGGCGGCTGTGGAAGTGCTTTCGTTACCACCGCCCAAAAGCAGGATCAGAGCCACGATCAGCCCCACGGCGGCCAGCAAGCCGATCATGATCTTTTTGAAATCGACCTTTGCGGTCATTACCATCATAAATTATAACCTCCTGACGTTTTTGTCTTGCGATACAGCTTATTCATATACGGCAGGCGGTAGAACGGAGAAGCCATGGAACGGTTGGACAAATTTTTGTGTGACTGCGGCGTGGGTACGCGCAGTCAGGTGAAAAGCATTCTCAAAGCAGGCCGGGTTACCGTTGACGGGAAACAGGAGCGGGATAACAGCCGCAAGATTGACCCCGATCGGCAGACGGTCTGTCTGGACGGAGAGCCGTTGAAAGCGGCGGGGCGGGTCGTGGTTATGCTGAATAAGCCTGCAGGTTACGTGACAGCAACAGAGGACGCACAGGAAAAAACAGTAATGGAGCTTCTTCCGGAGGCTATGCGGCATCTGGAGTTGAAACCGGTGGGGCGGCTGGATAAGGCCACCGAGGGCCTGCTGCTGTTTACCAATGATGGTGATCTTCTGCACCGGCTGATCTCTCCCAAAAAGGAAGTGCCCAAGGTCTATTATGCAAGACATGAGGGGACTGCCGGTGAGGAAGATATACAGGCCTTTGCTCAGGGGCTTACTCTGGGGGATGGGACGGTGTGTCTGGCTGCGGTACTGGAACCGCTGGGTCCCGGACAGAGCAGAGTAACGGTCTGTGAGGGAAAGTACCATCAGGTGCGCCGGATGCTGGCATCCCGGGGAATGCCGGTGACCTATCTGGAGCGGCAGCAGGAAGGGCAGCTGATGTTGGGAGATCTGCCCCGGGGGCAGACCAGAGTACTGTCTGAGGAAGAAATGGCAGCTTTGGAACAAATCTGCTGAATTTGTATTGACCGGATAATCAGTCAAATTGCTGTGAAATTCTGGAAATAAAAATTACAAATACTGTGTAAGACTGGGATTTTACATAAAAAAGTTGATGAATTTTGCAATAAAATGTCAAAAGGCACTTGCAAAATGTGCAAAAGAAGTGTATAATAACCGTGCAATTTTGTGAAATCCGCATTTGTGCATATTTCTAAGGAGGCCTGGAAAATGTCCAACAGTGTTTTTCAGAATGTAATTTCTCAATTAAAAGATGTATCCGACCGTGTTTTCGGCGTGATCGATACCGAAGGCTATGTTGTTTCCTGCACCGATACTGCGGTGCTGGGGGAACGCTGGCCGGAAGCGGCCCTGAAGCTTACCGGCAGCCCTGAGCAGACGGTTACTTACGGCCAAAAGACTTTCCGGGCGATTATGAGCAGTGCCAATTTGTTTGAGTATGCGGTGTTCTGCATGGGCGATGATGAGCAGGCCAGGGCATACTGCAGCATGGCCTATATCGCGCTGAACAATGCCAAGACCTTTTATGAAGAGAAGCATGACCGGGGGACCTTTGTAAAGAATATTATTATGGATAACATCCTGCCGGGAGATATCTATATCCGGGCCAAGGAACTGCACTTTGCCACAGATGCCCCCCGGGCCGTATTTCTGGTGCGGCAGCTGGGCCATGGGGATGTGGCCACGGTGGACGTGCTGTCCGGCATGTTCCCGGATAAGCTGCAGGACTTTGTACTGAGCATCAATGAGACGGACATTGCTGTAATCAAACAGCTGAATCCCGCGACAGATGTGGAGGAACTGGAGAAGATCGCCCGCAGCATAGAAGATACCCTGAAGAACGAGCTGTTTATCAAGACAGTCATCGGTATCGGTACGGTGGCGGAGCATCTGCGTGAGCTGGCAGACGCTTACAAGGAAGCCCAGACAGCCATTGATGTGGGCAAGGTGTTTGATACAGAGAAGAGTATTATCAACTACGAAAATCTGGGCATTGGCCGTCTGATCTATCAGCTTCCCACCACCCTTTGCGAGATCTTCCTGAGTGAAGTGTTCAAGAAGAACTCCATCGATTCTCTGGATCAAGAGACGCTGTTTACCATCAATAAGTTCTTTGAGAACAATCTGAATGTATCCGAAACCTCCCGGAAGCTGTTTGTCCACCGGAATACCCTTGTGTACCGTCTGGAGAAAATCAAGAAGCTTACCGGTCTGGATCTGCGGGAGTTTGACCATGCCATCGTGTTCAAGGTGGCGCTGATGGTGCGCAAGTATCTGTCCTCCCGGGAAATCCGATAATGATTCCTGCTTGAGCCGCACGCACCCGTGCGGCTCAAAGTATGATAGAGGTAAAAGATTTGCCAGAATACAGAGCCCGTTTTTGGGCAAAACGCCGTTATTGACCGTTTCCAGTATTTTTCGCCCCTGCAGAGATTGACATAACTTTTACAATGTGTTACAATTTGGTTACATCCTGATTTGGAGATAGAAACATGATTGAATTTACTGATGTTCATAAATCCTATTCGGTAGGCACCCACGCGCTGCGGGGCATTAATATGCAGATTGAGGACGGAGAATTTGCTTTTCTGGTGGGCCCTTCTGGTTCCGGCAAGTCCACCATTATCAAATTGATTACGGGAGAATTAAAGCCCACTTCCGGAACGGTCCATGTGAACGGCTACTCTCTGGAGCGGATCCGTAAGCGTGAGATTCCTTACTTACGCCGTACGGTAGGTGTTGTGTTTCAGGATTTTCGCCTGATCGAGAACAAAACTGTCTACGACAATGTGGCTTTTGCCATGCGGGCGGTAGGTGCCCGGCAGAAAGAGATCCGGGCCCGTGTACCGTACATATTGGAACTGGTGGGTCTGGAGACCAAGAGCCGCCGGCATCCCACGGAGCTTTCCGGCGGTGAGCAGCAGCGTCTGGCCATTGCAAGAGCCCTGGTCAACAACCCCTCCACCATCATTGCCGATGAACCCACCGGTAATCTGGATCCTGCCCGCTCGCTGGAGATCATGAGCCTGCTGCAGGAAATTAACAATCTGGGCACTACCATGCTGGTGGTCACCCACGAAAGAGATCTGGTGGAGCGGTTTTCTAAGCGGGTCATTGCCATCAATGAGGGCTTGGTCGTACATGACGGAATGGATGGGTATTACAGAATATGAGACTGAATAATCTTGGTTATTTGATCAAAGAGGGCGTCCGGGGTATTTTTCTCCACGGATTTATGTCCTTTGCGGCTGTGTGTGTTACGGTGGCCTGCCTTTTGATTGTGGGCAGCTTTTCAATCCTGACCTATAATGTGAACATTATGGTGGAGGACCTGAACAAGACCAACGAGATCATGGTATATGTGGATGAGAATCTGTCGGACGCGGAGGCCAGAAGCGTGGGAACGGAGATTAACCGGATCCCCAATGTGCAGCAGTCTACCTTTGTTTCCCGGCAGGAGGCATTGAGCAATTTTGCCCAGGACCATCAGGACAGCGAGGCTTTTACCGGCGTGGATGCCAGCTACCTGCGGCACCGGTTTGTGGTGGTGCTGGCGGATAACCACCTGATGGAGCAGACCTCCGAGGCACTGAAAAATATTCCCGGTGTTGCGAAGATTTCTGCGGCTTACGAACTTGCGGAGGGCTTTTCCACATTGCAGGATGTGCTGCAGATTGCCTCTGTGGCGGTGATCGCGGTGCTACTGGTGGTATCCTTGCTGATTATCTCCAATACGGTGAAGCTGGCTATGTACGACCGCCGGGATGAGATTGCCATTATGAAGATGGTAGGCGCTACCAACGGATTTATCCGTTTGCCTTTCGTGGTGGAGGGCTTTACGCTGGGTATGCTGGGCGCGGCGCTGGCCTTTGGCCTGGAATGGCTGATGTACGATGCTCTGATCGGGCGCATCGCGCTGATCGATACGCTGAAGCTGTTCACTTTCGTACCCTTTACGGAGCTGCTGTGGCCTATGGTTGCTACTTTTGCCGCAGCCGGCCTGTTTGTGGGTATCATCGGCAGCTGGACGTCTATCCGCAAGTTTATGAATGTATAATGAGGTTACTTATGAGAAACAGAAGACTTTGGGTATCCATTCTGGCCGGTCTGATGGCATTGGTGCTGCTCCTTGGCTTGGTAGTGGGCGTGCTGCCTACCCATGCAGATGCGGCAAGCTCCAGTGCGATCAAGGAACAGCTGGACGAGCTGGAAGGTCAGAAAGCAGAGATTGATGAACAGATCAAGAAACTGCAGGGACAGCTGGCAGATAATCTGGACGAAATGGAAAAAATCGTAGCCCAGAAGAACCTGATCGATCAGGAAATCGCCCTGCTGCATGAGCAGATCGCCACCATCAACGAGCAGATCTCCGCTTACGGTGTGCTGATCGCCGATAAGCAGGAGGAGCTGACAGCGGCGGAAGAAAAGCTGGGAGAACTCAGAGAGAAGAACAAGGAACGCATCCGTGCTATGGAAGAGGATGGCGCGCTGTCCTACTGGTCTGTGCTGTTTGAGGCAAACAGCTTCTCCGACTTGCTGGACCGGCTGAATATGATCGAGGAGATTGCAGCGGCGGATCAGCGCCGCCTGGAGGAGATGAATGCGGCGGCTAAGGTGGTAGCGGATACCAAGGCGGAGCTGGAAGGCGAAAAAGCCGATCTGGAAGGCGTCAAGGATGAACTGAAAACCACCCAGACTACATTGGAAGGCAAGCGGGTCACAGCGGACCAGTTGCTTGCGGAACTGATTGCCACCGGTGAAGAGTATGAAGCGCTGATGGAGCAGTCCGAGGACGAACAGGCCAAGCTGATGGAGGAGATCGCTAAAAAGGAAGAGGAATACGAGGATGCCAAGTATCTGGAATGGCTGGCAACTTCCGTTCCCGATCCCACATATGCCGGCGGTGCGGGAACAGGCCAGACCATAGGCAATGCCACATGGCTGATCCCCATTAGTTATACCAATTTCAGCAGTCCTTTCGGTATGCGCTGGCATCCGGTATACGGTGGCTGGCGGATGCACTATGGCGTAGATCTGGCAGCACCCTCCGGCACACCGATTTATGCCACCCGGACCGGCGTGATTACTACCACTTCCTATCAGGAGGGCGGTGCCGGCTACTATGTGACCATTAACCATGGTGATGGTTTCAGCTCCATTTACATGCATATGACCCACTACATTGTGTCTCCCGGTCAGTATGTAAGTGCGGGCGAGGTGATCGGCTACTGCGGTTCTACCGGTGCCTCCACCGGGCCTCACCTGCATTTCGGTATTTCCTATAAGGGTACATACGTAAATCCTGCGGAATACATTGCAATTTGATTCTCAGGATATACTATAACAACACAACTCCCACAGCTCTGTCAGGGCTGTGGGAATTCCCCATTACAGAGGTGCTGCAATATGAGTAACAACAATCATTGGACAAAATGGATGCTGCGCATTGTGTCCTATGTTATGGTGGCGGTACTGGCATCTATAGCTACGCTGTTTTTTGCTGCGGAAGCGCCTTCCAAGCTGACACAGCTGGAGGCATTGATCAGCCAGCGCTTTATTGGAGAAGTAGATGAAACTGCCATTGAGGATGCAGCTGCGGATGCCATGGTACAGGCACTGGGAGATCCATGGAGCTACTATATTCCCGCCGATGAATACGCTGCTTATGAGGAGCGGAAGGAAAATGCTTATGTTGGTGTGGGCATGACCGTTGCGGTGCGGCAGGACGGAACGGGACTTGACATCCAGAAGGTAGAGCACGGTGGATCTGCCAAAGAACAGGGCGTTTTGCCTGGGGATATTCTGGTGGCAGTGGAGGGTCAGAAGGTGGCGGATCTGGGTATTGACGGAACCAGAGATCTGATCCGGGGAGAAGCGGACACGCAGGTTTCCCTGACGGTCCTGCGGAACGGTCTGGAGCTGAATTTTACGCTGACCCGGCAGAAGATCCGCAATCCTGTTGCGGTTGGAACTATGCTGGACGACAAGATTGGTCTGGTGACTATTGCAAATTTTAACGAGAACTGCTTTACCGAAAGCAAGGCAGCCGTGGAAACGCTGCTGGAACAGGGTGCGGAAAAGCTTATATTCGATGTGCGCAACAATCCCGGTGGTTATAAATCGGAGCTTGTAAAGCTTTTGGATTATCTGCTGCCGGAAGGACCGCTGTTTAGAAGCTTGTATTATACAGGGCAGGAAGATGTGGATACCTCTGACGAGGCCTGTTTACAGATCCCCATGGCGGTGCTGATTAACGGCAGCAGCTACTCTGCGGCAGAGTTCTTTGCGGCTGCGCTGGTGGAGTATGACTGGGCAGTTGTGGTGGGAACACCCACCAGCGGCAAAAGTTATTTCCAGAATACCTATGAGATGACGGATGGTTCTGCGGTGGGCCTGTCTGTGGGCAAATACTTCACACCCAATGGGGTGAGTCTGGCAGATGAGGGCGGACTGGTGCCGCAAGTGTTGATAGAAGTGGATGAGCAGACAGCAGCGCTGATCTATTCCGATACGCTGGAACCGACAGAGGATCCCCAGATTCAGGCAGCCGTAAAAGCACTGCAGAAAGCGCAGTAATTCGGTGTAAATTTCAGTTTATCGGGCAGTTGCACTGGCGCTTACCCGCCAAAGGCTTTCCCCGGGGGGAAGGCATTTGGCCTGCTGCTTTACTAACCGATAAATACAAATTTCTAATCCCCCTCAGGGGCTTGCATGTTGGGAAAAAATAGGATATAATGCAGAAAAATCACGAAAAGGAGGGGCATTATGGCGCAGCAGCATCACGAACATGACCACGAACATGATCACGATCATGCCCATGACCACGCCTATATGCATGCCCACGGCATTGCCCATTCCCACGGACATGTCCATGAGAATCAGCGGGCGGTGGTGAACCGTCTGGCCCGTGCCATCGGCCATCTGGAAAAGGTCAAGCGCATGGTGGAGGAGGGCTATGACTGCTCCGAGGTGCTGATCCAGCTGGCAGCAGTCCGCTCCGCGCTGGATAACACAGGCAAGGTGATCCTGAAGGATCATATCCACCACTGCATGGTGGACGCAGTAGCTGCCGGCGACGAAACCGCCATCGACGACCTGTGCGAGGCCATTGATAAATTTATGAAATGATCATATACAAAGCCTTCTGCAAATTTTGCAGAAGGCTTTGTTATGTAGGAACTAGAGTTTCTTACTACTTCACTAGAGTTTTTTACTTTATTTAAATTTATATACTTGTTATAATATTAAAAATAGTCGATAACAACTGACTATTTCGAGTGACTTTAAAGCTAGGAGGAAATTCTATGAAAAAAATGTTTGCGTTTATTCTATGTATTTGTCTTGCCTTTTCTATGCTCAGCACTGCTTATGCAAGCACTGTTCCTGCCATGACTGGTGTTGATAACGTAACAGGTATTGTTATGTCTGCAGATGAGTTTTCGACCACTTATACATCTAAACCTAATGGCCGTTCTGCAAAAGCAGCTATTGCAAGCTGCCCTACATCTTCTATTACCCTTTCAAATCTAACCGTTAACAGCAATGACCTTTCTACAACAGTTGTACTGTCTACAAACACAGGGACAGTAAAACTTCCTATTGTGGGAAAACTATATGCAAGCTATAAATGGAACCAAGGAATAAATAGTGTAATCGTTGATGTTGAATCAGTTATTAATGGTTACAATGTCCTTTTGTTTGAACTTTATAATGACTTTGCAGAGGATTCTAAGCTGCTCTATGCTTCCCAATTGGCTAACACACCACATATTAAGCTTTATATTCAAGATGAAAATGAAACACTTTATTTATACGAAATGGAAATGCCCAGTTCGCTGTTTAGCATTGATGCTTCAAATTTTTTAAAGGCAGACTCGGCAAAAGATTTGTTTTGGCCGCTGCATTTGGTAAATGGAATAACGACTGAAATACCTACAAATGATAGTACGCTTCAGTTGTTCGGAATTGATTCGCAATCAAGAGCCGTCAATGAAACAACATGCTGGTATAATTCAACTATATATCAGCATTCATTTACATATATGGGTGAATTATATAAAAGTTATTCGCTACCATATGTTGAATACAGATATACTGACGTTACGTCTGCGGATTCAACATGGTGGGCATCTTTTAAAATTATGGGATACACAACTATAGGTGATACAACACTGTACGACAGCAACGTGTTTGAATATAAGAATATTAAATTAGCTTTTGCTTGTGGTGATAATTCGACATTCATTAGAACGTACCAACAAGGACGTATGCGTAATAGCCTTGGGTTGATAAAAGAAGCTGGAAGTAATATTACTGTGGACTTGTTAACAAAAATTGTTAATGCATTACCTTATGGATCCACATTTACTACGGTCATGGGCTATATTAATACATTAAGTGCTACAGAGGATAGCGTTAAGCTTGGCACATCGGGAATTACACTTATGAATAGAAAGACAGTGGCTGTAGGACAAAAACTAGACTCCTATTCCTTTGAGGAATGTACTGATTATGACTCTCAGTTAAATAATGGACATTATTTTACCTACCACGCAGTAATCACATATGAGAATAGTGGTGGGAATACTAACACAGTAGGTGCGCTTCAAGCGCAATTTGATGTTTTCGATGCGAGTGATTATTCTCAAAACACAGTAACTAAAAATATTCAATTGAACTACACGGCAGAACCATAATATAGAAGGAGACTATTTATGGATTCTACTATCACTAAGATTTCTAACTTTTTTCTGATTTGTACAATTGCCAGTATAATTCTTCCGGTTATTTTTGAATATGAATTGGTTATGACATTGCTTTTTGCAAAAGAAGAAATAGAAAACGCTTTTTTCTATCTTTACACCCTTAGCTGCATTCCCTTGGTGTTTGCGGGAATTACAATTACTTTGAAGGCTGTCAATAAAGCTATGTTTGAGCAAAAGGTCCAAATCATGAATATGTTGGCAGAAAACGCAAAAAAGTAAAGCAAGAGTGCCGAATAGCATAAAATCCCGGACGGTTAACCGTCCGGGATCGCTTTTTATTGGGGATTTTCTTCCTGCTGCTGTGCCTTTTTCTTTTTGCGTTTGCCGTGCTTGATCAGCAGGATCACACCCACTGCCACGGCGGCGATCAGCACCAGATAGGGAAGGGCAACGATCAGGAACACGAACAGCTCCACACCGAAGTCGCCCAGATCCTGCAGGCTTTCCATAAAGCCGCTGCCGATCCGCTCCCAGACAGTCTCCGGCTCTTCTACAACGGTATACTTCTTGACCTCCTGCAGGTTCAGGTGAATCGTGCCGTAGTCCACCAGATTGTCATACAGCCGCATCTGGGATACGTGCTTTTCCAGCTCTGCCCGCACTTCTGTGAGCCGGGATTCGATCAAAAGCAGATCGTCCATGGTCTCTGCTTTGGCCAGCAGCTCCAGCAGCCGTTCTTCCTCGGTATTCAGGGCTTTGATGCGGCTTTCCGTGGCTACATAGGAAAGGGTTACATCCTGTGTGCTTTCATTGCTGGAGATAATGTTGGAGGTTTCGGAAACATGATCCACGAACCGGTCAAGAGATGCCACCGGGATCCGGACGGTCAGCTCTGCATACCGGGAGGAACGGCCGGAATAGGCGCTTCCGTTGTAAACCTGCCGGGATTCTACGTAGCCGTTCAGCTCTGTGATACGGGTATCAATCTTGGACAGGATCGTATCCAGATCTTCTGTTTCCGCGCTGATACGAACGGTTTTGATAAGTTTCTGATTTTGGGGAGTACCGGTCGAGGATGCACTTTCTGAAGAATCGCTGAGTGCATTGTCGTACTTTGCCTCTTCGTTGGGTGCCGCATCATAAGCAAGGCCGTTCTTTTCGGTACTCACAGTACTGCAGCCTGCCAGCAGGGAGAATACCAGCAGAAGCACAAGAGTAACAGAAAACAGTTTTTTCAGCTTCATAAATAATTCCTCCTTAGATTCTTTCAAGTATGGTTCCTCTACTTATTATACGATTGAATCGGAGAGATTACTTCCGGAGAATCAGCGCCTTTTAGCCAGAGATTCGCTGGTTTCCTGAATCAGCAGCAGATCGGAAATAATGGAGTTGGAAACAAGGAAGCCTGTAGGCGTCAGATGCCAGCGGCCGTCAAAGGTTCTGGCAGCCAGACCCTGTTCTTTGCACTTTTCCAAAGAGGCCTGCAAGGGTGCAAAGGGCAGCAGATAGCGGCTCTCATATTCTCTGGGATCCAGACCGGATACGGTACGCAGCCGCATCATCAGATATTCGCCGGCCCGCTCCCGGGGTGGTACTTCCTGAATCTCCCGCAGCACCTGACCACCGGTGCGGATTCCGTCAATATAGCCCCGCAGATCCCGAATAATGGCAAACCGGCGGCCGCCGAAATCGGAGCTGGCATCGGGACCAAAACCCAGATATTCACCGCCGCTCCAGTATTTTAAGTTGTGGCGGGACACATTGCCCCGTTTGCAGAAATTGGAGATCTCATACTGCCGGTAGCCGTAGCTTTGCAGGATCTCCACAGCAGACAGGTACATATCTGCCTGAGTATCGTCATCGGCCAGCTTGCAGAATTCTTTATAATCATAAAGAGGTGTGCCCTCTTCCACCTTCAGCCCGTAGCAGCTGATGTGTTCCGGTGTCAGTTTCAGCACATTTTTAAGGGTCTGCTGCCATGCACGCAGAGTCTGGCCCGGCAGGCCGTACATCAAATCGATGGAGAGATTCTTAAAGCCCAGCTTCCGGATCCGCTGCACCGCAGTCACAGCCTGTGCGTAGTTGTGGGGTCTGCCGATCTTTTTCAGGATCTCGTCATCGTCGCACTGGATGCCCAGACTGACCCGGTTAAAGCCCTCACTGCGCAGCCGGCGCAAAAGCCGGTCGGATACGGAGTCTGGATTGGCTTCAAAGGTGATCTCCGCATCACCGGCCACATCAAAGCTTTTACGTATGGCAGTCAGAATGGCAGCCATGCCTTCTGCACCGAAAAAGCTGGGGGTGCCGCCGCCAAAGTAGACCGTATCCACCAGATAACTGGGTGCCAAGGCGCCTGCCTCCCGGATATGGGTACATACCGCATCCAGATAGCCGTCCATAAGGCTGTCATCCTTGGCGGTCAGGGAGTAAAAGTCGCAGTAATCGCATTTACTCCGGCAAAAGGGAACATGAATATAAATCCCCAAGGGGGTTTTATTTTTTCGCGCAAATAAAGCCATAATGACCTCCGCTCAATTTGCAATCAGTCTTCGTCTAATTTCAGAACTGCCATGAAGGCTTCACTGGGGACGGAAACAGTACCGAAGGTACGCATACGCTTTTTACCTTCGTTCTGCTTTTCCAGCAGCTTCTTCTTACGGGTGATGTCCCCGCCGTAGCACTTGGCCAAAACGTCCTTACGCAGGGCCTTAATGGTCTCCCGGGCGATGATCTTGCCGCCGATGGCAGCCTGCACCGGGATCTCAAACTGGGCTCTGGGGATGTTTTCCTTCAGCTTTTCACAGATCTTCCGGGCCCGGGGATAGGCGTTGTCCGCAAAGAGAATGAAACTCAGGGCATCCACGATGTCGCCGTTGAGCAGAATGTCCAGCTTTACAAGCCGGCTGGGCCGGTAACCGATCAGCTCATAGTCCAGACTGCCGTAGCCCCGGGTACGGGACTTCAGGGCATCAAAGAAATCGTAAATGATCTCGTTCAGAGGCATTTCATAGTGCAGCTCCACCCGGTTGGCATCCAGATAGACCATGTCCTTGAACTCGCCCCGGCGGGAGGTGGCCAGATCCATGATGTTGCCTACATATTCCTGGGGTGCGATCAGATTGACCTTGGCAAAGGGCTCTTCCGCCAGCTGAATGTCCATAGGATCGGGATAGTCAAGAGGAGTATAGACCATCAGCACCTCGCCGTTATTCTTGGTAATGCGGTAGACAACGTTAGGCGCTGTGGTAATCAGATCCAGATTGTATTCCCGTTCCAGACGCTCCTGAATGATCTCCATGTGCAAAAGGCCAAGGAAACCGCAGCGGAAACCGAAGCCCAGCGCAATGGAGCTTTCCAGCTCGTAGGCAAAGGATGCGTCGTTCAGCTTCAGCTTTTCCAGTGCTTCCCGCAGATCCTGATATTTCGCGCCGTCGGCAGGGTACACACCGGAGAACACCATGGGCTGCACCGGCCGGTAGCCGGGCAGGGGCGCAGCAGCGCCGCCCTCCACTGTGGTAATGGTATCGCCCACCTGTGTGTCAGCCACAGTTTTGATGGAGGCAGTAATGTAGCCTACCTCGCCTGCACCCAGCGCCTCTCTGGGGACTAGTCCGGTGGGACTCATAGTACCCACTTCCACTACCTTATAAACCGCACCGGTGGCCATCATTTTGATGTCCTGCCCCGGACGGACAGTACCTTCCTTAATGCGTACATAGACGATAACGCCCCGGTAGGAATCGTACACGCTGTCAAAGATCAGCGCCTGCAAAGGTGCGTTCCGGTCGCCGGTGGGAGCAGGAACATCCCGGACGATCATTTCCAGAACGGAATGGATGTTGATGCCGTTTTTGGCGGAAATCTCCGGAGAGTCCTCAGCGGGAATGCCAATAATATCCTCCACTTCCGCCTTTACTTCCGCAGGCCGGGCAGAGGGTAGGTCGATTTTATTGATAACCGGCAGCACTTCTAAGCCGGCATCAATGGCAAGGTAAGTGTTGGCCAGAGTCTGGGCCTCCACGCCCTGAGAGGCATCCACCACCAGAACCGCGCCCTCGCAGGCAGCAAGACTGCGGCTTACCTCGTAGTTGAAGTCCACGTGGCCGGGGGTATCGATCAGATTCAGTGCATAGGTTTCGCCGTCGTCGGCGGTGTAGGTCAGGGTGGCGGCGGTGGCTTTGATGGTGATACCCCGCTCTTTTTCCAGTTCCATGGAGTCCAGCAGCTGCTCGGCCCGGATCCGCTGGTCAATGGCGTCGCATTCTTCCAGCAGACGGTCAGCCAGCGTGGATTTACCATGGTCAATATGGGCAATAATGGAGAAATTTCGGATTTTAGAAAGATCGGTCATAGAAGATTCCTCGCGTTCTGTAAATCAAATTTGTATTTAGCGGTTAGTTAAGCAGAGAACCAAAAGCCTTCCCCCGGGGGGGAGGTGGCCCGGCGCAAGCCGGGTCGGATGAGGAACGGCGTGTACTGACAGTGCGCTTTAAGCCTATAAACAGACGCAACATCCACCGTTTCTGCCCGCTTTCCTCATCAGTCATAAAATCCGTACCGGATTTTATGACAGCTTCCCCCCGGGGGAAGCCTTTGGCGCGTAAGCGCCAGTGCAATTGCCCGATAAACTGAAATTTGACAATTTCAAGTCATTTTATTAATTATACCGAATCTTTCAATAAAAGTAAACTGTATGTTTTCGCAAAATAGGGGGAATACTGTCTTACAGGGCGACAAAAACCGCCGAAAGACGATTTTTTTGAAAATTTTTTTGGAAAAAGCCTTGTCAAAAATCAGAAATCGGGCTATAGTCTAACGGTATGAAAAATAACGCCACGAGATAAAGAGGGATTGGAGCATGAGTACCACAAAAAAACAGGCAAAGTCGCCTGAAGAATTGCAGACAGTGCTGCAGAAGCTGATTGCCCAGGGCCGTAAGGACGGTATGATCCGTACTTCCGATCTGAATGCCCATCTGGAAGAGCTTGATCTGTCTCCGGAGAAGATCGAGGAGATCTACGACCACTTTGAGGCATTGAACATTCAGGTGGTAAGCGCGGATCTGGATCTGGACCTGGGTGACGATCTGGATCTTGTGATCGGTGACGATCTGGGTGATGATCTGGATCTGACAGGTGTAGAGGACGAAGAACTGATTGATCCGGTGGATCTGGCTGCAGAATACAATCTGGATGATCCGGTGCGTATGTATCTGAAGGAGATCGGACAGATCCGGCTGCTGTCTGCCGAAGAAGAGGTAGAACTGGCCAAGCAGGTGTCCGAAGGCAATCAGACGGCCAAGAATAAGCTGACGGAGGCCAACCTCCGGCTGGTGGTTTCTATTGCCAAGAAGTATTCCGGCAGAGGCCTGCATATTCTGGATCTGATTCAGGAGGGCAACACCGGCCTTATCCGGGCTGTGGACAAATTTGACTGGACAAAGGGAAACAAATTCTCTACATATGCAACCTGGTGGATCCGGCAGGCTATTACCAGAGCCATTGCCGATCAGGCCCGTACCATCCGGGTGCCGGTGCATATGGTGGAGGTTATCAACAAGGCTACCCGCTGCAACCGCAAGCTGGTGCAGGAGCTGGGCCGTGAGCCTACTGTGGAGGAGATCGCAGCAGAGCTGAACCTGCCGGTGGAAAAGATCATTGAGGCCAACCGCACCGCAGCCGATACATTGAGTCTGGACACCCCCGTGGGTGACGAAGAGGATACCTCTATCGGCTCCTTCGTGGAGGATGAGCGTACCCCCGGCCCTGCGGATGCCACTTCCAATGCATTGCTTGCTGAGGCTTTGAAGGAGATTCTGGATACCCTGACCGAGCGGGAAGCAGACGTGCTGCGTATGCGCTTTGGCATGTACGATGGCCGTACCCACACCTTGGAAGAGGTGGGTCAGATCTTCGGCGTGACCCGTGAGCGTATCCGCCAGATTGAAAATAAGGCTATCCGCAAGCTGCGCCATCCCAGCCGCGCCAAGAAGATCAAGGACTTTTACTGCTGATGAAAAGCCCCGGAAAGCAACTGCTTTCCGGGGCTTGATTATTAGAGCGACCGCATCAGTTGTTCAATCTGCTGGCCGGTTGCCAGACCCAGACTGAATGCGGTGGCGCTGCCTGCGGCAGTGCCCAGCCTCAATGCGTAGCTGTAATCGCCTGTTTGCAAATAGCCAGCCAAAAAGCCTGCCACCATGGAATCTCCCGCGCCTACGCTGTTAACTACCGCTCCTTTGGGGCAGCCGGTTCGGTGGAATATGCCGTTCTCATCCAGTAAAAGCGCTCCATTCCCAGCCAGCGATATGAGAACATTCCTGCCGCCCATGGCCTGCAGCTTTTTGGCACAGTTCATCAGTTCCGTATCCGTTCTGGGTGTGGTACCGAAAATCTCCCCAAGCTCATGGTTGTTGGGCTTGATCAAAAATGGACGGTATTTCAGCACGTTCATCAAAAGCCGGCCGGTGGCATCTACTGTAACAGGGATCTGCCTGTCCTGCAGATAAGCCATGATCTTTTCGTAGGTATCGCTGCCGAGACAGGCGGGAATCGAGCCGGATAATACCAGCATATCATTAGGCGCAATCTCATCCAGCTGAGCATAAAGCTTTGCCATGTCAGCATCGGTGATAACCGGGCCCATGCCGTTGATCTCTGTCTCCTGTCCGGCTTTTATTTTAACATTGATGCGGGTCATGCCTTCAATCAGATGAATAAACCGGGTGGCAAGACCCATTTTTTGCAGTCCCTGCTCCAGACCCAGCCCGGTGAAGCCGGCCACAAAACCAAGAGCCGTTGTATCCATACCTAAGTTTTTCAGCACATTGGACACGTTGATGCCCTTGCCGCCAAACTGAAACGCCTCAGCACTGTTGCGGTTCACAGTGCCAAGCGAAAAGCCCTGTTCCAACTGCACTACATAATCGATAGCTGGGTTGAATGTGACAGTGTAGATCATGCAAAACCGCCTCCTTTGGGCTGATTATAGCACAACAGCCGAAGATTTGCCATAAAAAATGCATACAGTATTTGTAAAAAGGTCAAACAGATGCTATAATGATAAAAATGCAAACGGAAAGAGGGAACCCATGAACCGACTGGCCTTGATTATTCTCAGAAATATCACAAAGCTGCCCGGCGCGTATCTGAAGCTGTGCCGCTATGCAAAGCATCCGCAGCGCTATAGCGAGGAGGAAAAGTGGAAACACATCCAGTACATCATGGCTTTGGTGGCGAATTCTGCCAATGTGGATTTGCAGGTATACGGCAAGGAAAACATTCCCGGGGAAAACGGCTTTATGCTCTACGGCAACCATCAGGGAATGTTCGATGTGGTGGCCATTGCCGCCACCTGTGACGCGCCGCTGGCGGTGGTGTACAAAAAGGAACTGCGCAGCGTTCCGCTGCTGAAGCAGATCTATGCCTGCACCAATTCCTTTGCCATGGACCGGGAGGATGTACGCCAGTCCCTGACGGTGATTCAGTCCGTGACCAAAGAAGTGCTGAGCGGACGGAACTATGTGATCTTTCCTGAGGGTACCCGCAGCAAAAGCGGCAATCAGATGCGTCCCTTTCATGGGGGCAGTTTCCGCTGTGCCGTAAAGGCAAAATGCCCCATTGTGCCCATGGCGTTTATCGACAGCTATCGGGTGCTGGATCAGAAGGGAAGCCGTCATATGACGGTGCAGCTACATTATCTGAAACCCATTACCTATGAAGAATACAAGGATATGAAAACAGTGGAGCTGGCGGAACTGGTACAGAGCCGGATCCAGACTGTGATCGATGCCTGCAGCACCTGCTGAAAGGGGAAAATATGAGAGAACAGATCGATACCATTCCGGTAAACGATGCCTTTGCATCCGGTGACGAGTGCCCCTTTTGCTATCTGGAGCGTAAGGCTGAGCAAAGCACCGTCCGCTATGTGGCCGGCCCCGGTGCCAGTTATATGGAGCCGGAGGTGCGGGAAGTGACCGATCGGCTGGGCTTTTGCACCCATCACACGAAAACGCTCTACGATTACGGCAATACGCTGGGTAACGCCCTGATGCTGCAGACCTATTATGCATGGATCCTGAAGGACTTTATGAACGAGGCAGAAGCTCCGGACATTCCGGAAAAAAAGAGCCTGTTTTCCGGGAAAAAGCCCCAAACGGTAAAAGATGCATACTGGCAGCGGCTGCAAAAGAAAGTAGATTCCTGCTTTATCTGTGAGCGGGTGGATTACCACATGGAGCGCTACTACGACACGTTTTTCACCATGCTGAAGGATGAAGCTTTCCGCAAAAGCGTGGAGCAGAGCAAGGGCTTCTGTATCCGCCATTTTGCAGGGCTTTTGCAGCAGGCGGAAGGCAAGTTGCCCAGCAAATGCCGGGATTGGTTCTATCCTGCGGTGTATGGAGTCATGCAGGAGAATCTGGTTCGGGTTAAGGCGGATCTGGACTGGCTGGTGGCAAAGTACGATTACCGCAACGCCAAGGCAGACTGGAAAAATTCCCGGGATGCGCTGCAGCGGGCTATGCAGAAGATGCAGGGACTGCACCCAGCAGACCCGCCCTATAAAAACGAATAAACAAAAAAGACACATGAAAAATGTGTCTTTTTTATATTGGGATAAACTGAAATTTGTTTTCCTGTGGCGAATTATGCCGCAAAGGCGGTTGCCTATTTGCAAAAATGTGCTATAATTTAAAATAATATTTAAAGGATCGGGAGGAATACAGGCATGGACAACAAATCCGACCGGCAGGAACAGCGCAGGCTGATGATGCTCAATGAACCAATCAGCAAAGTTGTTATTAAAATGGCGATTCCTACCATTGTGGCGTTTTTAATAAACTCTATTTATTCGCTGGCTGATACTTACTTCGTCAGCGATTTGGGAACAAATGCGACTGCGGCGGTCAGTGTGAATTCCTCTCTGGACCAGCTTATCATGATGGCCGGATCCATGCTGGCGGTGGGTGCCAACAGCTACATAGCAAGACTTTTGGGGCAGGGGAATGACAAAAAGGCAAGTCAGGTCCTGTCCACTGCCTTTTTTCTTGCGCTGGGACTGGGCGCACTGCTGACAGTTTTGGGCAGTATCTTTATGACCCCTATGGTGCGGCTGCTGGGTGCTACCCCTACCTGTGAGCAGTATTCCATCGACTATGCCACTTATGTTTTGCTGGCTGCGCCCCTTATGGCCTCCAGCTTTGTGATGAATCAATGTCTGCGCTCTGAGGGCAGCGCTACCTTCTCCATGATCGGCATGGGCTTTGGCGGCGTGCTGAACTGTGTGCTGGATCCTATCTTCATTTTTGGCCTCAATATGGGCGTTGCAGGCGCGTCGCTGGCAACGGCCATCTCCAAGCTGGTCAGCTTTGCTATTCTGATCGTACCGTATCTAATCCGCCGCAGCGTGCTGCATCTTTCTATTCGCAATTTTCATTTCAGCATGGATATTATCGGCAAGGTGGTCAGCGTGGGATCTTCCTCCATGTTCCGTTCCGGACTGGCGGTTTTGGCGGGCATCCTGCTCAATGATATGGCAGGGGAGTATTCGGATTCGGTTCTGGCAGGCATCGGCGTGTGCAACAAGATCATGATGTTCCCGTTCAGCATTATTCTGGGCTTCGGTACCGGTTTCCAGCCGGTGGCCGGCTTCAACTGGGGTGCCAGGCGCTATGACCGGGTGCTGGGAAGCTACCGTTTCTCGGCCATTGTGGCATTTGTGGGCGGATTGGTCATGGCGGTGCTTTTGGCGGTATTTGCTGATCCCGTTATCGTGCTGTTTGCGGGCTCTGACCCTCAGATGCGGCAGATCGGCGGCCTGTGTATCATTCTGCAGTGCATTGCGCTGCCCATCCATGCATGGGTGGCGGTGGTGAATATGTTCTGCGCCGGTCTGGGCAATGCCACAGGCGCATTGGTGTTGGCGACAGCCCGGCAGGGTACCTGCATGATCCCCATTCTGTTCCCGCTGGCTTATTTCTTCGGAGAGTACGGCGTAGCATCGGTGCAGGCGGTGGCAGATGTGCTGACGCTCATTCTGGCCATTCCCATTGCCATCTATATGCTGAAGAAAGTGAAAAAGGCACAGCAGAATGTTGCTGTAACACAATAGAAGATAACCGGGTCTGCCGCAAGTATTTCTTGCGGCAGACCCGATATTTTTGCCAGTATAAATTGTAGGGGCCGACGCCCTCAGCGGCCCGTCTGTAGAAATATATCATACTTTCTCACTGGCGAGAAAGTATGCAAAGAGCTCCCGGGAACCTTTCGTATGGTTCCCGAACCATCCAGACGACCAAAGGATTAAAAATGAATAATCTGCGAAACCTTTCCTGTTGCGGTGCCCTGTGTGCGCCTTGGCGTCAAAGCACCTGCGTTGCACACAGACCGCTGCCACTCGCTCAGCTCCCTTTTTCCGCCACAGGCGGCGGTCGCATCGCTCCCCCTTTGGAAACCCCTTGTTCTGCACGCAGAAAAAAGAGGAGTGCGATAAATACAAAGTTATGAATGGAAAATATTGTACGCAAACAGGAAACCTGTGCTTGACGAATGGGCATAATTTTAGTATAATATTATGAGATATCGAAATTTTTGCACAAGAAAGGATCTTTGATATGGCAAAGGAATTTAAGATCACAAGTCTGCGTCTGCACGATCTGGAAAAAGAACTGAACTACCTGAAAACTACCCGTGAGCGGGAGATTGCCGCCATGATCGCGGAAGCCCGGTCCTACGGTGACTTGTCTGAAAACTCTGAGTATGATGCTGCCAAAAACGAACAGGCAAAGCTCTATGGCCGCATTGCGGAAATCGAGGACATTCTGTCCCATGCGGTGATCATTGAGGACGAGAACGAAGCAAGCGGCCGTGTAGGTCTGGGCTGCACCGTTACCGTTGAAGATCTGGCCACCGGCGAGAAGATCGACTACCGGATCACCGGTTCTCAGGAAGCCAATCCTATGGAATATAAGCTCAGCGATGACTCTCCCTTCGGCCGTGCGGTGGTGGGCAAGTCCGTGGGCGACACCTTCACCGTCAATGCCCCCGCAGGCACTTACGAGATGAAGGTCATCAATGTAACACGTGAGGGCTAAATAATGGCAAAGTTTGAACCCCAGGCAGAATTGCCTGTTTCCGAGCAGGCCCAGATCCGCCGTGAAAAGCTGGCGGCTCTGCAGGCTGAAGGACGCGATCCTTTTATTCAGACCAAGTTTGATTTCAACGCAGATTCCGCCGCTATCAAGGCCGATTACGAGGGTTTTGAGGGCAAGACCGTTAAGATTGCCGGCCGTTTGATGAGCAAGCGGGGACAGGGCAAGGTCATGTTCTGCGACCTGCAGGACTCCACCGGCCGTATTCAGCTGTTTGTCAAGATCGACGAGCTGGGCGAAGAGGAATATGCCCGCTTCAAGAAGAACGATATCGGTGATATCGTGGGTGTCGAGGGTGAGGTATTCAAGACCAAGACCGAGGAAATCTCCATCCGGGCCAAGGCTGTGATCCTGCTGAGTAAGTCCTTGCTGCCCCTGCCCGAAAAGTACCACGGCCTGACCGATAAGGAGATCAGGTTCCGTCAGCGCTATGTGGATCTGATGGTCAATCCCGAGGTGAAGCAGAACTTCATCATCCGTTCCAAGTTCATTAAGTACATGCGGGCGTATCTTGACAACATGAACTATATCGAAGTGGAGACGCCTGTGCTGAATACCATCGCCGGCGGCGCTTCTGCCCGTCCTTTCGTGACCCACCATAATACGCTGGATATCGATATGTATATGCGTATTGCCACTGAGCTGCCCCTGAAGCGGCTGATTATCGGCGGTATGGATCGTGTCTACGAGATCGGCAGAATTTTCCGTAACGAGGGCATGGACCCCAAGCACAACCCCGAGTTTACCTCCGTTGAGCTGTATCAGGCCTATGCGGATTTCCATGATATGATGGATATTGCCGAGGGTATCCTGTCTGGTGCTGCCAAGGAGATCCTGGGTACTTACGAAGTGGAGTGGATGGGCGAGAAGATCGACCTGACCCCCGGCTGGCGCCGCATGACTATGGTGGAAGCCGTCCGTGAGTACGTGGGCATTGACTTCGATGCTATTTCCAACGATGCCGAGGCTGTGGCTGCCGCCGCCGCCAAGGGCGTGGAGCTGGCCGATGCGGCAGAAAAGACCTGGGGCAATGCCCTGTACGCCTGCTTCGATCAGCGGGTGGAGGAGCATCTGATCCAGCCCACCTTCATCACCATGTACCCTGTGGAGGTCAGCCCCCTGACCAAGCGCAGCCCCGCCGATCCCAGACTGACCGAGCGGTTTGAGCTGTTCATCTGCCACAGTGAGCTAGCCAACGCCTACTCCGTGCTGAATGATCCCATTGATCAGCGGGCCCGGTTTATGAAGCAGGTGGAGCAGCGTGAGCGCGGCGATGACGAGACCGAAATGCTGGACGAGGACTTCCTGAACGCCATGGAATACGGTATGCCTCCCACGGGCGGCATGGGCATAGGTATCGACCGCAGTGTCATGCTGCTGACCGGCGCCGACACTATCCGGGAAGTGATTTTGTTCCCCACAATGAAGCCGTTAGACTAATAGAATCAACACCCTATGACCGTTAAAAGTCGTAGGGTGTTTCTGTATGAATAGGGGATATGAGGCGCTATAATGCGGAAGAATCTGACAAAACATCCGCAGAGACAAACCGCTGTGCCTATTTTTTACAAGGCGCAATAAAGCCAACCGGGTTAAATCCCTTTGATCTTGCGGTAGTTTTTTGCTTGTTCCTGCCAGTGGGCTTTATCGGCATCGCCGATTTGGCGGATCACCTGGCAGGGATTGCCTGCAGCCACCACATTGCTTGGGATATCCTTTACAACCACGGAGCCGGAGCCGATCACCACATTGTCACCGATGGTCACGCCGGGATTGATCACCGTATTGCCGCCCACCCACACATTACTGCCGATGGTCACCGGCTTGCCGTATTCCAGCTTGCTGTTGCGAACGTCCGGATCTATGGGATGGCCTGCGGCAAATACATTGACCCGGGGGCCAAACAGCACATTGTCACCGATATGCACTTCCCCCACATCCAGAATATAGCAGCCGTAATTGGCAAAAAAGTTGTTTCCGATATAGGTGTTACAGCCGTAATCACACTTGATGGGCGGCTCAATGGCAAAGTTTTCCCCGATGCTGCCGAACAGCTCCCGGAAAAGCTGCTGACGGTATGCTGTTTCCTCCTCGGTAGAATCGTTGATAAGACGGGTCAGCCGGTTGGCGTTGGTATGTTCCCGGACAAGCTCCGGATCTGCAGCAATATACAGACTTCCGGAGAGCATGATTTCTTTCTCAGTCATGGGTAGCTCCTTTCCTTTTGGTGCAACATGTGATCCAATAGATTCCTGCGGCCAGCAGCAATGCCAGAGAAATAATCTGGCTGGTGGAAAACGGGCCCAGAAAGCCCCGGTACGTATCGCCCCGCAGGTACTCCAGCAGGAAACGGTAGACCGGATATACGGAAAAATACAGGGCCAAAAGGCGGTTTTTAAACCGTCCCTTTTTTAAGAACCGGTACATAATCAGCGCCAGGGCCAGATTTAGAAGTGCCTCAACAAGCTGTACAGGGAAACGGGGGACACCGTTTGCGGATGCAGCCAGAGAATAATGATAGGTTGGGCCGTATTCCCACTCTATGCCATAGCAGCAGCCGGACAAGAAGCAGCCAAGCCGGCCAAAAACGTGGAATAGGGGAATAGAAGGGGCAGCCACATCAGAGTAGGGGCCTAAGGGCAGGCTGTTGCGCTTCAGATACAAAAGGCATACGCAGACAGCTCCGATCAGGCCGCCGTAGTAGACTGAGCCGCCGAAGATCAGAACAAAACGTTCTATGACAGCCAACAAAGAATCCAAATCCTGCAAATTGCGGAATGTCTCCACAAGCAAAGGCAAATTGGTGATGCCGTACAGCAGGTGGCCGCCGACAAATACACCAACAAAGGAGAACAGAAGCATATATAAAATGTGGATCTCGTCCAGCCCCCGCCGTTTGCCCACATGCTGGCTGTAAAAGAGGATCACAAGCACACCAGTCAAAGCCAGAAGCATGTATGGCGTAATCGTTTTTCCTAATAATTCGATGTTAGGGATCATAATTTACTCCAAATAGAAAGCAGACACAATAGAATTGTGCCTGCTTTTTGTGATTACTAAAAGAAATTAACCGGCCATGCCTGCCAGAGCACCCAGGCCACACAGTGCGCACAGGGAACACAGAACGCCCAAAACGCCCATAGCGGTGCCGATAATGCCCAACACCAGACCGGCAGTAGCCATGCCGGTAGGCTCGTTGGCAGCCACAGAGAGCTTTTTGCCCTTGGCACCGAACACGATGGCAAGAATGGAAAGTACGAACATGAAGTAAGACACATAGGGGATGAAATCACCGACCAGACCCAGAATGCCGCAGACGAGTGCTGCGATGGACATATTCTTGCCGCTCTTCACAGGCTGATTCTGCTCAGAAGTTTCAATAATTTCAATGTTTTCGTTGTTTTCCATGATGTAGTTCCTCCTTAATGGTTTGATGTAAAAATCATATCATGCAAGTTCATAGTTTGTCAATAATTTGTTTGCGGTTTCTGTCTTATTTTGCAAATTATTAGGCGATATATAAACCGGGCTGTTTTAGATATGTAAACAATTTGTGTATCACCTTGACAGAAGCGGATTTGACTGTTATAATCGCCACAGTAAAGGGAGTAGTCGGCGCTGAAAGCGGGACAAGGTCAACATTCGGAGGAAACTCCTGGCTTTGTCTGAAATGACGAGACTTGATGTGACGACGCACCTTGTTTGACCAGCTTCTGCGTCGCCTGGCTGCGTGGGGGTTGTTTTTTTATGGGCTTTGCGGAACTGTTTCTGTTGGCGGTGGGTCTCAGCATGGACGCGTTTGCGGTATCTATCTGCAAAGGCTTATCCATGAAAAAAGCCGGACTGAAGGAAGGCGCCATTTGCGGCATCTGGTTCGGCGGCTTTCAGGCGCTGATGCCCTTGGCCGGTTTCTTTCTGGGAACCCTGTTTGCTGAGGCAATACAGAGCTTTGACCATTGGATTGCTTTTGGCTTGCTGGCCATCATCGGCATCAACATGCTGCGGGAAGCATTTAAATGCGAGTGCTGCGAGGAGCATGACGCGGATCTTTCGGTGAAGTCCATGTTTATCATGGCGGTAGCCACCAGCATCGATGCGTTGGCTGTTGGCATTTCGTTGGCCATGGCGGGAAATGTGAACATTGTTTCCGCTGTACTGCTGATTGGCGTGATCACCTTTAGCCTGTCGGCTGTGGGCGTGAAGATCGGCAACGTATTCGGCAGCCGGTTTGAAAAGAAGGCTCAGGCTGCCGGTGGTATTATTCTGATCCTGCTTGGACTGAAGATTCTGCTGGAGCATATGGGGGTCTTGGGATGACCCGCACAAAAGGGCGCATGGGCCTTTGTGTGACCTTGCTGATACTGAATCTGCTGTTTATCTGGGGCAACTCTCTGATGCCCGGTTCTGTATCCGCTGCTATCAGCGGGCGGATCAAAGATCTGATGGCATTCCTGTTTCCGTTTGCTTCCGAACAGATCGGCGGCGGACATGGCCTGCTTCGCAAGCTGGCCCATTTTACGGAGTTTGCCTGCCTGGGCGCATGCCTGTGCTGGCTGGTCTCCATGCTGGGGCACCGGCCCCTGTACAGTATTCTTTGTGGTTTCCCGGTAGCCTGTCTGGATGAACTGATCCAGCGCTTTATACCGGATCGCGGACCCAGCCTTTGGGACGTGCTGATCGATACCGCAGGCGTTTGTCTGGGTATGGCACTGCTATTCGCTGGCAACGCAATATATCAAAAAAGAAAAAATAATATTATTTTGGAGGAAAACAAACAATGAAGAAACTGATTTCTCTGCTGCTGGTTCTGGTTATGGTAGCTGCCATGGCTGCCGGCTGCAACAAGGCTCCCGCTAAGACCCCCCTGGCTGACAACATGGAAACTGTTGCAAACAAGATCATCGAGAAGAATCCCGTTGAGTTCATGGGCGGTATCATGCCTGTGGATCTGACCGACACCAGCGAAGACGGCCTGTGGGCCATCTCCTACTACACCGGTCTGTCTGGTGCCGAAAAGATCAAGGAAGTTGCTGTTTACGAGCCTATGATGGGTTCTCTGGCATTCTCCATGGTTCTGGTTCGTGTCAACGATGCCGCTGATGCCAAGACGGTTGCTCAGGAAATGACCGACAATATCGACACCCGCAAGTGGATCTGCGTGGAAGCCAACGACAAGCTGGTTGCCGGTTACAGCGATACGGTTATGCTGATCATGGTGGACGATACCACCGGTCTGAAGGCTCAGTCCTTTGTGGACGCATTCAAGGAAATCTGCGGCGGCGAGCTGGACTTCACTATCTAATTGCATGCAATGGAAAAGCAGCGGCAAAGGAATGCTGCTGCTTTTTCTTGCCAATATTACTTGCGGAGGGATAACGATGCTATTTTCCAGTATCCCCTTTTTGTATTACTTTCTGCCTGCGGTGCTGATCGTATATTTTCTGGTGCCCCGGGTGCTGAAAAACGCGGTGCTGCTGATCGCATCTCTGGTGTTTTACGCTTGGGGTGAGCCTAAGTACGTATTTTTGATGATTGCCACCATTTTGCTGTTCTACGGCTGCGGTCTAGCTATCGGTAAGTGCCAACAGCAAAAATGGAAAAAAATCTGGCTGACCGTTTCTGTTGTGGTCAGCCTTGCATTTCTGGCTGTCTTTAAGTATGCGGACTTCTTCGTGGACAGCTTTAATTCCGTTACGGGACTGAGTATTCCGCTGTTGCGGCTGGCTCTGCCCATCGGCATCAGTTTCTATACCTTCCAGTGCTTGAGCTACACCATCGATGTGTATCGGGGCAATGCGGAAGTACAGAAGAATCCCATCAGCTTCGGTGCTTACGTGGTGCTGTTTCCCCAGCTGATTGCCGGTCCCATTGTCCGTTACGTGGATGTGGCCCGGGAGCTGGACAGCCGCACCCATAGCTGGGACGATATTGCGCTGGGTCTGCGCCGTTTTCTGATCGGTCTGGCCAAGAAGATCATCATTGCGGATAATTTCGCGCTGCTGATGAAGCTGTTCCGGGATTCCGGAGAGAAGTCCGTGCTGTTCTACTGGATGTATGCCATTGCGTTCACGCTGAACATTTATTTTGACTTCTCCGGCTACTCCGACATGGCCATTGGTCTGGGACGGATTTTCGGTTTTCATTTTATCGAGAACTTCAACTATCCCTATCTGTCCAAGAGCGTTACCGAGTTCTGGCGCCGCTGGCATATGAGTTTGGGCAGTTGGTTCCGGGATTACGTGTACATTCCTATGGGCGGCAACCGGGTCAAAAAGTTCCGCTGGGTGCTGAATATTTTGACCGTATGGATGCTGACCGGCTTGTGGCACGGCGCGGCGTGGAACTTCGTGCTGTGGGGCCTGATGTTTGCGGTATTGCTGCTGCTGGAAAAGTGGGTGCCCGCATTGCAGAAATTGCCCACTGTCCTACGCAGAGCTTATGTGCTGCTGGCAGTAGTTATCAGCTTTGTGCTGTTTAATGCCGAGTCCATCGGACAGGCAGGCAGCGACCTTGCCGGTATGTTTGGCTTCGGCGGCGTACCGTTTGTAACACAGGAAACTCTGTACTATCTGGGCAGCTACGCTGTGCTGTTTGTTCTGGGCTTCATCGGCGCCACGCCGCTGGTGCGGGATACCGCAAGACGCATCGGACAGACCAAAGTGGGTGCTGTGCTGGAGCCTGTAGTGATGATCGTTCTGCTGCTGGTATGCAGCGCTTATCTGGTGGATGGGTCCTTCAGTCCCTTCCTGTATTTCCGGTTCTGAGGAGGTGGCACAGATATGAATAAGAAAATTCGCGCAATCGGTGCCGCAATCCTTGTGGCTTTGTGGCTTGGTCTGACCTGCTTTGCATGGTTTGCGCCTGCAAAGGATATTTCCGATGCAGAACGCAGACCTTTGGCCCAGATGCCCCAGATCACCTTGGACAGCCTGCTGAATGTGAAGTTCATGGGCCAGTTTGAGGATTATACGCTGGACCAGTTCCCTCTGCGGGATACATTCCGGCAGCTCAAATCCCTGTTCCATTACTATGTGCTGAACCAGAGTGACAACAATGGGATCTACATTGCTGACGGCTATGCCGCCAAGTTGGAGTATCCTCTGAGCCAGTCCTCGGTAGATTATGTGGTGAAGAAGTTTAACGAGATCTACAATAAGTATCTGGCAGACAGCGGCAGCTCTGTGTATCTGTCCGTTGTGCCGGATAAAGGCTACTATCTGGCAGAAGAGAATGGATATCCTGCCATGGATTACGAAAAGCTGTTCTCCGCGCTGAAGGAAAACCTGACTTGGGCAGAATATGTGGATATTACGGATTGCCTGAGTATTGAGGATTATTACTATACCGATACCCACTGGCGGCAGGAGAAAATCTTGAAAGTGGCACAGAAGCTCTGTGAGGCGATGGGCGTGACGATTCCCCAGAGCAGTGATTATACCACTACCAAGCTGGAACGGCTCTTCTACGGCG
Source organism: Faecousia sp. (assembly GCA_045589835.1). Taxonomy (GTDB): domain Bacteria; phylum Bacillota; class Clostridia; order Oscillospirales; family Oscillospiraceae; genus Faecousia. Next base: position 101,024 of record JAZNPV010000100.1, read on the forward strand.
TGTATTACGGCCAGGCGGCCCTTCCTATGGAAGCGGAAGACCTGTTCATCATGGAAAGCCAGCTTTTGGCGGACTGCAAGGTCTATAACCACGAGACCGGCAAGTATACTGCGGTGTACGACATGGATAAGCTGACCAGCAAGGATCTGTACGACGTATATTTGTCCGGTGCCCAGTCGTTGCTGACCATTGAAAATCCCAACGCCAAGACGGACAAGGAACTGATCGTATTCCGGGATTCTTTTGGAAGCTCCGTAGTGCCCCTGTTGGTGCAGGACTACAAGACGGTGACGGTGGTAGATATCCGCTATATCAATTCCGCCCGGTTGGGTGAATATATCACCTTCCATGGGCAGGATGTGCTGTTGCTGTACAGCACGCTGGTGCTGAATAGCAGCCAGTCTTTGAAATGACGTTGAGTGCCTCCGATTATCGGAGGCACTTTTCATATGAACAACGCCTGTCCGGATGGACAGGCGTTGCTATGTATTGAAGAAATTTTGTTATGCGTTCTTCTTGGCGTATTTGGTGCGGACGATGAACAGGAAGCCGATCACCATGGCAGTACCCAGAGCCAGGCAGATCCAAGCGTTCTGGATGAAACCGGCAGCAATGAAGCAGATGAAGCTGATGCCGGCCACAGTAATGGCGTAGGGCAGCTGGGTGGATACGTGCAGTACATGAACACAGCGGGCACCGGCGGAGGACATGATAGTGGTATCGGAGATGGGGGAGCAGTGGTCACCGCAGACAGCGCCGGCCAAACAAGCGGACATGCCGATGTACAGCATGGGATCGGTAGCGGGGAACATCTCGGAGACAATGGGAATCAGAATACCGAAGGTGCCCCAGCTGGTGCCGGTGGCAAAGGCCAGCAGGCAAGCCACAATGAAGATAACGCCGGGCAGGAAGGCCTGCAGATTCTGTGCGGCATCGCTCTTCATCAGCATTTCCACATAAGCAGAGGCATTCAGCAGATCGTTGGAGATGTTCTTCAGAGAAGTAGCCAGGGTCAGAATGGTGATGGCGGGAACCATGGCGATAAAGCCCTTGGGAACACACTCCATAGCTTCCTTGAAGGTGACCAGCTTACGGGCAATCATGTATACAATCACGGCAACCAGAGCCAGCAGGCCGCCCCAAGGCAGACCAACAGTAGCGTCGGTATTACCGAATGCAGCAACCAGATCACCGGCGCACTCGGTACCGCCCCACATGTCAACGCCGAAGAAACCGCCGATGTACAGCAGGCCGATCACGGAAACAATTACCAGAGCAACAACGGGCAGAACCAGATCCAGAACCCGGCCACGGGGATTGCTTTCCGCTTCCAGACCGTCCACACGCTCATCGGTGGAGAACAGGTCGCCCTTTTGGGTGGCGTTCTGCTCATGCAGACGCATGGGGCCGTAGTCGGCCTTCATGATGACAATGGCAACAACGAATACCAGCGTCAGCAAGGAGTAGAAGTTGTAGGGGATGGCCCGCACGAACAGCTCAATGCCGGACAGACCGGTACCCTCGGTATAGGAGGCCACAGCGGCAGCCCAGGAGCTGATGGGAGCGATCATGCAGATAGGTGCGGCGGTGGCGTCAATCAGGTAGCTGAGCTTAGCCCGGGAGACCTTATGGTTATCTGCCACAGGCAGCATGACAGAGCCCACGGTCAGGCAGTTAAAGTAGTCATCGATGAAGATCAGCACGCCCAGAACAAAAGTAGCCAGCTGTGCGCCTACCCGGGTCTTGATATGGGTCTGTGCCCAGCGGCCGAAGGCAGCGGAAGCACCGGACTTGTTGATCAGCGCTACGATCACGCCCAGAAGCACCAGGAACAGGAAGATACCTGCGGTGCCGGAAATGGCGGAGATCAGAGCGGTATTGGCCACATGGTCAATGGCGGTAGCCACAGAGCCACCGCAGCCGAAAATGGCACCCACAATGATACCAACAAACAGGGAAGAGTAAACTTCCTTGGTGATGAGGGCCAGACCAATGGCCACAATGGGAGGCACCAGTGCCCAGAAGGTGGCGGTGGTTTCGATACCGCTGGCAGCAACGGCGATCGCCATGACAATCACAGCGATGATCACGCCTACGGTAATGATTCTTTTTGTTTTCATACGTAAGATTCTCCTCTCTAGGTTTCACAAACAAACAGAGCAGAAAACAGCCGTGTATTTCTGCTGTGATACGGTTGTGCGCCGGGAAACGACGATATGAATATAATTACTGGAAAACCGCGAAAAGTCAAGTGTTTTGTTGGAAAAAGTTTTATATTTCAAAAATATTTTTTCTGCAGGCATTTTTCTTTATGGATATAAAAAGAGTGCGTTGCAATGTTGCAACGCACTCTTAACGTTTACTTTTTGTGATGAGGATTCACGGTACGGGCGCTGGTGCGGCCTTCGGGCTTGATCTCTCCCACAGCGGTAAGGGAACGCTTGGTCAGGGACGGGCCTACCAGTTCATAGACCAGCACGGCAAACAGCACTACATTCCGGGCCAGCGATCCGTCGGGCAGTGTAGCGGCAGTCATGGCCATGCCCAGTGCCACACCGGCCTGAGGCAGCAGGGTGATACCCAAATTATCGGTAATGGGCTTGGGTTGGGCAGTCAGACGGCAGCTCAGATTAGCGCCGTAATACTTACCTGCAGACCGAGCCAAAATGTAGATCACGCCGATCAGCAGGGTGATGGGGCTTGCCAGTACCTGCAGATCCAGCTCCGCGCCGGAGATCACGAAGAACAGCACATTCAGCGGAACGGTCCAGCGCTCCACGCGCTCCATCAGCTCCAGAGAGGTGGGACAGATGTTGCAGAAGATGGTGCCGGTCATCATGCAAACCAGCAGCAGGGAGAAGCCGCAGTGAATGGGACCGATTTGGAACTTCAGCATGCTCATGCCCACGGTCAGCAGTACAAAGGCCACGGAGATGGTCATACGCTTACTGCGGGAGTGGAAGAACTGCTCCACCCAGTTCAGCAGCCAGCCCATGATGCCGCCCAGAATCAAAGACAGAACGATTTCCAAAATGGGCTCCACAACCACGCCCAACAGGCTCACCTGTCCGTTGGAAAGGGCGGTGGCGATGCCGAAGGAAACAGAGAACAGCAGCAGGCCCACAGCATCGTCGATTGCCACAACCAGCATCAGCAGACGGGTCAGAGGACCATCAGCCTTATACTGCCGCACGACCATCAAGGTGGCAGCGGGAGCGGTAGCGGATGCGATAGCGCCCAGCACGATAGCGCAGGGAATAGAAATGATGCTGGGGAAGCAGAAATGCAGCGCGATCAGCACGATATCCACAACAATCGTGGTGATCACAGCCTGCAGAATACCGATGGTGATGGCCGTTGCACCGGTGGCTTTCAGCTGGCTGAGCCGGAACTCATTGCCGATGGTGAAGGCGATGAAGCCTAAAGCAGTTTGGGTAACAATGCTCAGTCCCTCTACCTGCTCCAGTGAATTAAAGCCCAGACCCGGTACATTTAGCGCGCCCAGGAAGAAGGGGCCCATCAGAAGTCCCGCAACCAGATAGGCAGTTACAGCGGGCAGGTTCAGCAGCTTGGTCAGACGGGACAGCATCAGTCCGCCGATCAGCGCTACGGCCAGACAAATCAAATATTTCTCCAAGAAAAACGCCTCTTTTCACAAAAATAATCGGGCAAAAGCATAAAAAGCTTGTAAGTTCAAACCTGCCGTATCATACCACTTTCTGCATTGGGCTGCAAGCAAAATACTTACCAAACTTTTCCCCTTTATTAAGAAAGTTTTGTGCATTATTTTAGCCTGCTTGGTGCGTTGCGTATTTCTGCTTGCCGTGGTATACTGAAAATGAGGTGGAACATATGAAAATCGTAGCTTTGATGGAAAATACCGCTTGCCGGGAGGAACTTTCCTGCGAGCATGGTCTGAGTTTGTATATTGAAACGAAGGATCATAAGATCCTGTTTGACGCGGGCCAAACCAGGGCCTTTGCGGATAACGCCCAAAAGCTGGACGTGGATCTGGCAGAGGTGGATTTTGCGGTTTTGTCCCACGGCCATTATGATCACAGCGGCGGCTTGGAGCGGTTTTTGGAGATTAACCAAAAAGCAAAGATTTATGTAAACCAACAGGCGAAAAAACCCCATTATAACGGCGCAGGCGGCTACATCGGCATGGCACCGTCCCTTACAGAAAGCAAACGGCTTGCATTTACGCAGGATGTGCATCAAATTTCCGAGGGACTGACACTCTATTCCTGCAATGACCGGGAACGGCCTTATTATATGGACAATTTCGGACTGCAAATGGAAGAAAACGGGGCGCTTGTGCCCGATGATTTTTGCCATGAGCAGTATCTGCTGATAGAAGAAGCGGGCAAGCGCATCTGTATCAGCGGCTGTTCCCATAAGGGAATATTGAATATAGCCGGGTGGTTTCAGCCGGATGTGCTGGTAGGCGGTTTTCATTTCATGAAGGTGGATGCCCAAGGGGAGGGGGCGGCGTTTCTTAAGAATGCAGCCCGGGAACTGCTGCAGTATCCCACAGTCTACTTCACCGGTCATTGTACCGGCGCTGAACAGTTTGCCTATATGAAAGCGTACATGGGTGACAGGCTGCAGGCCTTATCCACCGGCACGGTTATCGAACTATAAAACGGGTCTGTTGCAAAAGCAACAGACTCATTAATATTGAAAGGAACATAAAGCTATGAAGTTTTCCCTGTGTATTGAGCCGATTTTTGAAGATCTGCCTTTCTATGAGCGTTTTCAGGTAGCCAAGGACTTGGGCTGCGACGCAGTCGAATTCTGGGACCCCTGGGCAAGCAACCCCGATGTAACTCCCGCCGGTCTGGGCAAGGCCTCTGCCGATGCGGGCATTCCCATCGCTGCCTGCTGCCTGAATAAGGCTTGGACTTACCGCATGACCTTCCCCTGGGCAACAGTGAAGGAGAACGTGGAGCTGTCCATGGGCTATGCCAAGGAAATGGGCGTTAAGACCATGATCGGCCTGTCCGGCGAAGTGATGTGCAAGACCGACAGCGAAAAGATCCTGCTGCTGGAAAACCTGAAGCGGGCCGGTGAGATTGCGGAGAAGAACGGCGTGACCATCGTTCTGGAAGCACTGAACTCCCTGTATGACCACAAGGGCTACTATCTGGATTCCTCCTATGTAGGCTTTGAGATCATGAAGGCTGTTGACTGCCCCAACATCAAGCTGCTGTTCGACTGCTACCACATGCAGCTGATGGAAGGCAATCTGGTCAACTCCATCCGCAATAACATTGCCTACATCGGCCATTTCCATTCCGCCGGTGTTCCCGGCCGTCACGAGCTGCATATGGGCGAGACCAACTATCCCTTCGTCATCAAGGCGGCAGAGGATGCAGGCTACGACCGCTACTTCGGCTTCGAGTACTGGCCTACTTACGATAACAAGAAGTCTTTGACTGATATCCTGAACTATGTTCGCGGATAAAAAATACAGATACCCCCACAAGAAACTGCTGTTTCTTGTGGGGGTATTATGCATAGTCATTTGGGATATTTGCTTGTGCTGTTTCGCTGGATCAGTTGATCCGACTGGATAGTAATGCCGCTTACGGATTCGCCGGCAATGGCTTGCAGCAGAAGCTGCACCGCTGTTTTGCCAATCTCGCCCTTGTCGATTTTCACCGTGGTAATTGTGGGATCTGTATAACGGGACAGCAGTATGTCGTCAATGCCGGTAACGGAAAAATCATCCGGAACTTTCAGCCCATTATCCTTGATGCACCGGATTGCACCGATGGCGTAGATATCTGCGCTGCAGGCAATGGCTGTTGGAAGCTCTGCACAGCTCAAAATCCTTTCCATGCACGCATATGCGGAATTTTCGGAAAAAGCTTCACACTGCACCCATCGGGCTGATACGGAAAAATCTGCGTCAGACAAAGCCTGCTGATAGCCGGAAAGGGTCTGCGCGCCAAAGTCGGTATTTGCGTAATTGCCGATATATGCAATTTTGCGATGACCCAAATCCGTAAGATGCTTGACCGCCACTTCGGCTGCGTGCCGGTAATTGGCCGATACGCTCAGAACATTGCTCATGTGTACATGGTTATCGATGATAATATGGGGAAGATCGTATTTTGACAGGGCGCGCAATACAGCAGGATCTACGTCTCCGTAAAAAATAACACCGTCAACATCGCAGGCCTTGATTAGATTGGGGAACTGCACCGTGCCGTTTTGTGTGGTAAAAGAGGCGAAGATCAGATTGTAGCCCTGTTTTTCACATTCGTGCAATACCGCCGTATTGATCTCGGAGTAAAAAGAATGATCCAAAGGAGACGCACTCCTGAGAAACAGAATGGCAATATTGTAGGTTTTGTTGAAAAGCAACCGACTGGAATTGGGGTTTGGCGCATAGCCAAGCTGCTCGATAATTTCCAGTATGCTTTTACGGGTGGCATCGCTGACACCGGGTCTGTTATTTAAAACAATGGAAACCGCGGAAGGGGACACATTTGCCAAACGCGCCACATCATGGATTGTGGCTTTTCCCATTGCATTACACCGCCCTCATAAGTATCATTGTGTCCTATTATAGCGTTTTTTTATTTTGCAAGCGTGTAGAAGGTCGCTTTATATTCGCAATAACAGGCGCGGCGTAAATTTACCCCAATTGGTTATCTGCCAGGTTCTCCTGCCTGATTCTTTTTCGGTATACCAGAATGAAATAGGGAAACATAAATAAAAATGTTACGATCCAGGATATCACATAAGACAGGAACAGACACTGGGGCGTATGATAAGCAGGAATTTCAAAAATTGTATAAATCCACAGCAGACGCACACCGCAAATGCCTAAAACTGAAATAAGCATAGGGGGCAAGGAGACACCCATCCCACGCAGCACACCGGTGGTAATATGCTGCGGTATATACAAAAAATACGGCAGACAAACAAAAGAGAACCGTATCATGCCATATTCGATTGCCTCCGGAGAGTCTGTAATATAGATCCCCAGCAGTTGAGGGCCGAATAGATATACCAGCACACTAAGACAAAGGGTTATGACGATGGAGCAGCCAAGACATATTTTGAAAATCTCTTTGATGCGTTTGTACTGATGCGCACCTGCATTCTGCCCGGTGAAATTCAGTGCAGTTTCATAAAATGCATGAAACGCAAAGAAAATAAAACCCTCAATGTTGGCAGCCGCTCCGTTTCCGGACATAAAAACATCACCAAACGAGTTAACAGAGGACTGCACAATGACGTTGGAAATGCCAAACAGGGAACCTTGCAGTCCGGCTGGTAGACCAAGCTGGAGCATTTTAAAAAGCTGCGGCCTATAGACATGGAGTTTGTTCCACATCAGTTTGCAGCAGTCTGTGCGGCGTATCAGCGCAATAACCACAAGTACCGCAGAGACGGCCTGCGAAATAATGGTAGCAAGGGCAACACCGGCAACATCCATGTGGAAGCAGGTTACAAAGACAACATTGAGTACCGCATTCACAACACCGGCAATCAGCAGATAGATAAGGGGACTCCGGGTGTCGCCTGCTGCACGCAGAATAGATGCGCAGAAATTAAATACCATGGAAAACGTGATACCGGAAAAGTATATTTTCATGTATACCGCGGAAAGCGGAAGCACGTTTTCCGGTGTGTTCATCAGCTGCAGGAAGTGATTTGTAAAAAATACACCAATAACAGTAAGGACAACACCGCTGACAACAGCAGTTGGCAGTGCAGTATGCACGATCCGATGTACAGTATGCTCTTGCCGCCCGCCCAGTGCATGGGCAACCGAAACGCCGGTACCAACCGACAGGCCAATAAACAGCGTTGTAATCAAGTTAATAAGCTCAGTGGTATTACTGACTGCTGCAACAGAAACACTTCCGCAAAATCTGCCAACCACCACGATATCAACAGCATTAAAAAGCAGCTGCAAAACACTTGTTAATATAATTGGAATTGCATATGACACAATACCGGTAAATAAGGAACCTTGCAGCATATCCTGCCGGAGCTTTTTCATTGCATTTCACCACCCGGGTCATTTTACACCATTATAGACGATTCTTTAAAAAAAGCAATTTCTTGATATGCATAATTTCTGAGCATATGTCCCGTCAATACAGTTTGCAAAAAAAGCCGCCCGAGGGCGGCTTTTTGTTTTGTGGCTTAGCAGCCCATCAGCAGTTCCATCACGTACATTTCCAGCTTCTCGAAGTTCTGCTCCTTGACGCAGGCAGCCTGGAACTCGTAATCGAAGCGCTTAACCTTTTCCAGCAGCAGCTCGAAGATGCGCTTGGAGTTGATCAGGTGACGGTAGCAGTCCTCATCGGGCTGTGTACGCAGAGCCTTCACGTCCAGACCCACACACTCGAAGTTGCCACGGTCACCAAAGTTGTTTTCGTACAGAACCTTGACCTGATTGAAAGCGTTACGCAGGTTCTCAACACCAAAGGTCTTGTCCTGGTCATAACGGATACCGTTCTGGTCGTTCAGGTGAACGCCCCACAGCTTGTTCATAGCCAGAGCGAAGCCCATGTCGTTTGCAGGATCCAGACCGGCCAGTACGGAGTGGGCGGTCTCAATGCACAGACCTACACGGCTGGGATCAACGGTGCAGGCGCCGATTGCCAGAGCATGGCCGGCAGTACCGGCGATGGAGCGGTCAACGGGCTCATTGGGCTTGGGCTCCACCAGAATCAGGGCGTTCTCGTCGTAGGTCAGAATGCCGTTGAAAGCGCTGATCAGGTTGTTGGTCATTTCAACGGGGCTCTTGCTCTCGGCGCACAGGGTGCCTTCGCGAGCCAGCCACAGCTGGATCTTGTTGGTGCCCAGAGCTTTTGCGATATCGCAGGAGCGCTGTGCACGCCACATGGCGTAGTCCCGGTCTTCTTTCAAAGAAGCGGTGAAACCGCCGTCGTTGGTGCGCTTGTCGAACCACAGACGGGGAGCAACAAACTCAGCGAACAGGCCGTACTTATCCAGCATAGCCTTGACGTCCTTAGCGTAGTCAATGATCTGCTTTTCGGTCATGTTGTTCATATCGGGTACTGCATCGTCATCATGGAACTGCACGCCGTGCAGGCCGATCTCTGCAAACTTCTTGATCTTCTCCTCAAAGGGGACGCTCTTACGGTTGCCGGGGCCGAAGGTCTCATTGCCCTCATGGATGTTCCAGGGGCCGGCGGTAAAACGGAAAGTTGCCATAGTCTATCTTCCTTTCAATCATTCATTATAATTTTGAGGGGATTTCCCCTAATCTGCGTTTATCATACCATAACGGTGAGTGGCTTCAAATTTTGTTTGCGGTTTACAAGTGACGATTTTGCGGATTTGCTTTTTTTGTATAAATACAACAAAATAAAAATGTGCTGTGATATTTTACTGCTCCGTAAAATATCACAGCACAGGGATATGTAAATTCGGGGATTGAACTCAACGCAGATCCCGGTATACCTGCATGGCTTCCTGCGCGGTACGCATACCCTCGGTAGCACCGGGCTGGGACAGGGAGCATACGGCCGAAGCGGTGCCCAGTTCAATGGCAGACTTCAGATCCATGCCCTTCCATGCGCCGTACAGCACACCGGAACAGAAGGCATCACCTGCACCGACAGTTCCCGCGATCCAGTTTTCCGGCAGCTTCAGGCTGGGTACTTCCACGTATTGACCGTTCTCGTCCAGACCGCAGCCGATCTCGGGACAGTGGATAACGGCCCATGTGGAAACGCCCAGCTCCTTCATCTTCTGCAGGGCGGCAACCATGTTTTCCTTCAGCAGCTTTCCGTCCTCTGTGCGCAGTTCAATGCCAGTGGTAGCGCTGGCCTCAACCTCATTGATGACGCAGTAGTCGGTATAGCGCAATGCGGGACTCACAAGACGGCGGAAACGATCACTGGCCTCGGATACCACATCGATAGAGGTTTTGATGCCGTGATCCTGGGCAGCCTTTAAAAGCTTTGCCATCTTAGTGCCATAGGTGGGATCCTCTTCGTCCAGAGTATCCAGCAGCAGGATATAGCCGATGTGGAGCATATCTACATCCAGTTTATCCCAATCAAAGTCCTCTTCACACAGGGCAGCGTTTCCACCGCGGCAGTGGTAGAAGGTCCTCTGCTTGGTGTATTCATCCGCCATGACCAGGGTGAAGGAAGATACGCCGGTTATCTTTACATGGCTCAGATCGATATTCCTGTGTTCACGCATCTTCTCCATAATGTAGCTGCCGGCCTCGTCATCGCCGGTACGGCCAATGGCCACCAGCGGCATGGTGGGATCCAATTTGGCCAGATCAACAATGTCGTTGCACAGGCAGCCGCCGATTGATTTGGAAACATCTGCGGTGATTGTTGTCAGTTCGCCGGGCTTGGGGTGACCGGCAATCGGGTAGAGCATATCCACGATCATATTACCTGCTACCGCAATACCTTTTTTGTCCATATCTGCATATTCCTTTCTGGTTTGTGTTTACATTTTAGCGTTCCTGCCGGCTTGTATACTCCTGCCAAAACTCTGCCAACCAAATACGGCCCAACTCTTCAGAAGCAAAGGTTTGCTCCTGCTCTGTCCGCTGTGGGTCAGAAAGCATATGACTCAGCTTCCGGCATGACTCTTTGGCGGGTTTTCCGAATTTTGCTTCCAACATGCGAGACAGATATTTCACATCTGAAAAGCCGCAGACAATGCTCACGTCTGTCATGCACATGGAGGTATCCCGCAGCAGCTTGAGTGCCCGTTCAAACCGCACGGAGCTGACATATTCCTGAAAAGTCATACCTAAATTGTCGCTGATAAAATGAGAAAGATACGTGGTTGTCACATTTTCCCGGGCTGCCAGCTGTGCCAATGTGATTTTTTCACTGTAATTATTATCAATATATTCAGCGATCCGGCTGAGCCGGGCCATTTTTTTGTTTTGTGCCGAATAGGTGGCTTCCGGCATCTGCTTATATGGTACCATATTCAGTAGCCTGCTGTAAAGAGTGCAAATGCTGCAGATGCAATGTAAGGCGTACAAATCGGAATCATCAGCCATATAATCCATCAGTGCATGTACCGTTAAGCCTATGATTTCCTGCAGCTGTTCCGGGTTCAGCAGCTTGGTCAGGTCGTTTTCCGGCAGTATCAGATTGCGGAAACAGGTCAGATATTCGCTGCAAAAAGAACTGGAGACCTGTAAATAAGCAACCTTAACACCGGCCTGAGAAGATGCAAGAATTTGATGTGGCTCATAGGCGTTAAAGAAGAAAAGGGTACCTTTGTGGATAGTAAACCGCTGTTCATTGGTTTGCACCACTGCATTTCCATCCAGAACCAGCCCCAGTTCCAAAGCCCGGTGGGCATGGGTATTTCGGTTGATGATATGCACAATGTTTGCTTTTACGTGGCTCAGCCTGGGATATGCCACAACCTCATATTCATTTTTATAAATGTTTTCCGCGCTCACAAGCTCCCTCCTCTGTCAATAAAGCCGTCCATAATACCGACATGACAGAGGGCCGGTCATTGGCCGGTCCTCTGTCAGTAAACTACTATGCCAGGGCACTTTCTTCCTTACGGGTCCAGCCTCCGTCGCCCATGTAACCGGAAGGCAGCGCTGCGGGGGCCTCAAAGGTAGATTCCAGAGTGACCATTCTGCCGTTTTCGGCGGAGGTCATAATACCGTGCATCAGCTCGAATACATGGTAAGCCATCTCCTTGCAGGCACGGTTCTTACGACCCTTCAGGATGGACCATGCCATTTCTGCAGCGCCAACGCCGCGGGAGTTTTCGGCATAGCCGTGGGTCAGGGGGAATTCCACCTTGCCGGAGAGGGTCTTCTGGATGTAAACGGGATTACCAAACTCGTTGGGATTACCCATGTACAGGATACCCTCGGTGCCATAGATGACCAGAGAGTAGGTCTCGTCCAGAATACAGTCGGAGTTCATGTGCAGGGTGCCCAGCACGCCGTTTGCGTACTGCAGGGTAGCGGTGATCACATTGGCATCTTCCAGCTCGTATGCCTTGCCGTAGTTGGGGGCACCGATCCGGGTGTTGACCCGGTGGGGCTCGTTGATGGCGGTGAATGCGGCAACCTGCCGGACGGGACCAAGAATCGCGGCCAGAGCGGTCAGATAGTAACCGCCCATGTCAAAGCCGATGCCGCCGCCCCGCTTACAGAGGTGGGTCAGGAACTCACCGTAGATGCCGTAATTGCGGCTGATGGCAGCGTGGGCAGATACAGGCTTGCCGATCAGGCCCTGCTCCACGATGTACTTGGCAGTCTGGACGGAAGCGCCCAGAAATGTATCCGGGGCCACACCCAGATACAGGCCCTTTGCGTTAGCCAGTTCCACCAGTTCCTTGCCCTGCCACAGCTCCACCGCGATCATCTTTTCGGAGAACACGTGCTTGCCTGCTTCCAGACACTGCTTGATAACGGGATAGTGGGCGGCGGGGACGGTCAGGTTGATAACCATATCGATGGAGGGATCTGCGCAGATTTCCTCGGTGGTCATAGCCTTACAGCCGTACTTCTGGGCCTTGGCCTGTGCGGCTGCGGGATACAGGTCGGAGCAGCCCACCAGCTCCAGAACCTGAAACTTGCCGCTGGTGATATTGCTCATGTAAATATCGCTGATAGAGCCACAGCCGATCACGGCAACTCTGATTTTATCCATGTGGATACCTCCGAAAAATTACAGGGAGAGAATGATCTGACGGATGTTCTTGGCAACCTGATTGATCTCTTCCTCGGTGGAGTTGATATTGATACCGGTGCCGGACCCCAAACCCTTGTCCACAACGCCCACAGAGATATTCACAGCACGCTCCAGAATATCGTCAGTTGCGGGCAGCATGTGCTTGGCATAAACGCGGGTGTTCTGCTGGAAGGGGTGTGCGGAGGTCCAGGTCTTTTTGTCCAGAATCTGCTCCATGTTGTTGTATACATGCCAGCCGGAGCGGGCAATAACGGTGGTGCCGGCCTTTTCGCAGAAAGCCTGTGCCTTCTCCTTTTCGTCGAACAGCAATGTCAGCAGGGTGCCGCATTCACCGGCATCGTTAATGGTACGGAAACCAACACCGGGCAGATCACGCAGCTGCTCTTTCAAAATAGCTTTCTTTTTCCGCAGAGTGGTCAGAACCATAGGCAGCTTGCGGCCTTGGGCTACAGCAACGGCACCCGACAGCTCGTTCATACGCATATTCATGCCCACGATGGAACGGTTACCCACCTCAACACCCATACGGGAGGGCTTGTGACCCTGATCGTGGAAACCGAAAGCGCGTTCGTACAAGGTTTCGTCAGAGCAACCCACAAAACCGCCGTCGCCGGTGGTGATAGTTTTGAAAACATTCAGGGAGTAAGCGCCCATATTGCCGATGGTACCGCAGGCCTTGCCCTGGAAGGTAGCGCCTACAGCCTGGCAGCAGTCCTCAATGACAAACAGATTGTGTTTCTTTGCGATTTCCATGATCTTATCCATCTTACAGGGATTGCCCAGCATATGGACAGGCATGATCGCTTTAGTGCGGGGAGTGATCAATGCTTCGATCTTAGTGGGGTCAATCGTCAAAGAGTCATCGATCTCAGCCAGCACAGGGATGGCGTTCATCATGACAATGGTAGAGATGGACGCAATGAAGGTGTAACCGGGAACAATCACTTCATCACCCATACCGATACCCAGTGCGGCCAGACAAGCCATAAGGGAGCTGGTACCTGCGTTGGTAGCAACTACATACTTGTGGCCCAAATAGCTGGCCATTTCCTTCTCAAAGGTGGCTACCTTACCCTGAAACCCATCGACACCGGGAGTGCCGTAACGGAACAGAGCGCCGTTGTCAATAACGTCCAACAATTCTTTCTTTTCTTCTGCACCTAACACATAGGATCCGGGACCGCCTGCCATAGTAAATACCTCCAGATAATAAAAAATACAATAAAAGTAATATTTCAGACTAGTTATTAATTAAATAAATATTGTTAATTTTATGAAATGCAAATCGCAAATATATGAAACAGATTTAAAAACGATTATTCTTTAGGCAAGTGACGCAGAACACGACCTGTCCGGGCACCGGTGTGCTGTCCTTCGGCAACAACCGGTGTTCCGTTGACAATGACGTAATACATGCCGTCCGAGTATTTGCAGGGTTCCTGGAAAGTGGCATTGATCTTCAGTGCATTCAGGTCAAACACATTGATGTCGGCATATTTTCCTGCTTCCAGCACACCGCGGCCTTCCAGCGCAAAATGTTGGGCGGGAACGGAACCCACCTTTTTCACTGCGTCCTGAATGGTGATTGCGCCAAGATCCCGTACATAATGGGCAAAGAACTGAGTCATAGACATAAAATCATGTATTCTGCCGCCGTTGCCTGGGACATCGTCGTACAGGCCAGAGTCAGTCTGCCACATATAGATGGGATCTTTAATCACAGAATCAATGAGGATCTGCTCATGGAAAACAGTACCCATGATACCTACCCTGTTGGCGGAAGTCAGGTCCGGTGCGGCCATCATGATATCCAGAAATACATCCACAGGCGCCTTGCCGGATTTTTCGACCAGTTCCGCAAAGGGTGTGGTCGATACACCGGGAATATAAGGACAGAAAATATACAGGAGCCGGTCCCACTGGCCGTAGGCAAGGAAGCGCCAGTAACGGTCCAGATCGTTGCGAACCTTTTCGCGGCCCACAGGATCTGCAAGAATCTGCCGGGCTTTATCCCAGCCTTCTGCGCGCAGCCATTCCGGAAGCATAGCCATTGCTCCGCCGGGAGCGAAGCAGTTAGGCAGCATGTCGGCGTAAACGTTCAGCTTTTCGATTTCCCGGGCATCCTTGAGCATCTGCATGCCCTTGAAGAGATACTCGTTCGGCACACCGTTGTCGTATTTGATATTCAAATGGGATACAGTACCGCGCAAGCCGGTTTTGCGGATTACATTCAGGAATTCATTGATTGCCTCCAGCACATAGTATCCCTCGTCACGCATATGGGAGGAGTAGTTTGCGTCATATTCCGCAGCTATCATGGCCAGCCGTTCCACTTCTTCCGGGCGGCAGACCACGCCGGGGATAAACTCAAGACCCGTGGAAAGACCGATAAAGCCCGCCTCCATAGCTTCCCGGAGAAAATCTGCCATGATTTGGAACTGTTCTTCTGTGTAGTCAGTGGTGTGGAGATTTGCTATACGGCGCAGGTCATTGTGGCCGCAGAGCCAGGCGGTATTCATGGAGGTTCCGATTTCTTCGGCCTGATCCAATACACGCGCAAAAGCGCCCTTGGGGTATATACCGTCGGCAGGGGGAGTTATATTCAGATTTGTACCGCCGCAGTTGCCGATGATCTGGGTGGTGATACCCTGATACAGGGCATTCCGGCATTCGGGATATCTGAAAATAGTTCTGTCGGAATGGGTGTGGCTGTCAATAAAACCGGGGGTAACATACTTGTGATGCGCATCGATCTCCAAGGGGGATGTGACACCTTTCAGGTTGCCGATGTAAGCAATCTTGTCACCGGTGATGGCAATGTCTGCGTAGTAAGGCAATTTGCCGGTACCGTCAACGATGGTGCCGTTACGGATGATAATATCCGGTTTTCCACGATAAAAAGCCATAAAAAACTCCTTTAACCTGGTTTGGTGTTTTTAGTGTGTGATATGCCATCGGCAGTTATTCCGGCTTGAGTTCCCATGTTTCAATATGTGTTGCAGTTTGTCCCGGCTGCAGGCAGAACTTGGGACTCAGGGTTTCCAGCTCCAGAAAAAGCCTGTTGGCATAGACCTCAAAATCACAGCCCCGATCCGCATATTCTGCGGTTGGATCTACAGCCGCTGCTATTTTCAGTGTTTGTCCCTTGTTCCGAAGAATGGCAGTGCCATCGGTGTGACTGAGTCCCAGTTTGCAGTATCCGTCAATGGCAGCATGCCGAACTGTCAGTCCGTCCCGACGGAACTGAAGTCTGGGATCGTGGAGATTGGTGTTGCCCCATAAGGCGACAGACCGGTACGGAGCATAATCACCTCCCGGCGGGAAGGGGATATCCGCCTGACCTCCGTCCAGTGTATTGATGCTCCACAGTGCCCAGGTTCTGGGTTCCTCTGCCAGATTTTCAATTTTATGTTCCAGTCGTACAACACCGTGGCAGAAAGTGATCCTCAAAGATTTTTGCACGGATAACAGCTCATCAGGCTTTTGCGTCAGCCATACGCCATCCGGGTACAGAGCATATGCGATGGGATCATTGTCGGGGGCATAACTGGCCGCGCTTTCCGGGGCCACCCAAAAACGATGTCCACCCCGAACACGCCAGCCGTTTTCTTTGACAAAACCGTCGGAGCCGTCAGCAGGCTGAACGTAAAACAGATTTTCCATTCCTGCCCGAGACAGATGCACCACACGGATACCAAAGTCCAAGGCAACTCCGATTTGGATGTTTTCATCCATAAGCCAAAGCGTATGCCCCCAGGGCTCTGTTGATTGAAAGCAATGCTCCATATGCACCACCTGCAAGACAAGGGCGCAGCCGGTAAACGCCCTGTATAATGATTTGTGTATATGTACACCGTGTACTACTTGTTATTTACAACAAATCAAAGGGGAATATCAAATCTTTTTTTGTTGTTTTTGTATAGTTCCTGCATGACAATCTTGTCATATGGCAAAAGCAAGACGGCGCAATCCATGAGAAGGTGTCCCAACTTGGGCAATGTCACTAAGCTCGCGTTATTGCGAACCAGCGGGCACGGGGTAGTGGCAATCTCCTCCTTGTGGTGGGGATTCCCACGCCAGTCTGAGGACTGGCTCGGAATGACCGGATATTTACTTAATGACATAGCCAGATCCGGGACACATTCTTTCTTTGATACATCATTCTATGAACTTTTTGTAAATTACGAAAAATTTTCAAAAAATATGTCACCTTTTGCCGTTCTGGAAACATATATAAAGTGAAGGGCTATTTAGGAAGCACAACGGCCAAGCCCTATATGTGTTCCGGTCCTGTACATTTCAGGGGAGGTGATATCGAAATCGTTGTCCGTCCGTCCGTTCACCAATGAAAGGAGATACTATGAAGAAACACAGACGAATATTCACCCTGATTCTGGCAATGCTGCTGCTCTTCTCTGCGATTGTGTTTGTGTCAGCAGAGCCGGAAGAACAAGAAGCGGTGCGCCTTGGAGAAGTGCAGTCCCTGCGTGAGACCAATTCAGAGACCTACTTGCTCAGCGACGGTTCCTACGAATGTGTGGTCTACGCGCAGGATAAGTACTATGTGGATGACACCGACACCCTGCAGCTGATCGACAATACCATTAAGGCAGAAACATCCGGATTGAACACTACTTATACCAACACCGCGAACATTTTTGATGTTGACTTTTCTACTGGCGGCACGCCGCAGGTCAGCATCGCATACGAAGGCAACAGCATCACCTTCTCGCCGCTGACCGATATCAGCTTAGATGATCCCATTACCGCCAACGACCATGTGGCACGGA
Source organism: Faecousia sp. (assembly GCA_045589835.1). GTDB lineage: Bacteria > Bacillota > Clostridia > Oscillospirales > Oscillospiraceae > Faecousia. The sequence continues at coordinate 118,518 of JAZNPV010000100.1, forward strand.
TCGGAAAGGTGGAAAACTGCCTGACGCTGGACAGCTTGACCCCCACCGGCAGCAATACCGTTACCTATGAAAATGCCTTTGCTGCTTCCGATCTTGTGTATGTTCTTGACAATAATGGGCTGAAAGAATATATTATACTTAACAGTACCGAAGCACCCAACGAATTTTCGTTTATGTTCCAAATGGATGGTCTGGAAATGCAGACCGTCGAAAACGAGACCTTCTTTATGGATGCAGAGGGAAAGCCTGTATTCCAGATGGGACAGCTCTTTGCGGTTGATGGAGCAAACAAACTGACCAACGAGCTGACCTGTTCCTCCACCCCGGTCAAAGGTACCGATAATGTGATCGTAACTGTTACTTTGAACGAGGAGTACCTGTCCGACCCGGAGCGGGTATTCCCGGTGGTCATCGATCCTTCCATTATGATCAGCTCCGTCCAGACAGCAGACACCTGCGTAATGAGCTACTACGCTGATTATAACTACTATACCAGCAGCTACCTGCGCACCGGATATGAAACCGATTACGGTATCCGCAGAAGCTTTATCCGCTTCGACATTCCTTCCTCTATTCCGGATGACGGCGTGACCAAAGCAACCTTGGAACTGGAAACATGCGGCGGCGTTGCGCCTACCATGCGTGCGCACCGGTGTATTCTGCCTTGGGAATCGGCTACGCTGACATGGAATAACCAGCCCCTTTATAATACGACCCATGATCTGTCGTACTCACCGCTGGCAGAACGGTACAGTTCCACCAGCGCATGGTATAAGCTGGATGTTACCAATATCGTGGCAAGCTGGGTAGACGGTCTGCGCAGCAACTACGGCTTTGCTTTGGTGGATATAACAGAAGATGACGAGGATCATTGGACGACCTACTATAGCTCCGATATGGAATCCCCCCATAAGCCGGAGCTGCATATTACCTATGACGGAACCGAACCACCTCCTGTTGTTACACCAACTCTAACACTCAGCCGCAGCAGTATGGATCTCGACATAGGAGAGACGAGACCGCTTATAGCAACCACTACCCCCGGCACTACCGTTACCTGGTCTTCCAGCAATCCATCCGTAGCCACTGTCAGCAGCTCCGGAACCGTAACCGGAAAAAGTCTTGGAACAGCAACTATCACCGCTTCCGCAAACGGCCTTACAGCTTCCTGTACGGTCTATGTAACCTTAGAAAATGGAACATACTTTATCAGGAATAAATACTCTGATAAATATATTGATATCAAGGATGGTGCTTTGGCAGACGGTACTACGCTATACCAACAGGATTACAACGGAACTTATAAACAAAGGTGGATCATTAACCATTTGGGGCAAGGTGTCTATTCAATACAATTGTCAGGCACATCAAACTCCTATTATATGGGAGTAAGCGCAAATACCTCTGCGAATGGACAGCCTGATAAGTGCTATGAAGTGGAAGATCCAAGAAACTTCCAGTGGCGCATATAAATTGATGCCGCTCACCGGTGAAAGTACTAACCGTGTCCTTTCGCTGGCGGCCGGTGCGTCAGGAGACGCAGCCGGAGACGATGCATTGCTTCAGCAAAGGACATATACAGCAGACACCGATTACAAGGACGAGTGGTTGATCTATCAGAATAATCCCTGTAATTTGGGTATTTATTTTAGCAATACATATAAGAACAAGCACGCTACAGAAGCTGCTGCAATTTCTACAATTTCACAAGAACTACAAGACTTGAAGAATGTGTATTTATCAAGATTTCAAATATCGTTTAATTGGGACTCAATTAATTCAATGCATACCCATGCGGATGATTGTCCTGCGTTTGAACCTGATGAAAAAACTGGAGAAATAGCAGCAAATATGTGTACCTGTGTAGATGAAATAGATTGTAAAAATTCAAGATATGAATATACAATAGGTGAATCTTTTCTGATAGAGGAAGAGTTTCATCATACAAATTATTTTAATTTTATACATGAGATGGAAGGTGCTAATGGCAATATCGCTGCAAAAGTTCTTTATCTTGGCCATGCAATTTGTTATAAAGAAGGAACAGCCCACAAAACGGCCTGTGGTATACGGCATGTCGAAAAAAATATTATATCATTAAGCTATGAAGAAGTAGATGCAGAGAATACTAATGAAAACGCAGATAATACAAATGATGAACAAAATATACTCACATTAGTACATGAAATTGGACATATATTTGGTGCCCCGGATCACTATGATGCATTAGCGGACGGATATGATGATCGTAATTACACAACAGAAGAAGCTAATAGCAAGTTTGGAACCACATTGTTCAACGACAACTGCATATATGGGCCAAATAGATTTGAAGTGGATAATCTGACAATGTGCGGCGGCTGTCAGGAACAAATCCGAAAAAATGCCAATACATATTATGAAGAACCGTAAGGGGGGAAGGAAATATGAAGAAAAAACTATGGATCATTGGACTGGCTGTAACTGCGTTGATCACGCTGTGTGTTGGTGTACTGTTTTCTTTGAATCCGTTTTCCGAGCCAACGCCGACTGAGCAAAACAATATTGATGCGCTGTTAGTAGAATACATCCACATTAGGGATATTGATGAGTATCATAACTACATAGCAGCAGAGAAAGAATTGCCGGAGGACTTTGTGACCGCGGAAATGCTTAGTGGCTTTGGCAGCTTTGCTCTTTTTTACGCAGATCCTTATGATCTATCTGGTTATGTCTATTCTTTAATTGCTGAGAACGGCGATGAGATCGACATATATGTGGCTCATACTCCAAGCATCAGCATTAAGGAATACGAGATCCTCGACATTTCCAAGGCGGGCACCACTATGCGGCAACTGAAAACAGATGATGAGGGTATAATCGTTCGTGACGGCGTGGAATACACATATGTCAGTGGAGGACATCTAATATCTGCTAAGTGGACAACAAATAATATTCACTTTACAATTGTTCCAGATATATCCTGGTCTGATCATTCCACATTACCGACAGACTCGCTACTGTATCGCATGATGTCCGTTTCCGAAAGTGAATTTGCGTCCGCACTTACTCAGATGAACGCTATTCCTACCAAGAATGACCATGTAACTGAATAATCTTAAAGGCAGGATTTATTTCTCTGTCCTGACTAACAGCCCCGGCGGGGATCGTCACACGGCGATCCCCGCCATTTTACTTTTAGTCCACTAAGGAAACGACCCAACTTAGGCAATGCCACCCAGTTTGCGTCATTGCGAACCAGTGACCGATGTCACTGGTGTGGCAATCTCCTCCTTGTGGTGGGGATTCCCACGCCAGTTGCGAGGACTGGCTCGGAATGACCGGATAATTTACTTGATTACATAGCCAGATCCGGGGCACATTCTTTCTTTGACACATCATTTTATGAACATTTTGTAAATTTTAAAAAATTTTCAAAAAATGTGTCACTTTTTGGCGATTACAAACATATATATTATAGAGCCCTAAATTTTTGGTTTCTTAAATAATTGCGTACTAATTTATTATTTCAAAGAGAGAGGTTGATAACATTGAGATTTTCTTCATTTAAACTACCTGCAGAAAAAAATGACGAGGGCATTACATTTGGGAAGCAATTTAATGGCAGGCTTGATAATTTTAGCAAAATTGTGGTACTTACTGGTGCCAATGGCGCAGGAAAAAGTCGATTCTTAAAACTATTACAAAAAAGTTTTGAAGACTTTAAAAACAATTCTGACAGCAAAGATATTTGTTTTACCGTTACTAAAAAGGATGAAAACAACCAGGATGTTGAAGAAGATTTGACCAAGGCAATGGCGAATACAATTCATCTAATTAATTATGCACATTTTGACGCGAAACTACAAGGAACAGATAAGTTTTCACCATATGTTATTCATCAGGCTAAAAATAAATTAAAACAGTGTAATTATGAAGAAACTGCGCTGAATTCCTTGCTGTTTTTAAAAGATCTGGCAGAAGGATATTCTGAGGAATCAAACGAAGAGAACGAATACAAGGGACTGCTGGATTTTATTAAATTTGCTGAAGAATTTGAACTTGACTTCTCCTGGAATAAACAGACGAGAACATTAAAAATTTTTGATAGAAAGCTGGACGATGCGCGGCTTTCTCCGGGACAGCTTTATGCATTAAGAATTGCAGTTGCTTGTCAGGCGCATGAAGTAGGGGATAATTTCATTTTCTTGTTAGATGAACCTGAAACACACCTTCATCCCAGTTTATTGATAAAAATAATCAATAAATTGCTGACACATTTTGCAGATGCACAATTCTTTATTTCAACACATTCCTTGCCTCTTATTTCATATCTAACTGTAACCAATAAGGATACAACTGTATTTTATATGGAAAGAGGCGAAGTGAAGGATCGTCTTCGCAGCAATTCCGAACCGATCTTAAACAATTTGATTGGCACAGAAGATGAACAGTTTGCTATTAAGCAGCTGTTTGTGTCATCTGAAGAAATGGCGTGCAATAAATTCTGTATGGAAAGCTTTTTAGACCCTAAGGTAGTAGACGAGAAAAAAGAAGGGGATCCATCTGCGGCCATGGCAGAGAATAACCTGCCGCAAGACAAGGCCGCTCCATGTGTAATTGTTGACTATGGAGCCGGCATGGGGCGGCTCCTTGCATGCATGCTGGAAGATAAGCGTACAGAAGGATATAAGTATAATGCATACAATATTGACGAAGATTGCGCACGCTGTTGCCAGAGCCTTATAGAAAGTGCAAATATAGAAGGAAAATCTTTTTTGGGTAAAAAGGAATTGTCAGAGCTGGATGGAACAGTTGATCGTGTCTTTATGGTAAATGTTTTACACGAGATTAAACCTGACTTGTGGAAAGAGGAGTTTAATACCATATCTAAGCTTTTAAAGGATGATGGCAGACTTGTTATAATCGAAAGAGAAATACTGACAATGGGTGAGTCACCCTTCTTTACGGGATTTTTAATGTTAACCGGTACTGAAAACAGATCTGCCGCAGCAGAAGCACTGTTTGGTGAAAATAATGTTACGCTTTCCCGGCATCCTCAAAAACCATATATTATAGCGCATTCCATAGAAAAAGCGGGCCTGATTGCTGCTGAAAAGGCATCTCTGCAAAAGGCACTTCAGGCGCTGCAATGTGATGCCATATATCAAATCAAGGAATTACGGTCGAAGAAAAAAACACTCTTTGAACAAAAAGATAAATATAAGAGTGGCTTACAGTTAGCTTTTTGGCTTAACCAACTGTCTTGTGCGATTATGTGCATCAACGGCATTGACGGAGAATCATAATATGCAAACAACAACTTAAATACGGAGGCATTTATGTTTGAGATAACGAATACCAAAACATTTAAAGATTCAGTACATGGCTACATAGAAGTACCTAAGTGTTTTGTAGAAACTTTAATGGATAATGAATACTTTCAAAGGTTGAGAAATGTGGAACAAACCGGTATGCGTGTATTGTATCCCAATGCTAAGCATGATAGGTTTAGCCATTCATTAGGTGTTTTCCATCTTGGTCTCAGAGCGGTAGATGCCCTTTTGGATAATTTTTCAAAAGATCAGTATTGGAATATAGAATCTGATAATCAATCTATCCTATATTGGGCCAAGAATAAAGTGCTGTTCTTAATTGCATGTTTGCTGCACGATATTGGACATGCCCCATTTTCCCATGCCCTCGAATCGCAGCTGCTTATAAACAGCAAACCACCCGCTGTGAAAGGGAAGAAAGGCGCTGTTTCCAAACCCGAGGACGGGAATTATGTCACAAATGAACTGCAAACGATTATTAAAAGCTGGGAAAAGAAATATATGCAGCTTAAATATAACGAAGAGAATGAACCTTCTAAGCTCGATATTTCAAAAGTTGCCCCCCATGAACAAATTGGCGCTTTCCTGGTGTTTCATGATTTCTTTAAAAATGAAATTATTAATATCTTTAATAGCTTACATAATGCCAGCTATCCTCGTCCGGAGGGGGAGAGTATACTATATGCTGAATACTATCAGGATAAAGTTGTGCTGGATAAGATCAATGTGGCTGACGAAAAGAGTAACATAGTCTTTATGGATGACCTTTGCTTCATTGCACGAATGATTATGGGGCTGAAATATGAGGATTGGAGACCTGAACGGCAAATCCGCAATTGCTTCATAGAGCTTTTAAATGGACAGAACTTTGACGTGGATAAACTGGACTACATTGTCCGGGATACACAAATGTCCGGCATCAATAATATTTCGCTGGATGTTGATCGTTTGCTGAATTCCCTGTGCATAGTCACAAAAACGAAGTACTTAAATAAATTACATTTAGAGAAGAGAGATCTCCAAAAAACCACGATTATAAGCATTGCAAATCTGGCTAAGGAAAATAGTCTTCATATAGCAGGGAAATTTCACGGTGCATTGATTATTCAAAAAGGAACAGAAGTCATAATAGAGGAAGAAAGTAAAATAGAATCTTTTAAAAGTGTACAGGGAGGGGAGGCGAAAATACACTACAAAACAGCAAAAATGGCAAGGTTTTATCCCGATGCGATTGTTAGTCAGGATTCTGAAAGAATCATTAAGGAGGACAGTGGAGATACAGATGCCACGGAGCTGATCTTGCTGCGGGGAAAAAGCGGCGGGAAGCAGTTTAGTACATCTATAGAAAATGCCGCTCTAATTACAGGCTTTAATTTCATTGCAGATGAGGACTTAAAGCTGTTAATTCATGATGATTGCAACATTACCATAAAAGGTTTATTTCAGTCTGAAGGTTCAATCAGAATGTTCAATGTAAGCGATCTTAGCGGAGACATCTCTGAAGTCGAAATATTAGCAGATACATTTAAAGAAAATTTTACAAAAACAAAGGTTCCGGGAAAAGATGGCTACAACACATTTACGGTTGGCTTTAAAAAACAAGCCATAAACGTAATCGCCAATGTTATGGATGCCAGAAACTATCTGTACCTTTGGATTTACGCACATCACAAAGTAATCTATTACGCAAATTTCCTGATACCTGTTCTGGCAAAAGAGCTGTTTCCCAAAGAGACAACAAACAGCTTCCCAAACTGGAGTTTGGATTTTGACAACATCAAATATTTGGATGATGCCTACATTTGGACTGCCATTAGATATGCTTCCACAAATAGTTGGAAAAAAACTGTAAAAAATATTGAACTGGTTTCTTTGTTAAGCGAGCTTTTTTCTCGAAAATACAAGAAAAGCTTGTATAAGTCCCTGGCTGAATATGACTTGTTTTTTGAAAAGTATGATCAAAATACCAAAAATAAGCTTAAGGAACACATCGCATTGCATCTGATCGATACCGGGGCCAATGCAAAACCCTGGTTAATGGAAGGCGATATTAAAAAGCAGAAGCTATTAGTTGGCTATTTCAAAAAGAATCAAATAGACGAGATTAACAAAAAACTGCAGGAAACAGTTCAAAAGGCGTGTTTGCTTGATCCTGAACTGCCTGCGGCATATCTTGATGTGAAATTGACACAGCTTGTATATGTTTCAGTGGACTATAAAAGAAAACAGTTAGAAACGCTTAAGAATTTTATAGATATGGGGGATGATATCGTTCCCATCAGTCAGGTCCCTTTGCTGGAAACACAAACAAGGAAAACAATTTCAAATGCCATAAATGCATATTTTTATCTTTATTATCAAACCAATTCAGAGGACAATCTGCAGGAGAAAGAAAGTTCGTTTGTCAAAAAGGCTGTAAAGATATTCTTTGATGAGCTTGTTGAATCCAGAATTAAGAATAAGAAATAGCACATGCGCTTCCTAAGCAAAGCATTGCCGCCAGATGGTAGTGCCCCTGTCATCTGGTATCAGGCAATCATAATTGCAGGCATAAATTCAGGGTCTGTTGCTTATTTTGCAACAGACCCTGAGAAATATGATTAAAAGATAAAGAAATCAGGTCGCTTTTTTTGCGCTTGTCCAGAAATAGCGGGTATCGCCGTCGCCGTTCCGGCCGCCCCAGATGCACACATAAGCTTTATAGTAGCGGCCTGTTACGCCTTGATATTCCACATGGCTACCATGAAAATAATCATTGAAAGCTAACATTCCGGGGGTAAGGTCGTGGGTAAAGGAAATAGTACGATACCAGTTGATATTATCCTGAGACTCGTAAAGCAGAATAGATAATGCGCCTAACTCATCCAGATAATCTACGCCGATGACAGTGAAATAAACATGAACTTTACCATTACCTGCGGGGTATACATAGGCATTATAGGAATCCAGATAGTAGCTGGCCCGGGGTTGCACTGAGTCCACAGTTATCGCACCAGCACTGACAGGAAGAGTCAGGGTTACTACCAAAAGTACGGCTACCAAACGAATAATGACAGCGTTTTTTCTTTTATACATATAGATGTTTATCCTTTCCCGATCGAATCGATCATCATTTTGATTTCTGTAATGGTCAAATCACCGGAGATAAAGCACTCGTAGGAATCCTTAATCCATACAGCCCGGAGCTGATCATAGTTTTCGAAAATGTAGTATTTGATACCGGATGCCGTATAAACTTCTAAAAGATCTGGACCGATTTCTATTTTTTCAGCATCCATTCCCAAATATGATTGCACAGTGATTTTGTAACTTTTTTCTCCATCTCCATAGAGTGCAATATGTGTTAATCTATTTGGGACTTCATAAATTCTAATATCATCCAGTTTATATCCATCTAGAATCCGCGTTGGAACAATATCCGGTTCTCTGTTAGATGCCACCAGAGCTTCTTTCAGAGAGCTATATTCCAGCATGTTATCCGGGCTGGGTTCGGTGGCATCCGGCTGATGGACTGTAACAAAGGAGAAGGTTTCCTTTGCCCACTTGGCAAAGGTATTCCAAATCGCATCCCATCTGAAAGCTTTTGCAGTCAGCGGAACACCTACTAAAATTGCAATTACTGCCGCTGCTGCGACCATGCGGCGCAGCCAGGGGCGAGCCTTCTTTGTTTCCTTTGGAATAGCATCCCCGTCGGAAAGATATTGCTGTCGAAAAGAATTCCAAGCTTCCAGTGTTGTTTTTCCGGTTCGGTTTTTATCTCTTTCAGCTAACACCTCCATAATGTAAAGTATTTCTTCTGTATCCGATTCCTGCCCCTCAGGGGCTTCGGCATCCAACCGCAGAATCTCCTCCAGCTTTTCGGTTTCCATGGAATCATACTTTGAAAAGTCACAGGTTCCACAGTTCTGTTTATCGGACATTCCGGTTCCTCCTTTCACTCTATATATGTTTGCAAGATGGCAGTTAGTGACATGTTTTTAAATGTTTTTTTGTAAAATTTTTTTGGCTCTTTCCACACGCTTTTTGCAGGCGCCTATGCTGATGCCCCGCTGGCTGGCCATTTCTCCGTATGATTTGCCTTCTATTGCCAGTTCAACCAACAGGCGGAATTCTTCCGTATCCGCCACATTTTCATACAGAAGATTCAGATCCACCATATGTTCCGGGTCGGGCAGCTCTCTGTGGAAGGTATGCAGATACGCAGACAGGAGCTTTTTGGTAACTTCCCGACTACGCTTCATGTTACGGATGGTGTTCTTCAAAGTCAAGATCAGCCATCCACGGGGATTATCACAGGTAAACAGCTGCTCTGGACTTTGGCAGGCAATATGAAATGCTTCCTGCACGGCTTCTTCTGCCAGTGAATCGCTTTTTAAGCTGCTGCTGGCATAGATTTTCAGCTTTTCAAACATATCAAAATACAATTTTTCAATTCGTTCCTGCTGTGATATATCCAATCCCCATCAACTCCTCTTTACTTTTTTTATAATAACAAAAAATTTCCTGAATTTCAACATCTTTATTTTTTTACTGCATATATGATATATGCCAGGTTTCCGTTTTTTCCAGTGTGGACTTAAGCTGCATATGTGTGAAATTGAAATTTTACGGAAGCTGTCCAGGCTGCTGTATCAGGTGATCCTGAATGCTGCGTCTGACTGCGGTTAACTGAATCGGCCTTACAGGATATTGTCCATAGAAATTAAAAATCCGAACGCAATCTGAAAAGAGCGTTCGGATTTTTATAATAAAATCAACATAGTAGGGGCAAATGGATGTGCTGAATTTTTTGAGTCTATGTAATTATGGTCAGTTTGCTATCTGGTTTCAGCTGCGTTCTCTTGCTTGGAAAAGTACAGGTTTTCCATGGGAATCCACTCTTCAAAGAATTGCTTGTGGAGGAATGCAGGGCGCTCCAATATCCGCTGGCGTTGGGTTTCTTCGTCCACGGTCAGCAGGATTTTTAAATCATAAGGGTCGCCAAAATACGGATGGTGGCTGTATGTGCCCTCCACGATATTCAGCCTCTTGGGAGCGATGCAAACCGGATTAGCAAGAGTAAATGCATTACAATCAAAGGGGCGGTAAGAAAATGGCTGTCCTGTCTCCAATGGAATTAAAACCTCTTCGTTAAATCGCTCATAGTCCACATTCCCACCCACTTCTGCAAATCTCGCAGGGGTGCGTTGCTCAGGACGCAAGAAAAAATCGTCCATATGGAATACATTGCAGTCATAGATCTCCGCCAGCTTAGCGGCAAGGGTAGTCTTGCCGGAGGTGCATTTTCCATCAACAGCGATAAGTACAAAATCCTTTTCTGCCAGCAGTTCGTCGATTTGCTTTTTCACTTTTTCCAACATGCTGTCCACAGCGCTACCTCCTGACATTTCCTCTATTGTAATGCAGCCAGGTTTCTGACACAACCCCCACCGGGGGATATTTCAAAAAATATGAAAAATATCCCCCCACCCGGCTTGTGGAAGCGTATCAGAACAATTATAATTTTACCAAGAAAGATGCCCCGGCATAGCTGGCACTACACTGGGGCGTTACCGACCATAATCCCAAAAATCAAGACAGGCACAAATATTATATACCGTTCTGCCAGAAAAGAAAGGACGAATTTGAAAAATGAAGAAACTTTTTGCACTGCTTCTGGCAGCACTCATGGTGTTTTCCATGTTTGCGGGCTGCTCCAAGGAAGAAAAAAAGTCTACCTTGGTCTACGGCTCCGGAGACTATGACTCCATCAATCCCATTATGAACGAACACTGCGAGATCAAGCACCTGCTGTTCGACTCTCTGGTAAAGCTGGACGGCAGCGGCGAGCCAGTTGCCAGTCTTGCTGAGAGCTGGACTTATGACGATGCCAGCCTGACTTACACCTTTAAGCTGCGCAGCGATGTGAAATGGCACGATGGCGAGAAGTTTACCGCTGATGATGTCAAGTTTACCATTGAAGCCATTATAGATCCCGACAACGGCTCCGAGAACTACCCCAACTACATCGAGATCAAGGAAATCAAGATTATCTCTGATACAGAGATTGCTTTCATTCTATCCGAGCCTAACTACGCATTTCTGGACTACATGACTATGTCTATCCTGCCCGAACATAAGCTCCAGGGCGAGGATATGTGGGAGTCTGACTACTTCAAGAATCCCATTGGCACCGGCCCTTACAAGCTGGAAAGCTGGGATGCATCACAGGCCATCACCATGGTCAAGAATGCTGACTACTTTGGCGGCGCAGCCAAGATTGACACCATCATCTTCAAGATTGTCACCGACGATAATGCCAAGGCTCTGCAGCTGAAGGAAGGTACACTGGATCTGGCACAGGTTACTCCCAAGGATGCGCAGAATTTCAAAGGATCCAAGGATATGACTGTTTACGATATGAACACCGCTGACTACCGCGGTATTCTGTATAACTTCTGGAACGAATACTGGCAGGAAAACGGCGATCTGATCCCCGCTATCAGCTACTGCATCGACCGTCAGGCTATTGTGGATGCCGTCCTGCTGGGCGAAGGTTTCGTTGCTTACAGCCCCATTCAGCTCAACGAGTACAATTATGACGGTGTTGAAAAGTACACTTACGATCTGACTAAGGCTGAAGCAGCATTTATCGCTGCCGGTTGTGAGAAGGATGCAGAAGGCTACTGGTGCCGTGATGGCAAGCGGATCTCCTTCACTATCAACGCAACTCCCGGCGATCAGGTTCGTATCGATATGGCACAGATCGCTGCCCAGCAGCTGACAGCGGCAGGTCTGGATGTTAAGGCCAATGTTCCCGCTGACGGCATTGACTGGGGTGGACAGGAGTGCTGCATCATCGGCTGGGGTTCTCCCTACGATGCTGACGACCACACCTACAAGGTATTTTCCACCGACGCAGGTGCCAACTACTCCGGTTACTCCAACGCAGAAGTCGATGAGTGGCTGAAAAAGGCCCGCCAGACCGATGATCCCGCTGAGCGCGCTGAATACTACAAGCAGTTCCAGATCGCTATGGCAAAGGCTCCCGCATATACTTTCTTTGCTTACATCGATGCCATGTTCATCGCTGACAGCTCTATCCGGGGTATCGACGCCAATACCGTTCTGGGTCACCACGGTGTGGGCATCTTCTGGAATGTCACTGAGTGGACCATCGAGTAATCAATTAGACGCACCATGTAAGGGGGCTGGTTTCCAGCCCCTTGTTCTCCGTTTGGCAACTACCTTGCAACCATGTTATCAAATTACGTTTATCGGTTAGCCCCCGCCCTACAATATAACACCCCCACAAGCTGAAATTGGCATTTATTTTGTGATAGGATGACCCTTATGGAAGAATTATTAAAAATTGAAAATTTATCGGTGGGAATTCAATCACCGGCAGGAAAAGTGCAGGCTGTCCGGGATGTGAGCCTTGAACTGCACCCCGGCGAAGTGCTGGCAATTGTAGGCGAATCCGGCTGCGGAAAGAGTATGCTCTGCAAAGCGATTATGAAGCTGCTGCCCAAGTCCGCAAAAATTGAGGGCGGCAAGATCTTCGCAAACGGTGTAGATATTACCGACTACTCAGATCGTGATATGCGAAAACTCCGGGGTAAGCTTTTCTCCATGATCTTTCAGGACCCTATGACGGCACTGAATCCCACTATCCCCATTGGCAAGCAGATTGCGGAAGCCCTCTTGATCCACAAACCAAAGCTCAGTAAAGAGGAAGTCTATGGCCGGGTCATTTCCCTTATGGAACTGGTGGGTATCCAACAGCCCCATGAGCGGTACAAGCTATATCCCTACAATTTCTCCGGCGGTATGCGGCAGAGAAGTGTCATGGCTATCGCACTGGCGGCAAATCCAAAAATTTTGTTGGCAGACGAACCGACTACTGCTTTGGATGTGACCATACAGGCGCAGATCCTGGATCTGCTGAAAGAGATTCAAGTGAAGCTGGGTACTGCGACCGTCCTTGTTTCCCACGATTTGGGTGTGGTGGCAAGATGCGCTGACCGGGTGGCCATTATGTACGCAGGCAAGATCGTGGAGATCGGCACTGCCGAGGAAGTCTACTACGATCCCCGGCATCCTTATACCTGGGGATTAATGCAGTCCCTGCCTGCCCTGAACAAGGGCGCAAAGGAACTGAAAACCATTCCCGGCATGCCCCCTACGCTGATCGACCCGCCCATGGGGGATGCCTTCGCCTGCCGGAATGAATATGCTTTGGAAATCGATTATCACGAACAGCCGCCTATGTTCAAGATCACCGATACCCATTATGCGGCAACCTGGCTGCTGGATCCCAGAGCGCCCAAAGTAGAATCACCGATGGGAGGGAAACGCAATGTCTGAAATTCTTTTGGATATACAGCACCTTTCCCATGTGTTTAAGCTTGGTAAACATGCCGTAATCAAAGCAGTGGATGATGTATCCTTCCAAATGAAGAAGGGTGAGATTTTCGGCCTTGTGGGTGAGTCCGGCTCCGGTAAATCCACCGTTGCCCGGTGTATTATGAATGTGTACAAGCCTACCGCAGGAAAGATTCTATACAACGGCATCAATGTCTGCGATAGGCGTGCGTACCGTAAACACCATAAAATGCTGGAAGCCCAGCGGCAGATCATCTTTCAGGATTCCACTTCCAGTCTGAATCAGCGCATGACCGTGGCAGATATTATCGCAGAGCCTATGCACATCCACCGTATTAGGCCCCCCAGAGGAAGCCACCGGGCAGAAGCCGAGTTTCAACTGAGCTATGTCGGCATGGATAGTACCTATCTGGATAAATATCCCACGGAGCTTTCGGGTGGTCAGCGGCAGCGGGTAGCCATTGCCCGGGCCCTCTCCATGGAGCCGGAGCTGCTGGTAGCTGATGAACCCATTGCATCTTTGGATGTATCTATTCAGGCGCAGATCATCAACCTGCTGCGCCACTGCAATCGGGAACATGGTTGTTCTATGCTGTTCATTGCCCACGACCTTTCTATGGTGGAATACCTCTGCGACCGTGTAGGTGTCATGTACCACGGCAAACTGGTAGAACTGGCCCCCACGGCAGAACTCTATGCCAATCCCCAGCACCCCTATACAAAAGCACTGCTGTCTGCCATTCCTGTTCCCGACCCGAAAGCAGAGCGGAACAAGAAACGGATGGACTTTGACGAGGTAACCTTTGATCGGGATGGTGTGTTGACAGAGATTGCCCCCGACCACTTCGTGCTGGGTCAGGAGGATGCCCAATGAGAAGAAATCCTTTCATATATTACAGCAAGAAAGTACTTGTATTCTTGCTTAGCGTTTTCGTTCTTTCTGTGGCTGTTTTCTACATTTCCCGCCTTGCCCCCGGCGATCCCCTGATGAGCTATTACGGCGAGCGAGTGGAGAAAATGAGTGTTCAGGAGAAGATTGATGCCAGAGAGAAACTGGGACTAAACGATCCTATCCATATCCAATACATCCGGTGGGTAGAAAACGCCGCAAAGGGTGACTTCGGCATTTCCTTTAAATACAAGCAGGATGTGATGGAGGTCATCGGGAGCCGGATCGGCTTTACCCTGATTCTGGGCGGCATCGGCTTTGTCCTCACTTTTGTGGGAGCCTTGCTCCTGGGTATTCTGTGCGCCTGGCATGAGGATAAGTGGATAGACAGAATCCTTTGCAAGAGTGGTACACTGCTTAGCTGTATTCCGGAGTTCTGGCTGTCGCTGGTGCTGATTCTCGTCTTTGCAGTGACGCTCCATTGGCTTCCCAGCAGCGGCGCCTATGACATCGGCTATAAGGATAATGCTCTCAACCGCATCGAGCATCTGATCCTGCCTCTGGTCATCGTGGTGCTGCAGCATCTTTGGTATTACGCTTACATGATTCGCAACAAGCTGCTGGAAGAAACCAGAGCCGACTATGTGCTGCTGGGTAAAGCCAAGGGCCTGTCCAAGAAAGAGATCATGTTCAAGCATTGCCTGCGGAACATCCTCCCCTCCTACATCAGCATTATGGCAATCTCTGTTCCCCATGTGATGGGTGGCACTTACATCGTGGAAACGGTGTTCAGCTATCCCGGTATCGGCGCATTATCCTATGAGAGCGCCCGATTCCACGACTACAATCTGCTGATGGTGCTTTGTATGATGACCGGTGTTCTGGTGATTTTCTGCAACCTGATCGGGGGAATCATCAACGAGAAGATCGATCCCAGAATCAGGGCCAGCGAAGTGGAGGCAATTTCGGAGGTGACCAAAGTATGACAGAAAAAGAACTGTTTACAATGGTCGGCATCCGACCCAAACTGCCTGCGCCGAAAAAGAAAGTCAGACGGTTAAAAGGATTTCCCTGGATTTCCATGATCCTTATGGCAGCCATCGTATTGTGCTGTTTGTTTGCGGAAGTGTTGATGACCAAAGACCCCAGTTATTTAGACTTAAGGAACTTCAATGTTGCTCCCAATGCAGAGTTCCTGTTCGGTACGGACACCCTTGGCCGTGATATTTTCTCCGGCATTTGGTATGGCGGCCGCATTTCCATTATGATCGGTTTCCTTGCCACATTGATCTCCACCTTTATTGCGGTGGTCTATGGCTCCATCAGCGGTATTGCTCCAGTTTGGCTGGATACCCTTATGATGCGTTTTACGGAGATTTTCCTCAGTGTGCCGGGGCTGCTGTTGGTGCTGTTCTTGCAGGCGATCCTTGGGCAGGCCAATGTGCTGACCCTATCTGTTGTTATCGGTGTGACCAGTTGGGCAAGTATTGCCAAGGTCATCCGCACGGAAGTCCGCCAGATCCGAAACGGCGAATATGTCGTTGCCTCCCGGTGCATGGGCGGTAAGTTCTTCCATATTCTGCGTAAGCATCTGGTCCCTAACTTTATTGCGTCCATTATGTTCATGGTGGTCATGAATGTCCGTGGTGCTATCGGTTCTGAGTCAACGCTCAGCTTTATGGGTATGGGTCTGCCGCTGGAGATCATTTCCTGGGGCAGTATGCTCTCCCTTGCAGAGAAAGCATTGCTGACCGACAGTTGGTGGATTATTCTGATTCCAGGTATTTTCCTTGTAACACTCCTTATG
The DNA here is from genome assembly GCA_045589835.1 of Faecousia sp. GTDB lineage: Bacteria > Bacillota > Clostridia > Oscillospirales > Oscillospiraceae > Faecousia. The sequence continues at coordinate 134,893 of JAZNPV010000100.1, forward strand.
TGCCTGACCAATATCGGCAACTACCTGCGCAAGGCTGCTAACCGGAAGGAGAGCAATCTGTAATGGAAGAACTGAAAGCCATACTGATCGCTCACGCAAAGCGGTACCCGCTGATGCAGCCTACCGATGCAGTGAAGCTGATCTATCAAAATGAGTTTGGCGGAGGGCATCTGGTTCGTGATGAGCAGGCATGCCTTAACTATCTGCGCCGGGAATATGACAGCATAACCAAAGATACCAATATACCTCTTTACGAAAAGATAGGAAACGGTATTATTCGGGTTAATTTGGCGGCTGTTAAGCCGGAAGATTTGGAGCAGTTTGGGAGAGCGTTTATTTGCTCTGCGGCTGAGCATACAGGTTCAATGGATCGGTTTCTGCAAAAACTGAATGTGCTTTGCCAACTGACTACGGAAGGTATATTCTCCTTTGGTACACAGGAACTGGAGGTATCCCTATCTGAATATAAGAGAGCAGGCTGCCCAATGGTATCACATAGTGATACATTCAGAAAGAACTATCATCCTGCCTACAGGATTATTCTGTCGAAGTACTGTGGGTCAACATTTGGTATGTAATAAACATAAAAAGCGTAAAGCTTAAAAGAAAAACCTCTGAAATCTTTTGATTTCAGAGGTTTTTGGTCCGGACTGCGGGATTCGAACCCACGGTCTCTTGAACCCAAATCAAGCGCGATACCAAACTTCGCTAAGTCCGGATATTGAATTAAAATAAAATGAGCCGGAAAAAGATGTTGCTTTATTGCAGTCAAAATTGTGGTCAAACCCAATTTTAGGGCTTGCCTGATGGGGAGAGGAGAGGGGGATTTCCTTACCTGAGAATTTTTAATTGAACCATGTGCCGTTATTCACCTAAAGCAGGTACGCTACACATGAATCACACAAAAAGTATTATACACGACTACGTTGAAAAAATCAATCACATTATTGCCCCGTGGGAGAAAGAAAATGTTGCCCAGCAGGAGAAAGACTTGTTATACAATGCGCAGGGGATTTGTTGCAAGGGGCGAATTGGCGTGGTATAATATCAAAAAGAGGTGGCATGCATGAAGAAACTATTTCTGATCACTATGGTGATGCTGTTATTGACTGCCTGTGGGCAAGGTAAAGGAAATGAGCAGGAGGCGGAATATGTGAACATCACAGCAGAGCAGGCAAAGGAAATTATGGATAGCCAGGAAAACTATATTATCCTCGATACACGGACCCAGGAGGAATACCGCGAAGGCCATATTCCCGATGCGATTTTGATTCCTTATGATGAGGTCACAGAGAAAGCGGAGGATATACTGACGGATAAGGATCAACTGATATTGGTCTATTGCCGCAGTGGACGGCGGAGCAAGCTGGCAGCGGAAGGTCTGGCAGAACTGGGCTACACCAATATCAAAGAATTCGGCGGTATTATCGACTGGCCCTATGAGGTGGAATAATGTTAGAGACGAAACGATTGATTCTCCGCCCATGGCAAGAAAGCGACGGGGAAAGTCTTTATGAATACGCAAAGGATCCGGCTGTGGGTCCTCCCGCAGGCTGGCCTCCCCACACCAGTGTAGAAAATAGCCGTGAGTTAATTCGGAGTGTGCTTTCTGCACCGGAAACTTATGCGGTATGCTTGAAGGATGGCAAAGCCATCGGCAGTGTGGGACTGAAGCTGAAAGGCTACACGGATATGACCGACCGGGACGATGAATGTGAGCTTGGTTACTGGATCGGCAAACCTTTCTGGGGTCAGGGACTGATTCCGGAGGCGTCCCGTGAATTACTCCGGTATGCCTTTGAAGAGCTGAACATGCGGGCAGTCTGGTGTGGCTACTACGAGGGAAATGAAAAGTCCCATCGCGTACAGCAAAAACTGGGCTTTGTCTACCGCTACACCACACATAATCTGGATGTTCCGCTGATGGGTGAAAAACGTACCGGGCATACATCCTTGCTTACAAGGGAGCAGTGGGAAATGGAGAGCAAGAATGGTTAAAGAAGTGGTACATGATCCGATCCTGCTTGCAGGCAAGTCGGAAACAGCAACGATAGAAGATTTGCAAGTTGCTCAGGATCTGCTGGACACACTGGTTGCAAACAAAGATGCCTGCGTAGGTATGGCTGCCAATATGATCGGCGTGCGCAAACGCATTATTGTGTTTGACAGCGAGGGAACATATATGACTATGTTCAATCCGGAGATTCTCAAAATGTCAGGCCTTTACGATACAGAGGAAGGCTGTCTTTCCTTGTTGGGCGGACCTCGGGCCTGCAAGCGTTACCAAACCATCAAAGTCCAATGGCAGAATGAAAAATTCCAAACCCGTATCAAGACCTTCACAGGCTGGCCGGCACAGATCATCCAACATGAGATCGACCACTGCAACGGCATACTGATATAGCAAAAGAGGAAGTCTTTGCGACTTCCTCTTTTGTTATTGTATAGAGAAAACCACCGGCGGTGTGAAGTTGTAAGATAAAGGTAGACACATGGAAAACCACCATGTTGTCTGCCTTTTCTTTATGCTAAAATATAGTTGGAGGTGGTAATGGTGAGGAAAGGGCAAACAAAGCGAGTATGGACGCCGGAGCAGAAGTCAGAGATTGTACATAAACATCTGGATGACCATATCTCAGTACGAACACTGGAAAGAGAATACACTGCGGACAGGAGCATGATCTGCCGGTGGGTAAAAGAGTATATTGCCGAGGGTGAGTCCGCATTTATCCCCAAGGGGCACCCAGGTAATCCATTTGCAGCATTACATGTCAGCAAGAACCTTTCTGAATTGGAGAGATTGCGGCTCATGGTGGCCAAGTTGGAAATTGAAAATGAACGGTTAAAAAAAGGATACTGGGTGGAAGGAGTTGGTGCAAACAAGGTGTTCGTTACCGGACCCGGCAGGAGTACGAAATCATTGAAACGCTAAGAGAAAAATATCATGTTGTATTTCTGTGTGAAATCATGGGTGTCAGTAAATCTGGTTACTATCGTTGGAGAGGACGGCAAGGGAAGCTAAATCGTTACGAGCAGGACAGGCAGCTGCTTACGAAGCTACTAACGGAGCAACACAAGAAACATCCCTCGCACGGCTACCATATGCTTGCAAAAGCGATATTTGAGGCTACTGGATGGGTATTTTCGCATAGTTTAGCACACAAATGCTGTAAACAGGCCGGCATTCGTTCTAAAGCAAGGAAATATACCTATAAGAAACCAGGAGAAGAACATGTGGAGTTTCCGAATGAGGTCAACGGAAACTGGAATGCAACCCGTCCTATTGAAATCGTTGTATCCGACATGACGATATTCAAAAACAATGGACGGAATTGGGAATGGACACTTCTTGTCGATACATTCAACAATGAGATCCTTGCACACCAAGCAACGCCGATCCAGGGAAACACAAAACCATACTACCATTGCTTGGAGCAGCTGAAACTGCTTGCAGGTAAGAAAAATGAGGAGCAGACACCCCAGGTTGTCTTGCACACCGACCAGGGTTCCGTCTACTCCTCACAAGCCTTCCGACAGGCACATGAACATTATAACATACTTCGTTCAATGTCGAAAGTAGGAACACCAACAGATAATGCAATAATTGAAGCAATTAACGGCTGGATCAAGGAAGAATTGTTCCTTGACTTCGGTCTGGCAACCGCTAAGGATGTTCCAAAACTTCTTGACGAGTATGTTCATTACTAT
>JAZNPV010000101.1:0-12009 GCA_045589835.1 Faecousia sp.
GAGCATTGGCAGAAGGGAAAAAGCCTGCAATCAGAAGCAAAATCCAACATTTCTGCCCGCATTCCTCATCAGTCTCGCTTCGCTCGACAGCTTCTCCCCGGGAGAAGCCATTGACGCGTAAACGCCAGTGCAACAGCTCGACAAACTGAAATTTTTCTGTCCCCACAGATGCGTTTTCCGGATTTTCCCCATTTCGCAAGGTCTGATATTCCGTTCCTCTTGACAAACAGGCCAAAAAGTATTACTCTTTTATGGTATACGCAGAAATGTTTCAATTTTTCCGGACGCTGCCCCACAGGCACGAACCCATCTGCCGATTCGCCCATAAACTGTTGCATAGCTGCGCTTTATCATTGGTTGAACTGAGAGGATTCCTTATGCGCGAAAGCGGCATTTTACTGCATATAACCTCCCTGCCCGGCCCCTACGGTGTGGGCACCATGGGAGAAAATGCCTATAAATTCATAGACTTTCTGAAAAAAGCCAGTCAGAGCTACTGGCAGATCCTGCCCCTGACACCCACAGGCTACGGGGATTCTCCCTACCAGTCCTGCTCCACCTTTGCCGGCAACCATTATCTGATAGATCTTGATATGCTCTGCCGGGAAGGCCTTCTGGAGCGCCATGAGATCGATGCCATTATCTGGAGCCGCCGGGAGGATCGAGTGGATTTCGGTCTTTTATACGAAAACCGGCTGAATCTTCTGCGCCTTGCCTATGGCCGCTTTACCGGCTGTGAAGAATTTGACCGGTTCTGCCGGGATAACGGAAGCTGGCTGCCGGATTTTGCCCTGTTTATGGCTCTGAAGACACAACGGCAGGGAACGCCCTGGTATCAGTGGGAGGAAAAACTGAAACGCCGGGATCCGGATGCCCTCTGGCAGGCCCGGCAGGAACTGAAAGGCGAGATCCGCTTCTACTGCTTCGTGCAGTACCTGTTCCAGCGGCAATGGTCTGCTCTGCGGGCCTATGCCCACGACTCCGGTATCCGCATTATTGGCGACGTGCCCATCTATGTGCCTATGGATTCGGCAGATGTGTGGGCAAATCCGGAGCTGTTTGATCTTGATGATACTCTGGCCCCCGTTACGGTAGCAGGCTGTCCCCCTGACGGCTTTGGCCCGGACGGTCAGCTTTGGGGCCACCCCATTTACCGGTGGGATGTTCACAAGCGCAGCGGCTACAACTGGTGGCTGCGCAGAATGTCCGCCGCCGCAAGCCGCTACGATGTGATCCGGCTGGACCACTTCCGGGGCTTTGAAAGCTACTGGGCCGTACCCAGCGGCGATTCCACCGCCAGAAACGGCCGGTGGTGTGCAGGTCCCGGAATGTCCCTGATCAGATCCTTGCAAAAGGCCCTTCCAAACACTCCCATGATTGCGGAGGATCTGGGCTTTATCACCCCGGAAGTAAAGGCGCTGCGAAACGAATCCGGCTATCCCGGCATGAAGGTGCTGGAATTTGCCTTTGATTCCCGGGAGCCTTCCGATTATCTTCCACATACCTACACAAAAAAAACCGTCTGCTACACCGGCACCCATGACAATATGACCCTGCGGCAATGGTTTGATACAGCGCCACCAGAAGTATCGGAATACGCTGCCGAATATATGGGCCTGACCGAAACCGAGGGCTACGTTTGGGGAACCATTCGCACCGCCATGTCCAGCGTATCCGATCTGTGCATCGTGCAGATGCAGGATTATCTGGAGCTGGGCGGTGATGCACGAATGAATTTTCCCGGCACCCGGTCCGGTGACAACTGGACCTGGCGGGCAACCCTTGGCTTTACCCCAGACCTGCTGGCAGAAAAAATCCGCCGGATGACCGGACTGTACTGCCGGCTGGGCATCCATACCCCCACCGCAAACCCTGACAACAAGAATGGAGAATGAAAACTATGAATTTGAATTGCCTGAACATCGTAAAGTTTACGGAGGCACATCTGAAATTTACCTACGACGTATCTCTGCGGGAAGCGACCTCTCAGGAGTTGCATGAAGCGCTGAGTCAGGCGGTGATGATGTCCATTGCGGATAACTGGAGCAACGCCAAGAAAGCCCGTCTGCATGAGAGAAAAGCTTACTACTTCTCCGCCGAGTATCTGATCGGCCGTCTGGTCTATTCCAACCTGTTCAATCTGGGCATTCTGGATGAGATGAAGCAGCTGTTTGCCGAGCGGGGCGTGGATCTGGCTGTTCTGGAAGATATAGAGGACGCCGCACTGGGCAACGGCGGTCTGGGCAGACTGGCTGCCTGCTTCCTGGATTCCGCTGCCAGCACCAATATCCCCCTGTCCGGCTATGGCCTGCGCTACAAGTTCGGCCTGTTCAAGCAGAGCTTCCACGCTGCCGGCAGCCAGCGGGAAATGGCCGATGACTGGTCTAAGTACGGCGATCCCTGGTCCTACCGCCGCTATCACCACACGGTCAAAGTCAAGTTCCCTGACCACACCGTGCTGGCCGTTCCCTATGACGTGCCTGTGATCGGCTACGGCACCAACAACATCGGCACCCTGCGCCTGTGGCAGTGCGAGGCCGAGGAAGAACTGGACTTCAACGCCTTCAACGATCAGGACTATCTGCGGGCTTTGACCCAGAAGAACAAGGCTGAGGACATTACCCGCGTTCTGTACCCCAACGACTCGACTTGGGAAGGCAAGCGCCTGCGCATTAAGCAGCAGTATGTGCTGTCCTCCGCGTCTTTGCAGGATATGCTGCGGGTCAACAAGTCCGTCCACGGCACCGATCTGAGCCGGTTTGCCGAATTCTATGCGGTGCAGCTGAACGATACCCACCCGGCCATGTCTATTCCGGAGCTGATCCGGCTGCTGATGGCTGAGGGTATGGACTTTGACCAAAGCTTCCGCATTGCCCAGAAGACCTTCTCCTACACCAATCACACCGTTATGGGCGAGGCGCTGGAAAAGTGGCCTCTGGATCTGCTGTACAGCGTGGTACCTGAGATCGTGGACATCATCTGCCGCATCGACGAGAAGCTGAAATCTGAGCATCCCGGCCTGTTTATCATCCGGGACAACACCGCCCACATGGCTAATCTGAGTGTTTATGTAGGAAGTTATGTAAACGGCGTGGCTGAGATTCACTCCCAGATTTTGAAGGACGACTGCTTTAAGGACTGGTACGCCGCATTCCCCGACCGGTTCCAGAATAAGACCAACGGTGTCACTCCTCGTCGTTGGATGGGTCTGTGCAATCCGGAGCTGACCCAGATGATCAAGTACCGCATCGGCGGTGACTTCCTGAACGATCTGGATCGTCTGAATAAGCTCAAGCCCATGATCGACGACGATATGGTCCGCCAGTTTAATGCCATCAAGCGGCAGAAGAAGGAGCAGCTGTGTCAGGTAATTTATCAGCGGGAAGGCATCCAGCTGAATCCCGACTTTGTGTTTGACGTACAGGTCAAGCGGCTCCACGAGTATAAGCGCCAGCTTCTGAACGCCCTGAGCATTGTGGATATCTACTTCCGTCTGAAGGACGGCAGCCTGCAGGACTTCCAGCCCACAGTTTACCTGTTCGGTGCCAAGTCCGCCCCCGGCTACGCCCGGGCTAAGGCTGTGATCCGCTATATTAACCGGATCGCCAGAATGATCAACAACGATCCCGACATGCAGGATAAGCTGAAGGTGGTCTTTGTGCAGAACTATAACTGCTCCTACGCCGAGCATATTATCCCCGCCGCCGATATCTCCGAGCAGATCTCTCCCGCCGGCACGGAAGCCTCCGGCACCGGCAACATGAAGCTGATGCTCAACGGCGCTGTGACCTTGGGCACGCTGGACGGTGCCAATGTGGAGATCGTCAAGGAAGCCGGCATGGAAAACAACTATATCTTCGGCGCGACCGTGGAGCAAATCAACGCCAGCCGGGACAGCTACTACGCCCGGGGCATTTACGATACCAACAGCCGGCTTCGCCGGGCCATCGATACCCTGGTGGACGGCACCGTTCCCACCGATGATGCCCAGCGGGAGCTGTACCACGCTCTGTTGGATGGCACCTCCTGGCACAGAGCCGACCACTACTTCCTGCTGCTGGATTATCAGTCCTATCTTGACGCCAAGCTGCAAGCCAACCGGGATTACGCAGACCGGCTGGCCTTCGGCCGCAAGTGTCTGTTGAATGTGGCCAGCGGCGCCAAGTTCTCCTCCGACCGCACCATCCGTCAGTACGCCGAAGAAATTTGGCACATTAAGCCCACCCAGCAATAAGCAATTACCCCGCCTTCTCAAGAAGGCGGGGCTTTTTCATGTCTTTTTATCCGGAACTGTGCTTTGCAGCTCCCGAGCAGAGACCGCGTGGGTATGTTCAATGGGAAGCCAATGAAATTTTCGGAAAAAGGCGCTGATCCCGATAGGTACATACGCCATCATAAAAATAGGAAATGTAAACAGCGCAGCCACCTTCTGTCCGTCGGTGGCTCGAATCCGGTGCCACTCCATCACAAGGGTCATGAAGCCTATCAGAAGCATCGACCAATAAGATCCCAGCAATCCGCACAGCAGTCCGAAGCCCACCGCCGGAAAGCCTCCGTCCAGATACTGCACCAGCAGCGACAACAAACCGCACAGAGCCGCCGCGCCATAGCCCCACAGGGATAGGGTGGCCGTTTCCAGACAGGCATAGCCTGTCCGCCCGCCCTTCAGCATGCCCCGGAAAATATCCCCGCCCCACCGGAAAGCAATCTGAATACCGCCCTGTACCCACCGGGTGCGCTGCCGCCAGGAAACACGAAATCTGTCCGGCTGTTCATCGTACAGCACCGCATCGTGGCAGTATCCCACCCGGATTCCCCGGGTAGCACACCATGTGCAGAATTCAATATCCTCAGTCAATGTAAAAAAGTTCCAGCCGCCCATCTGTTCCAACAGCTCCCGGGTAAAGCCAAAGCCGGTGCCTGTGACCGCACAGGGATTGCCCAGCAGCATCCGGGACCGGTTTAAATGGGACGAATCGTGGAGATACCACAACGACTGTCCGGCGGATATCCAGTTGGTATGAAAGTTTTTAGAATTCCGATAGCCGCAGAATGCCTGATAGCCGTCGCTGCAGACCCGGTTGAGATTGGTAATGTAATCCGGTTCCAGTAGATTATCCGCGTCAAAAATCAAAAAGGCATCATACCGCTCCAATCCATCGGTCAGGCGGATCTTCTCCAGCAGGTAATTGAGCGCATAACCCTTGCCCACCTTTTCTTTATTAAACCGGCAAAAGACCTTAGCTCCGCAGGCCCGGGCGACCTCAGCCGTACGGTCGGTGCAGTTGTCCGCAATTACATAGGTAGTGACCAGTTCAGCAGGATAATCCTGATTCTGTATGCTTTGCAGCAGATGGGGCAGCACCCGTTCCTCGTTTCTGGCAGCGATCAGCACCGCATACCTGCTTGGTTTGGCAGGCCCATGGGGCCGCTGTTTGATCACCAGCGGCGCAAACAGGTAAACGATCTGATAGGCGTAGCAGGCCGTGATTAAAACGCCCATTACAGCGCTGACCCAGCGCAGCAGCTCCGGTAAATTCATACAGGTGTTCTCTCTTTCCTTTTTGCCTTTATTTTACCATCTGCTGACCACAACGCCTAATTAAGAACCCCTTAAAGACTTTAAGAACGGGTTAAGGTTTTCTTGCAAATATAGAGAACAGACGGTATTTCCGATCAAACAAATTTGTTTTTATCGTACTGTTAAATAGTCGCACAATCTAACAGATGCGGTAATGATTTATAACTGCACGATAAACTGAAATTTTACGGCACGGAAAAAGGGGTCGGGCTGATGCCCGACCCCAAATATTTGGCAGGAAGTATTTTACTTGGCAGCCTTTGCGGCCTTCTTGGCTTCCCACTGGGTAACGGCCAGAGAGCAGGAGATGTCGCCGGTGACGTTCAGGCAGGTACGGCCCATGTCGAACAGACGGTCCACACCGTAGATAATCATAATCATGTCTACGGGAATGCCCATTGCTTCCAGAACCATTGCCAGCATGATCATGCCTGCGCCGGATACGCCTGCAGTACCGATAGAGGCCAGAGTAGCGGTGACAACCACGGTAATCATCTGACCCACAGTCAGGTTGATGCCGCACAGAGCAGCCAGGAACACGGTTGCCACGCATTGATAGATGGCGGTGCCGTCCATGTTAATGGTGGAGCCCAGAGGCAGGACGAATGCTGCCACGTCATCGTCAGCGCCCAGCTTGTGAGCGCAGTCCTTGGAAACGGGCAGGGTAGCTGCGGAAGAGGTGGAGGTAAACGCAAAGATCATAGCAGCGAAAGCGCCCTTGAAGAACTTGCCGGGGCCAACCTTACCGAATGCCTTGGCAGCCACAGAGTAAACCAGAACAGCATGGATCACGTATGCGATGTATGCGCACAGCAGGACCAGAGCCAGAGATCCCAGAATCTCAGCGCCCTGATTGGCGACCACCCAAGCCATCATGGTGAACACGCCGATGGGGGACAGGCTGATGATGAAGCCCATCAGCTTCTCAATGACGGAGTAGAAGGAGGACACGATGTCCTTGCACAGGTTGCCCTTCTCGCCGGCTGCCAGAATGGCGCCGCCGAAGAACAGAGCGATCACGATGACCTGCAGCATATTAGCGGAGGAGAATGCGGTCCACATATTGGAGGGGAAGATGTTGACCAGGGTGTCCATGAAGTTGGCAGAGGAAGCGCCTTCCCAGGTTGCACCCTCAGACAGGGTCAGGGTGGGGAACAGTCCGGCAGCGTTGAAAACGCTGGCAGCTACCAGACCGATGACACAGGCAATGGCGGTAGTGACCAGGAAGAAAGCAACGGTCTTCCAGCCAACGGAGCCGACCTTCTTCATGTCGCCCATGGACAGGATTCCATCGATCATGGAGAACAGAACAACGGGAACGACCAGGAACTTCAGCAGGTTAATAAAGATGGTGCCAAAGGGCTTCAGGTACTGGGTGGTGAAGTTTGCGGTTTTGGTAAAGTAGCAGATCAGGCCAACAACGATACCCAAAACCAGTGCGATCAGGATTTGGATCGGCAGGGAAATTTTCTTCTTCATTTTATTCACCTCGAAAGATTTTTTATTCCTTCCTGCATTGTTCTGTATTTGCGGCTCAGGAAGATATGCATATTGTATCAAAGGACTTGCCGGTTGTAAAGACTATCTATTAAAATTTCCTTAAAAATTTTCAAAAAACCGGCTGTGTTTCTCACAGCCGGTTTTTGTTTTGCATTCTTTCGTTATGATTCCTGCATTTTTACTTTGTTTCGTAGCCGCAGAACCGGATTGCCTCCAGCGCCAGCTCCAGGGTGGGATCCACAAATTTTTCCTGCAGGCCCAGCAGTGAAAAGGCCAGAGGCAGCTCCGTACAGGCCAGCACGAAATAATCTGCGCCCTGTGCTTTCAGGGCCTCCATGGCAAAAGCCATATCCGCCCGGTAGCTTTCCGGATCCGCATCTGCCTTCACGCCCCCATAGATCACCCGCATCAGCGCGTCCCGGCCCGCTTCGTCGGGAACGGCGTACTTAACACCGTTTGCTTCCATGGCCTTTTCGTAAAGGCCCGTGGACAATGTTCCCTTGGTGGCCATCAGGCCTGCAGTCTTACCGGGGAATGCCTTTGCGCAGGCCCGGGCTGTGGCTTCCGGCATACTCAGGAAAGGAATGTCCGTCATGGCCTGCAGCCGGGGCAGAAAGTAATGGGCCGTGTTACAGGGCAGCAGGATGCAGTCCGCCCCGCAGCGCTCCAGATTGCGCAGCGCTGCGGCCATTTCCGGCACAGGATCGTTTCCCCCTGCCAGAATCGCCGCCGTCCGGTCCGGGATCGCCGGGTCATTGTCAATATAAATACGGATATGCTGGCTGTCGGCATTTGCCTTGGTGTGGGCAACGATCTTGGTGAAGATATCTGCCGTAGCCATGGGCCCCATGCCGCCTAAAATACCGATAGTCTTTTTCATAGTCTACCCTCTCAGCCCCAGAACTCCGGAAACAGCAGCTCCGTCAGCACCTTCACCGCCAGCAGGATCAGCACGATCACCACGGTGGGCTTTACGATCTTGCTGCCGTTCTTGATGGCAAGGCCCGCGCCCAGATAGTGGCCAGCAATAGAGGCCACCGCAGAGATCAGACCTACGCCCCAGAACAGATATCCAGCCTGCCACGCGGTAAACAGGCTGCCGATATTGGAGGACATGTTCACGATCTTCATATTACCTGCGGAAGTGCGGGTATCCATCTTGGCCAGACGGATGAAGATGATCATTAAGAAGGTACCGGTGCCGGGTCCGTAATAGCCGTCATAAGCACCGATAATCAGCGATGCGCCCCAGACGATGGCCGCCTGCTTGCTAAATGTGATCTCGCCGGGCTCATCAGGCCAGCTGCGGGTGCGCAGAGTAACGATCGCTACCACCGGCAGCACCAGCAGAAGCAGATATTTCAGCACCACATCCGGTGTGTGATGCTGCAGCCATGTGCCGCCCATGGAGCCCAGCAGCGCCAGAACAATGGACGGAACTGCCAGATGCCAGTTTACGCATTTATTCTTAATAAACCGGGCTGTGGAGAACACCGTACCGATGCTGGCGGACAGCTTATTGGTACCCAGCGCGTAGTATGTAGGCAGGCCGTGGAATGCCAGCAGATAGGTGGGGACTGAGATAATACCGCCGCCGCCTGCGATGGCATCCATAAAGGAAGCCAGAAACACGCCGCAGCAAATCAGCAGAATCACCCACCAGGGGAATCCGTCGATCATAAATACGCCTCCTGTCAATAATATATTTGAAATATTGTAAACTCCCGTTTATTGCCTATCTAACTTAAAACGCACGTCATTGCGAGGAGGGCAAAGCCCGACGTGGCAATCTCCAGCAAGTTTCCGGACAGCTAAGGAGATTGCCACGCCAGTGTGCGCACTGGCTCGCAATGACGAATAAACCGGTAGATTGTGCAATTTAAATGGGTCAGTCTTCGGAAACTACGATTTCTTTCAGCTTAAGCCCCGGGTTGCGGCGTACCGTAAAGTCGATGGCCCAGAAGCTGCTGAATACCAGCAGGCTGCGGCCACGGTAGTCCTCCAGCAGCTCCGCGGCACTGCCCAAATTCAGATCGGACAGGTCGCCGGGATAGCTGTCGATGAGCCGGATCTCTTCATAGGGCAGGCCCTCCATCCGCAGCTCCACACCGTACTCGTTCTTCATCCGGTGCTGGAACACATCAAACTGCAGCGTACCCACCACGCCCACGATCACTTCTTCCATACCGGAATTGGGAACCTTGAAGATCTGGATAGCGCCTTCCTGCGCGATCTGCTCGGTGCCCTTGACGAACTGCTTGCGCTTCATGGAGTCCTTGGCGGGAACCCGGCTGAAATGCTCGGGCGCAAAGGTGGGGATGCCGGAGTACAGGAACTTCTTGCCCGGTACGGTGATGGTATCACCGATGGAGAAAATGCCCGGGTCGAACACGCCGATCACGTCACCTGCATAGGCCTCTTCCACGATCTCCCGCTCCGCTGCCATCAACTGCTGGGGCTGGGAAAGGCGCATCTTCTTGCCGCCCTGCATGTGGTAGTATTCCGTATCCCGCTGGAACTTACCGGAGCAGATCCGCATAAAGGCCAGCCGGTCCCGGTGAGCCTTATTCATGTTTGCCTGAATCTTAAATACAAAGGCGGAAAAATCCGGGTCGAAGGCGTCCACCTCACCGCAGTCTGCCACACGGGACAGGGGCGGGGGTGTCAATTTCAAAAAAGCCTCCAAGAAGGGCTCAATGCCAAAGTTAGTCAGCGCAGAGCCGAAAAACACGGGGCTGAGCTGGCCCTTGCGGACTGCCTCCATGTCCATCTCCCGGCCGGCAGACAGCAACTCCACATCGTCGATTAACTGCTGATGCTTGCTCTCACTGTCCAGCAGGGCAGCAACCTGCGAATCGTACAGGTCGATGACCTGCTTGTCGGCCTTTGCCTTGCCGTTCAGGCCGGAGAAAAACAGAAGCTGACCGTTCTCCCGGTCATACACACCCTGAAAATCCTTACCGGAGCCAATGGGCCAGTTCATGGCATAGGTCTCGATGCCCAGCTCCCGCTCCACTTCGTCCAGCAGGTCGAAGGGGTCTTTTGTTTCCCGGTCCATCTTGTTCACGAAGGTGAAGATAGGGATATGGCGCATGGCACAGACCTTGAACAGCTTCCGGGTCTGGGGCTCCACGCCCTTGGCGCCGTCAATGACCATCACCGCGGAGTCCGCCGCCATCAGCGTACGGTAAGTGTCCTCGGAGAAGTCCTGGTGGCCGGGTGTATCCAGAATGTTGATGCAGAAGCCGTTATACTGGAACTGCATAACGGAAGAGGTGACAGAGATACCGCGCTGCTTTTCAATCTCCATCCAGTCGGAGGTAGCGGCGCGGGAGTTTTTCTTTCCCTTGACTACACCGGCCTGTGCAATGGCGCCGCCATAGAGCAGGAACTTTTCAGTTAAAGTGGTTTTACCGGCGTCCGGGTGGGAAATAATGGCAAAGGTCCGGCGGCGGCTGATTTCTTGATTCAAATTTGACATTTTATTATCTCCGTAGTTAAATTAATTGAAATCGCGCAAACAGCCGCCCATGTGATCTGCACACGGGCGGCTGCACCTTTTATTTTGTGTTAGCGGAGGAGCGCAGGGTCACATCATGGGCGCCGCCTTCCACGATGGACACGGAGGAAACCAGTGTCAGCTTGGCATCCCGCTGCAGGTCGGGAATGTTCAGAACGCCTACATTGCACATGGTGGACTTGACCTTGTAGAGGCTTGCCTCCACGTTATCGTGCAGAGTGCCGGCGTAGGTCACGTAGGAGTCAACGCCTTCCTCAAAGCTAAGCTTGGTCTTGCCGCCCAGATCGTAACGCTGCCAGTTCCGGGCGCGGTTGGAGCCTTCGCCCCAGTACTCCTTCATATAAGCGCCGTTGACCAGTACCTTGGGTGTGGGGGACTCATCAAACCGGGCAAAGTAGCGGCCCAGCATCATAAAGTCAGCGCCCATGGCCAGCGCCAGGGTCATATGGTAATCGTGTACGATACCGCCGTCGGAGCAGATAGGCACGTAAATGCCGGTCTCCTTGTAGTACTCATCCCGGGCAGCCGCCACTTCGATCAACGCGGTGGCCTGTCCCCGGCCGATGCCCTTGGTCTCACGGGTGATGCAGATGGAACCGCCGCCGATGCCCACCTTAATGAAGTCTGCGCCGGCCTTTGCCAGAAACAGGAAGCCGTCCCGGTCAACCACGTTGCCTGCGCCGATCTTCACGGTGTCGCCGTAGTTCTGGCGAACCCATGCGATGGTATTGGCCTGCCAGCAGGTATATCCCTCGGAGGAGTCGATGCACAGCACGTCCGCGCCGGCCTCCAGCAGAGCAGGGATCCGCTGGGCATAGTCACGGGTGTTGATGCCGGCACCTACCAGATAGCGCTTCTTGCTGTCCAAAAGTTCCTGGGGATTTGCCTTGTGGGAGGCATAGTCCTTGCGGAATACGAAATACATCAGCCGGTCGTTTTCATCCACGATGGGCAGGCTGTTCAGCTTGTTCTCCCAGATAATATCGTTGGCTTCCTTCAGCGTGGTCTCAGCCGGAGCGGTAATCAGCTTTTCACGAGGGGTCATGAAAGAGGATACCTTCTCGGTTCCCTCCATACGGCTGACACGGTAGTCCCGGCTGGTGACGATGCCAAGCAGTTTACCTGTGGCAGTGCCGTCGTCCGTGATGGCAACGGTGGAAAAGCCGTTTTTCTCCTTCAGTGCCAGTACGTCAGAGAGCGTATGCTCCGGGGTCAGGTTAGAGGCAGAAACCACAAAGCCGGCCTTGTAGCCCTTGACCTTTGCCACCATGGCGGCTTGGGATTCGATGGATTGAGAACCAAAGATGAAGCTGATGCCGCCCTCCTTTGCCAAGGCAATGGCAAGGGTATCATTGGAAACAGACTGCATAACTGCAGAGGTAAGGGGAATGTTCAAAGTGATAGCGGG
>JAZNPV010000102.1:0-67211 GCA_045589835.1 Faecousia sp.
TCCGGATTTTAGCATAATTAACCTGTTGTTGCAACTACAATCGGATCAGCTTGTTGCAAGGCGAATTTAGCTAAAAAAACGACGTGTCGAAACACGTCGTTTTTCTGGTGGAGCCGAGGGGAATCGAACCCCTGTCCGAAAGCAACTTGGAAAGAACTTCTCCGGGCGCAGTTTGTTATTTACATTCCCTCAACCGCACGGGAACAAACACCCTTACGGTCTTAGTAGCGTCATGATGCATGGTACGCTCAAAGCTTTGCGCACGCACGGTCTCCACTCAAATCACACCCTAGCCCGGCTCGTGGACCTTCCGGGGAGGATGGGCGCCTAATTAGGCAGCCAGAGCAACAGTATTGTTGTCAGTTAAATTTAAAAGTTACCCGTTTTATCGTGGTCAGGTGCCACGGCCCGCTATTCCAGCCTCACTACCCCCGTCGAAACCAGTACACCCCCATATTTGAGGGAAAGGTAATAGTGAATAGGGAATAAGTGGTGGGATGCAGGGCATCCCACCCAGTTTATTAGAATCTGCCGTAGGGATCGGGGAGCTTGTTGGGCTCAGGATAAGTTTCACCGTGAGTATCCACAGTAATGGATGCGATCTTCTGCTCCTCCAGAGGACGGTCCTGTGCGTTGGTGCGAACAGATGCAATGGCATCCACGACCTCCAGACCGGAAGTGACCTTACCAAAAGCAGCATACTGACCGTCCAGATGCTTGGCATCCTCGTGCATAATGAAGAACTGGCTGCCGGCGCTGTTGGGGCTGGAGGAACGGGCCATGCTCAGTACGCCGCGCTTGTGGCGCAGGTCGTTCTTGATGCCGTTGAAGAAGAACTCCCCCTTGATGCAGTAGCCGGGGCCGCCCATGCCGGTGCCTTCGGGGCAGCCACCCTGAATCATGAAGCCGGGGATGACGCGGTGGAAGATCAGACCGTCGTAATAATTATGATTGGCAAGATCAATAAAGTTATACACGCTCTGGGGCGCCTTGTCGGGGTACAGTTCTCCCTCAATTACGCCGCCGTTTTCCATTGTGATCTTAAAAGTAGGATTGCTCATATTAATATCTCTCCTTCATTGCACGGTCGATCTGGCGTTTTGCATCCCGTTCGGCCGCGGATTGTCGTCTGTCATACAGTTTTTTGCCCTTGCACAGGCCTACGTTCACTTTGACACGGCTGCCTTTAAAGTACACGGAAAGGGGGATCAGTGAGTAGCCGTCCTGTTTGACCTTTCCGAAAAGACGCATGATCTCCCGCTTGTGCATAAGCAGCCTGCGTACCCGTTTGGCATCCGGATTAAACCGGTTTCCGTGTTCATAGGGGGAGATGTGCATTTGGTTTAAAAGCAGCTCTCCGTCTTTGATACCGCACCATGCGTCTTTTAAATTTAATGTACCTTGACGGATAGACTTGACCTCGGTGCCGCAAAGTTCGATACCGGCTTCCATTTCCTCTTCCACAAAATATTCGTGGTAGGCCTCCCGGTTGCGGGCCATGACTTTGATGCCTTGCTTTTCCAAAATGCTCACCTCCTTAAATCAAAGGTATTATACCATAATTGTCAAGTTAGTTAAACAGAAATTCCTCTAATTCTGCCGGCGTGTTGAATGTGAAGTTGCACAGTTGCTTCATTTCTGCTGCTACTTCCGGTACTTCGGTTTTACTCCACGCGGCAAAGGCGATAGGCACATTCACGGCGTTTGCCATTTGCCATGCAGGCTTCAGATCGTCCACAACCAGCATCTGTTCCGGTGTAAAGCTATAAGTCTGTATAATATGTTCCAGCGGATAGGAACTGGGTTTACGCTGATGTTCCGGCAGATCCCAGCCGTAAATGCCATCGGGCAGGATTCCAAAGTGTGTTTGATAATCCCGGGTGATGTTTTCTTCGCTGGAGTGGGATACCACAAACAGCATGCCGCCCTCTTCTTTTTGTCGGTGAATGATCCGGTCTATGCCGGAGTAGGGGGGCGGTATATGGGTACGCACATAATCCATCCAGCCACGGTATTCATCTACCAGTTCTTTCTCTGTAAACTGATAACGCTGACGGCACATACCGGCAAAGCCCGGATGATAGCAGCCTTGTATGTATTCTTTTAGCGTGATTGTAGCGCCGGGCCGGAACTGATCCAGGATATAGCAGAAGAAGGGATAGTTTATAGTTGTTTCGCTTTGCACCACCGTATCGTCGTGATCCAAGATCAAGCATGGATATTTTAACATAGGCACCCTCCTTGTACTATGATTTATACCATTATAGCAAATTGGGAAAGAGGAAACAACTACAAATTTCCTCTTGCTTATTACGAACAAATGTACTATAATATAAGAAACAGATGGGGGTGAGGCAGTTGGAAGGGTGTATGTGTCCGGTAGATGTGATATCGGTATGCAGCGCAGACGGAACAATCCGGCCGTTACGGTTCCGTATGGAGGATGAAGATCATCAGCTTTTGAGGGTGGATATTGATGAAATCATCAGCTGCCGATTTGTCCAGTATGTAGGGATTGAGGCGCAAATATTTTTGTGCAGGGCTATGGTGAAAGGGAGAAAAACCTTATTTGAACTGAAGTATACCATTCGCAGCCATAGCTGGTGTTTACTCAGAAAGGTGTATTGACATGGCGGACAGAGTGATCTTTCATGTAGATGCCAACAGTGCTTTTTTATCGTGGACAGCTGCGTACCGGGTAAAGGTTCTGGGAGAAAAAGTGGATCTGCGGCAGATTCCATCTGTGGTAGCGGGAGATAAGGAATCCCGGCACAGTATTATCCTTGCCAAAAGCGGCCCGGCAAAAAAGTATGGAATCCAGACAGGAGAACCGTTGTTTCAAGCGCTGGAAAAATGTCCGGAGCTGGTAACGGTACAGCCGGACTATAACCTATACGTAGAAGCATCCCGGCACTTTGTTAGCATGCTGCGGCAATTCAGCCCTTCCGTGGAACAGTATTCCATTGATGAAGCATGGGTGGATATGACCGGCACCCGGCGGCTTTACGGAGATCCCCGGCTGGCGGCGGAAAGAATGCGCCAGCGCATATTGGATGAATTGGGCTTTACCGTAAATGTGGGAATTTCCAGTAACAAACTGCTTGCCAAAATGGCCGGAGATTTTGAGAAACCCAATAAGGTCCATACCCTGTTTCCGGAGGAGGTAGCCAGTAAAATGTGGCCCCTTCCGGTACGGGATCTTTTTCTGGTGGGGCCGGCCACCCAAGCCAAACTGAACAGAATGGGAATATACACGATTGGTGATTTAGCCCACGCAGACCGCGCCGCATTGCGAAAGCGGCTGGGAAAGCACGGAGAGACTATATGGCATTTCGCAAACGGGCGCAACGCGGATATGGTGACACCGGAGCCTGCGGAGAATAAGGGCTATGGAAATTCTGTTACTACAGCCAAAGATGTACTGAACCGGCAGGAGGCCCATCAGGTGCTGCTGAGCCTTTGTGAAACGGTGGCTATGCGGATGCGAAAAGACGGAAAATGTGGCAGTTGTGTGACGGTACATTTGCGTACCAATGAATTCCACCATTTTTCCCATCAGGCAAAGCTGGGCGGCGCTACCAATATTACGGCTGAGCTGTTCCGGGCAGCCTGCCGCATTTTTGACGAGGCGTGGGATTGCGTTACACCCCTGCGGCAAATAGGCGTGCAGGTGACTGGACTTACAAAAGAGCCGTATCAGCAGTTTGATCTGTTTTCCGGGCTGTCACCGGTACAGTATGAGCGGAAGCTGCGGTTGGACGAAACAGTAGACGCGCTGCGGGATAAATTCGGTGAGGACATTATCCGCCGGGCAAAATTTGCCCGAAATGCGGAACATCACATGGCAGGCGGTTTGAGTAAAGCCCGCCGTACTGGTGTAACAAAACCGGTTCCAAAAGAATTTTAGAGTGGAAAAACGGACAGCAGTGGTGTATGATATGAGAAAATACTGATAAGAGGATACTGTCATGGCTATTGTAAAATTCTATCGGGGAGATCCTAATGCACCAAAAACAAATATGCCTGCGCGGTTAGGCGCAAACGCGATTATCACCTGCAACGGTAAACTGCTGCTGGAAAAACGGCGGGACTCTGACACATGGGGACTGGTAGGCGGCGGCGTAAAGAAACATGAAACGGAAGTGCAGGCCATTGCCCGGGAAATATATGAAGAGCTGGGACTGCGTATTCCACAGGAAAAATTTCACAAATTAGGTGTTTACGGAGAACCGGGCCGGATCGCAGCCTATCAGGACGGAAGTATCTGGCGTATGGTAATCGTGGTATTTGATCTGGAATTAGAAACAATGCCTCAAATGAGAATCAGCGCCGAATCCACAGATCTTCGCTTTTTCAGCAAAGAGGAATTGAAGAATATCGATATTGTGATCACACACAGTGATATTGTGGAGGATTATTTTATAAACAAACAGCAGGGCCTATAAAATGCTCTGCTGTTGCCTATATCTTTAATATACGAAAAAACAGTGAAAAAATATACAGAAAATGAAATTATACTTGTATATTCAAAAATCCTATGATATTATACATTTTGACGGTGCAGTATCCTAGTCGAAACGACCGGTTCCCAGGTAGGGCCTAAAAATCCTATGAAGGGCACATCGATGAAGTCTCTGGTGTCTGCTTTTTACGCCCAGTTTAGGGTGGATGCTGGGGGTTAAGGATTTCGGGCGCGCTCCAATGGCATGGAGCATACGACCCGTTTTCCGTGGAGACCTGGTATTGTGCGACGAAGTTGAGAACTCCTGCGTTGGAAGCCTCTTCGCGTACGAGCCTGGTATGAACCTGCAAGGCGGTGCACAGAATCGTGTGCTGCGTGCAGCGTAGCCTGCCTTGAGTGATCATGTGGGGAAAGAGGAACATGCAGCGGCCGGTGGTGGCCACACCGCTGCTGCCATCGCTTCTGGAAACCATGCTTGCAAAAGGGGCTAAGAACCGGAACGTTTTGCGGTGGAAAACACCTAGGCTGTCGTAACTGGGCAGACAGGGGATTACAGTACGGACTAAGTGGCAATCGGGTATTTATGCTGGTAACACATAAACGGACAGATCAAACGGAAACGGCCTGTGCGGCAACGGCAGGTTCTGTCCGGGGAAAACCAACCCGACCTAAGCCGTAAGATTTATTCTGTTTGCCACCGTCACATTTATAAAAATAAAGGGGATATATCTTTGTCAAAGTCTGACCCGGCTGCCTCAAAGAAAGAGAGAAACAAAACGATCCGTTGGGTCGTTACTATTTTCTTTGTAACAATTTTGGTTTCCGGTACAATTTCCTTTGCATCGGATGCGATCATGGAATCCAGCAGCATGGTCGTGGCATTTGTTATTTTGCTGGCCATTATTCTGATCGGTATTATTTTTGATATTATTGGTGTTGCGGTTACATCCGCAGATGAGAAGCCGTTTCATTCCATGGCCGCCCGTAAGGTGGCAGGCGCGCAGGAAGCTATCCGCTTGCTGCGGAATGCAGAAAGGGTCAGTTCTATCTGCAATGATGTTGTGGGAGATATCTGCGGTGTGGTATCCGGCTCTGCATCAGCGACCATTGCTGCGCAGGTGCTGCATAATTTTGATTTTTCATGGCCTCAGATCGTGGGCCTTATTATGTCTGCGCTGGTCGCAGGTTTAACAGTTGGCGGAAAGGCAATCGGTAAAACCTTTGCTATCGGCTCCTGCACTAGGATTGTACAGGCTGTGGGTAAACTGATATGGCTGTTCCGCAGCCTTCCGCAGATACTTCGGAATAAAAAGCAGAAATAAAAGTTAGGTTGTGTTATCTGTGAGCATATTGGAGAATATCCATGGCCACCAGAACTTGGTTAGTCTGAATCCTGCACAGCGACATACACTTTGCTGTGAAATTCGTGAATTTCTGATTGCCCATCTGGCAAAAACCGGTGGGCATGTTGCGTCTAATTTAGGCGTAGTCGAGTTGACGGTTGCTGTGGAGACCGTTTTTGATACTGCGGTAGACCGCCTGGTATTTGATGTTGGTCATCAGTCTTATATACACAAGCTGCTGACGGACCGCCAGGCGGGCTTTGACTGCTTGCGGCAGTTTGGCGGAATGGCTGGTTTTCCCAAGCCCTGCGAAAGCAACGCTGATGCCTTTGTCGCAGGTCACGCATCCAGTTCCGTGTCGATTGCCTTGGGTATGGCCAGAGCCAGAACACTGTCCGGTTCTAACTATCATGTAATTGCGCTGATGGGCGATGGTGCAGCTACAGGTGGAATGGCATACGAAGGGCTGAATGATGCAGCTGTCAGTGGCGAGCCGATGATCGTGATTCTGAACGACAATGCTATGTCCATCGACCGCAACGTGGGCGGAATGGCATCCCACCTGCGCAATCTCAGAACCAAGGAACATTACATTGGTATAAAAGAAAAATATAGAGCATTACTGCATAAATTCCCCGGCGGAAAGACTATTTACCGCATAACGCGCAGTATTAAGGACCGCCTGCGCCGGATGCTGATTCCTACTACAATTTTTGAAAACATGGGATTTGCCTATCTGGGACCTGTGGACGGGCATGATACAGAAAACCTTATCATGCTTCTGCGCATCGCAAGGGATATGCGGCGGCCGGTTGTACTGCATGTGATGACACAAAAGGGCAAAGGCTACGCGCCTGCACAGGAACATCCAAAGCTGTTTCATGGAATCGGAAAATTTGATCCCGCAACCGGTGAGCCCCTCAAAAAAAGTGAACCTACATTTTCAGAATCATTCGGTGCGTCCTTGGTTGATATTGCTGCGTCTGATTCCCGGATCTGTGCAATTACTGCAGCTATGCCCGGTGGTACTGGACTGCTGGAATTTAAAAAGCAGTTTCCCAAAAGGATATTTGATGTGGGTATTGCTGAGGAACATGCTGTATCCATGGCAGGCGGCCTTGCGAAACAGGGAATGATCCCGGTTGTTGCGCTGTATTCTACTTTCCTCCAGCGCGCTTATGATATGATTCTGCAGGATGTGTGCATGCTTGGATTGCACATTGTTTTTGCTGTAGACAGAGCTGGTCTGGTGGGTGAGGACGGAGAGACACACCACGGTATTTATGATGTGGGCTTTCTTCGCCATGCACCTGGGCTGACGATTCTTTGCCCCGCATCGCTGGCAGAACAGCAGGATATGCTCCGTTGGGCGATTTCTGAACAGACCGGTCCGGTAGCGATCCGCTATCCCAGAGGCGGTAACCGGGATTATACGGAATCTGCATGGAATGAAAGTCAGTCTCACGGTGTTTTTTGTCACCGTACAGGAAATGATTTGGCAATCATCGCCTATGGAACCATGCTGCAGAATGCTATGGATGCCGCCGCGTATCTGGAAATAAAAGGAATCCACGCTTCCGTTTTACGCTTGCTGACAGTTAATCCGCTGCCAATGGATGAGATTCTTTTATCCATTCCTGATATAAAACATGTTGTAGTGGTGGAAGAGGTCAGCGCCGGCTGCGGTGTATGTGATGCAATTGCGCGCCGGCTTGCTGTAAGCAGGCCTGATTGCCGTGTAGACGGCATTGATCTTGGTAATGGATATGTTCAGCACGGCAGTATCGATGCTCTGTATGACTGCTACAGCTTAAGCGCTGAGAAAATTTCCGAATTTATTCAGGAGGTACATCATGAAAATTAAAAAGCGGCTGGATGTGCTTCTTGTGGAGCAGGGATATGCGGATACCCGATCCAAAGCACAGGCCATTATTATGAGTGGATCTGTGTATGTGGACGGCCAGAAGGCCGATAAGCCCGGCACTGCCTATGAAGAACATGTGTCGGTTGAGGTACGGAGCGGAGTTTGTCCTTACGTAAGCCGCGGCGGTTTGAAGTTAGAGAAAGCTTTGCGGGATTTTGGTGTGGATCCTACCGGCTATGTATGCAGCGATTCCGGTGCATCTACCGGTGGATTTACCGACTGTCTCCTGCAACAGGGTGCCAGCAAAGTGTTCGCCATTGACGTTGGGTACGGGCAGCTTGACTGGAAAATCCGTTCCGATCCCCGGGTGGTTGTTATGGAGCGCACCAATGTGCGGTATGTAACACCAGAGCAGTTGGGAGAACCGTTGGACTTGTCCGTAATTGACGTTAGCTTTATCTCGCTCAAGATTGTTTTGCCGGTCATAAAAACTTTCCTGAAGCCAACCGGTCAGGTTTTGTGCCTGATTAAGCCCCAGTTTGAGGCAGGAAAAGACAAGGTCGGTAAAAAAGGTGTGGTTCGGGAACCGGAGACCCATAAGGAAGTACTGGATAACTTTGTAGCACTTGCAAATGAACTTGAATTCAAGATACTCGGTCTGACCTTTTCTCCGGTAAAAGGCCCGGAGGGAAATATTGAGTTTTTGGGCCATTTGACATTGGACGATAAGCCCGGTATTGCACCAGATACGGCAGAGGTTGTCCGTCAGGCTCACGAAGCGTTAAAGGGGTGATTAATATGAATAAAGTAATTCTGACCCCTAATCCCTATCGGGATAAGAACTTTCAAACTGTCCGTGAGGCAGTTCGTGTACTGAAAGATGCTGGCATGGATGTTAAGATCTGTCTGCCATTTGAAGTGGACAAGACCTATGAGCTGCCGAAGGATCTGCATTTTTCCCGCCTGGACCGGGAACTGCCGGGCGCATCCATGGTAATCTGCTTTGGTGGCGACGGAACCATTTTGCATATGGCGAAGGCTGCCACCCGCCATGGGATTCCCATTCTTGGTGTCAATATCGGTACGATGGGCTTCATGGCGGAACTGGAAAGCATAGAGCTTTCCCAGCTGGCACGCATCGCTTCCGGCGATTATACCATTGACAAGCGCATGATGCTGGATATTACCGTGCATCGGGACAGGGATATCATTTTCCATGATATCTGCCTGAATGATGTGGTAATTACAAAAGGCGCTGTGGCAAGAATCGTGCATTTGTCGGTAAACTGTGATGGTGTGGAAGCTATGGAATGCGGCGGTGACGGTGTTATTATTGCTACCCCCACCGGTTCAACTGCTTACAGTCTGTCTGCAGGTGGCCCTATTGTGGAGCCGGATGCCCACAGTATGCTGATTACGCCTATTTGTGCCCACGACGTGGCAAGCCGCTGTATCGTAGCCTCGGAGAACCGGGTTATCACTGTGGGGCTTACACGAAATGCCCGCAGAAATGCCTTCTTATCTGTGGATGGAGGTAAGGCTCTGCGCATGAATATGGGTGATATTGCCACTGTGCGAAAATCCAATTTGGTTACAAAGCTGGTTCGCTTAAAGGAACGCAGTTTTTATGATGTTGTGAACATGAAATTTAAAACCGGACGGGGTGAATGATGTGAAAAGTCAAAGACAGGCAAAAATTCTGGAGATTATCTCCAGCAAAAATGTAGAAACACAGGAGCAGCTGCTGGCAGCTTTGCAGCAGGAAGGCTTCCGCGGCACACAGGCGACGATTTCCCGTGATATTAAAGAACTGCGCATAGTCAAGGAACTGACCAGCTTGGGCACCTACCGCTATACCGTATCTGCCAATGAAATGGGCGGTTCCTTCTCATCAAGATTGAATACAATTTTCCGGGAGTGTGTGGTCAGCTTTGACTATGCTCAGAATATTATTGTGATCCGTACGCTGCCGGGTCTTGCCTCTGCGGCAGGTTCAGCCATTGACGCAATGAATTTGAATACTGTTGTGGGTTCTCTGGCCGGTGATGACACGGTTATGGTCATCATGCGAGACACCAACGCTGCAGCATCTTTTTGCGGAGAGATTAAGAATCTTTTGAACTGATAAGGAGGTAATTGCCGTGCTGAGTCTTCTGCATATAGAGAATATTGCGGTTATTGAGTGCGCGGATATTTCCTTTGATACAGGCTTTAATGTGCTGACCGGTGAGACAGGTGCCGGTAAATCCATAGTGATCGATGCCATTTCCGCTATCTTGGGTGAGCGTGCTTACCGTGATATGATCCGTACCGGTGCCACAAAAGCCTCTGTTCGGGCTGTTTTTGCGGACGTTCCTGAATTAGACTGGTTTCAGGAAAACGGCGTGGAATATGATCCCGAGACAATTATCCAGCGTGAAATATTTCTGGATGGTAAAAACGTTTGCCGAGTTAATGGAACGCTGGTTACAGTGTCCATTCTTCGCAAATTAGGCATTCAGCTGATCAATATTCACGGACAACATGACTCCACGTCCCTGTTTGACGAGAATAACCATCTGGAATATCTGGATGCCTTTGCAGATAATGCACGTCTGCGTCAGGACTACACAGAGAAGTATCAAACTGTTGCACAGCTTCGCCATGAGATCGACAGAATGACCATGGACGAAGGGGAAAAACTGCGCCGCATGGAAACTCTGCGCTACCAGATTGAAGAGATCACCAAAGCCAATCTGGAAGCCGGAGAGGACGATGCATTGGAAGCACGGCGTAAGGTTCTGCAGAATGCTGAAAAGCTTAGCGACGGCATAAATGCGGCTGTGGAGTGCTTATACGGCGGCGATGATACTGACGGTGCTGCATCGCTTATTGCGGAAGCGGAGCGGGAACTGGCTCGTCTTTCTCGATTTACGGATGCATTTTCCTCGCTGCATGAAAAGGTTGCCGATCTAATGTATCAGGTGCAGGATGCGGCGGAAGAAGTCCGAGATGCTCGGGATGGCCTTTCCTATTCTGCCGATGAACTGGAGCAAATTGAATCCCGGTTGGATGTGATTCACCGGCTGCGGCGGAAATACGGCGCAACCTGCGCCGACATCTTGCAGTATCTGGAGCAGGCAAAGGCAGAACTGGATGAGATTGAGTTTGCCGACGATCATATTGAGCGTCTGAAAGGCAAGCTGCAAAAGTGCGAAAAGGCTGCATGGGATGCAGCACTTATACTGCGTGAAAACCGCCTGAAGAATGCTCAGACCCTTTCAGACAGAATTCTTACGGAGCTGGCGCAATTGGATATGCTGAAAGTTCAGTTCTCCTGCCAGTTTACGGAAACAGAGCTGACCGGTAACGGTGCTGACGCTGTTGCGTTTTATATGTCTGCCAATGCCGGTGAAGCGCTAAAGCCTATGAGCAAGGTAGCATCCGGCGGTGAGCTGGCCCGTATCATGCTGGCTATGAAAAATGTCCTTGCAGAACAGGATCAGGTGAATACGCTGATCTTTGATGAGGTTGATACCGGTGTTTCCGGCCGTGCAGCCCAGAAGGTTGCGGAGAAACTAAAGTCTGTTGCCCGCACCAAACAGGTGCTGTGCGTAACCCATTTGCCGCAGCTTGCAGCACTTGCCTGCACCCACTTCCTGATAGCTAAGGAAGAGCGTTCCGGCCGTACATATACAACGGTTACGCCTTTGGACATGGAAGGCAGAAAGCGGGAATTGGCCCGTATTATTGGCGGTGCCAATATTACCGAGACCACACTCAAGAGCGCAGAAGAAATGCTTATGGCTGGAAAGGATGCGTAATGAACGGCGAGTCTATCTTTGGCAGTATTATTATGCTGATGTGCAGCCTGATCTGCAGCGGTGCTTTTGTTGGCATCTCTGTGTGGGCAAGAAAACGGAAGGATCCTATGCATTTCTATTCCGGTGTACAAGTTGATCCCAAGACTGTTTCTGATATTCCTGCCTATAATCTGGCAAACGCCCGAATGTGGCTGGTATTTTCTGTTCCATTTACCCTTTCTGCTATCGCAAGCATCGTCAGTTTTTTTGTGGATTGGGCAGCCATAGTATGTGTGCTGCTCCTGTTTGGCGGCTGTATCATAGGAATTCCGTTGCTATTGCTGCGATACAGAAGAATTGCTGATGAATTCATTACAAGATAGTAACTTGACAAAACTGTTATGATTTGCTAGGATATTTCCGTGAACACGATGATGGGAACGAATAAGCGATGAAACGCTCCCAGAGAGCTGCCGGTTGGTGCAAGGCAGTGAGGTTTTTCGCCCAAATACATCCCGGAGTGGCTTGCCTGAAATTCAGTAGGGCAGGACGGGTGCGCCCGATACTGCGCAGAGCGTCATCGACGCCGTGAGGCCTTTGCCGTGAGGGAAAGGTAAACCAGAGGTGGTACCACGTATTTTACGTCCTCTGTCCGTAAGGGCAGAGGACTTTATTTTTTGGAGGAAAACAGTATGAAATTATATGATGAACTGGTGGCTCGTGGCTTGATTGCGCAGGTTACCAATGAAGAAGAAATCCGCGAGATGATCGATAACGGCAAGGCTACCTTCTATATTGGCTTTGACCCCACTGCTGATTCTCTGCACGTAGGCCACTTTATGGCCCTGTGCTTGATGAAGCGGCTGCAGATGGCCGGTAATAAGCCTATTGCGCTGATCGGTGGCGGTACTGCCATGATCGGTGACCCCTCTGGTCGAACCGATATGCGTTCCATGATGACCAGAGAAACCATTCAGCACAACTGTGACTGCTTCAAGAAGCAGATGGAACGGTTCATTGAGTTCGGTGAAGGCAAGGCACAGATGGTCAATAATGCTGACTGGCTGCTGGATCTAAACTATGTGGATGTGCTGCGAGAAGTTGGTGCATGCTTCTCTGTCAACAATATGCTGCGTTCTGAGTGCTACAAGCAGCGCATGGAGAAGGGTCTGTCTTTCCTGGAGTTCAACTATATGATTATGCAGTCCTATGACTTCTACTACCTGTACCAGCACTACGGCTGCAATATGCAGTTCGGTGGCAATGACCAGTGGAGCAATATGCTGGGCGGTACTGAATTGATCCGCAGAAAGCTGTCCAAGGATGCTCATGCCATGACCATCACGCTGCTGCTGAACTCCGAGGGCAAGAAGATGGGCAAGACCGCTTCCGGTGCTGTCTGGCTGGATCCCAATAAGACCTCTCCTTACGATTTCTATCAGTACTGGCGTAATGTGGAGGATGCTGATGTGCTCAAGTGCATCCGTATGCTGACCTTCCTGCCTCTGGAGCAGATCAATGAGATGGATACATGGAAGGATGCTCAGCTGAACAGCGCCAAGGAGATCCTCGCATACGAGCTGACCAAGCTGGTTCACGGTCAGGAAGAATCAGACAAGGCACAGGCAGCTGCCAAGGCTCTGTTTATGGGCGGCGGTGACGATGCCAGCATGCCTACCACGGAGATTACTGCTGATAAGCTGGCTGACGGCAAAATCGGTATCCTGAATCTGATGGTAGCCTGTAAGCTGGCTGCTTCCAACGGTGAAGCCCGCAGACTTGTGCAGCAGGGCGGTGTATTTGTTAATGAAGAGAAAGTTCCGGATCACACCTATGCGGTTACCGAAGAAATGCTGAAGGAAGGCGTGAAGCTTCGTAAGGGTAAAAAGGTTTTTCATAAGGCAGTTTTGGTATAATAAATGAAGGGCGGCATATGCCGCCCTTTTCTATGCAAAGTACTTTTGTAGTTTGCACATATTTTCCGGTGACAGATCGGTCAGCGGTAGCCGACAGTCACCGCAATCGTAACCGATTAGCTTCATAGCTGCCTTTACAGGAATTGGATTGACTTCACAAAATAGTAGTTCAATTAGGGGCATGAGGTCGCATTGCAGCGCTGCTGCTGTATCAAAATCCCCGGCAAGGGCTGCTTCTGTCATGGCTGCCGTTTCCACAGGGCATATATTCGACAGGACTGAAATTACACCTTTACCGCCCAGTGACATAACCGGCACGATCATATCGTCATTTCCGGACCAAACGGATAAGTTATTTCCGCATTCGCATCTAATTTTTGCAATCTTTGTGATAGATGTACTGGCTTCCTTGATGCCTGCAATGTTTGGTACAGCGGAAAGTTTCTTATATACGGATACAGGTATATCTACACCTGTGCGAGAGGGTACGTTGTATACAATAATTGGCAGACTGACGGAACGGGCAATCGCCAGATAGTGTGCGTATAGCCCATCGGCGGTAGCTTTATTGTAGTAGGGCGTAACAACCAAAAGTGCGTCTGCGCCAACTGTTTCTGCTTCGATACTCATTTTAATGGCATGTGCGGTGGAATTTGTGCCAGTACCTGCAATGATCGTGCAATCGCTGCCAGCATAAGCTTTGCAGCGGCGAAATAGTTCTCTTTTTTCTTCGTCGGAAAGGGTGGGCGCTTCACCGGTCGTTCCGGCAATCACAACTGCTTTGATGCCTGCGTCGATCTGCCTGCGCAGCAGTTGCTCCATCATAGGGTAGTTGACCTTGCCATCAATAAACGGTGTAATCAGGGCTGTGCAAGCCCCTGTGAACAAAGTTTTTTTCATAAGCTGATACCTCCGTATCAATCTATGCGGCAGCTTTGCGATTTGCGTATTGCAAACCGAAGGAAAATAGACTATACTTATTTCATACGTTTTATGGAGGGAATTGCGTGAAGACCCATGATTTCTGGTATGACCTGCCGGAAGAATTGATCGCCCAGACACCGCTGGAAAAGCGGGATACATCCAGACTTTGTGTGCTGGATCGATTAACAGGGCAGATCACACACCGGCATTTTTATGATATTTTGGACTACTTGCAGCCCGGTGACTGCCTTGTTATGAACGACTCCCGTGTGCTGCCTGCACGGCTGCTAGGTCACCGGCCTACCGGCGGCGCTGTGGAGCTTTTGCTGCTGCGCGATTTGGGCGATAAGCGTTGGGAATGTCTGGCTAAGCCGGGCAGAAAGCTGCAGCAGGGACAGGAAGTTGTTTTTGGCAACGGAGAACTGACAGCAACTATTGTTTCTGTACAGGATGATGGAAACCGCATTGTGGAATTCCATTATGAAGGCATTTTTCTTGAGGTGCTGGAACGACTGGGCAAAATGCCCTTGCCACCCTATATTAAGGCAGAACTTCAAGACCGGGAGCGGTATCAGACCGTGTATTCCAGAGAAGTCGGTTCTGCGGCAGCACCCACAGCCGGCCTGCATTTTACCAATGAGCTGCTGGAGAAAATCCGCAGTAAAGGCGTTAATACTGCGTTTATTACGCTGCATGTTGGTTTGGGTACATTCAGACCGGTCAAAGCAGATGAAATTACGGAGCATCATATGCACAGTGAGCTTTGTATGATGAATTCACAAACCGCGGCTTTGCTGAATGAAACTAAGAAAAATGGCGGACGTATTATTTGTGTTGGTACGACCTCCTGCAGAACGCTTGAATCTCTAGTCAATCATGACGGATCTTTCGAGGAAAAAAGCCGCTGGACGGATATTTTCATTTATCCCGGTTATACATTTAAGGCCATGCAGGGACTGATTACAAACTTTCATCTGCCAGAAAGTACTTTGGTAATGCTGGTTTCCGCCTTTGCAGGCAGGGAGCATGTGCTTGCTGCCTATGAAGAGGCAGTTCAGGAAAAGTACCGGTTCTTTTCCTTTGGCGATGCGATGGCTATACTATAATGACAGAGGTAATCTATGTTTGAACTGTTAAAAACAGAAGGTAAGGCCCGCAGGGGTGTATTTACCTGTGCCCACGGCACGGTGCAGACGCCCGTATTTATGAATGTTGGAACACAGGGGGCCATTAAGGGCGCACTGAGCGCAAAGGACCTGAAGGACATTGGTTGTCAGGTAGAATTGAGCAACACCTACCATCTGCATCTACGCCCCGGCGATAAGCTGGTGAAGGAATGCGGTGGCCTTCATAGGTTTATGACATGGGATGGCCCGATTTTGACAGACTCCGGTGGTTTTCAGGTGTTCAGCCTATCATCCTTGCGCAAGATTAAGGAAGAGGGCGTGTATTTTGCATCCCACATTGACGGACACAAGATATTTATGGGTCCTGAGGAGAGTATGCAGATTCAATCTAATTTAGGCTCCGATATCTGCATGGCTTTTGACGAATGCATTGAAAATCCCGCGCCGAGAGAGTATGTCAAGCACAGCGTCGACAGAACATTCCGCTGGCTGGAACGATGCAAAGCTGAAAACACAAGATTGAACAGACTGCCTGATACAGTGAACCCACAGCAAATGCTCTGGGGCATTAATCAGGGAGGTACGTACGCAGATATCCGTGTGGATCATATGAAGCGGATCGCTGATCTGGATCTGCCCGGATACGCCATTGGTGGCCTTGCAGTGGGAGAAACCGCACAGGAGATGTATGATATCATTGATGCTGTTGAGCCTTTCATGCCTGCAGAGAAGACGCGCTATTTAATGGGTGTTGGAACTCCCAGCAACATTATTGAAGCGGTTGCCCGTGGTGTTGACTTCTTTGACTGTGTTATGCCTGCCAGAAACGCTCGCCATGCACGACTGTTCACTTGGGAAGGCGCTATCAATCTGAAAAATGCCAAATATGCGACTGACATGTCTCCTATTGATCTGGAATGCGACTGTCCTGTGTGCAAACGCTATTCCAGAGCCTATATCCGGCATTTGTTTGTGGCAGAGGAGATGTTAGCTATGCGGCTTGCAGTTATGCATAATTTGTATTTCTATAACAAGCTGATGGAGCGTATCAGAAATGCGCTGGATAACGGAAGCTTTGCTGCGTTTAGAAGTGAATATTCTGAAAAATTAGGACGCAGGATATAAAATAAACTTGCAATTACTGTAAAGAATGCTATAATAGTCAAGACATTATAAAAAAGGAGTATTTTCCATGTTACATTTTTTGGAAGCTGCTGCAGCTGGTGCTGAGCAGCAAGAAGGTAGTATTTTGACCATGATCATTCCTCTGATTGTCATGATCGGACTTTTCTACTTCCTGATGATCCGCCCCGAAAACAAGCGGAAGAAGGAAGCAGAACAGATGCGTTCTGCCGTTAAGGTTGGTGACAATATCACTACCATTGGCGGCATTGTCGGTAAGGTCGTGAATGTGAAGGATGACAAAATTGTGATCGAGACCAGTGCCGATCAGGTCCGCATGGAGCTTATGAAATGGGCCCTTTCCACAAATGAGACTGCTGCAGCAGCCGCAAAGGCTGAGGCTCAGAAAAAGCAGGAAAGTGTTGCAAAGGCTAAGGCAGCAAAGAAGGCTGCCAAGAATAAGGAAGACTGATTATAAAAGAGCTTCGGATTTAAGGGCAACACCCCATTCCGAAGCTCTTTTTTAGTTTCGCTGACGCCAGATACCAATAAAACGAACGGTTGTTGAAATCATTAAGATACCAACAGCTATTACACCGGAAATGGCAATGGTATGGGTGAGCTGTGCAGTAAACGCATTCATATCACCACGGGCAAGATGTTCGGTAGTATAATAGATACCTGCACCGGGAATCAGCGGGAATATGGATATGACAAGATAGGATATTGCAGGACATTTGCGGATACGTGCCATGGTTTCTGAATATACTGCTGCGGTAATGGCCGCGCAAAAATAAGCCAGTATCACGCCGCTGCCAAAGTAAACAGCAAAACTGTAGGCAGCCCATGCCAGACCTCCACCAAGGGCGCAGAGAAATCCGCCGGGACCATGAATGTTGAAGCAGATAAAGAATCCGATACAGCCTACTGTACAGGCTAGGCATTGTAAGAGGGGAGTATAGTCAATGGGAGCGGGCGAAGCAGGTGTGCCCAATATGCTGCCGGCCAGATTCCATGCTGCACCGGTACCAAGCGCAATTGCTGCGGCAATGAGCAATACCTGAACAATTCTGTTAACACCGGAATTGGTATCACCGAAAATGATATCACGCATGGCATTGGTAAACAGCAGACCGGGAACAAGGATCATCAGTGTACCGATGACAACACAGTCCGGATTTCCTGCAATACTTACAGTACCTAATATGTAGGCAGCAAAGGCCATTAAAAAGGATGCGGCAATGGTGCTGAAAAAAGGATTGACCTTTAATTTGTCTGTAAAACGGTTAACAAGGCCTACCAATATGCCGCAGATACCGGCACATAGCGCATCGGTCAGACTTCCTCCGAAGAAAACAGCAAAACCAGCTGCACCCAGAAAATGTCCCAATAGCCGTCCAGGCAGTTTATAGCTGATTCTGGAGCTATCCGTTTCATGCATCCAGCGTGCGGCTTCTTGCGGTTCCGGTTTTTCGGAACAGATTCGTCTGCTTAAATCACTGTACCTTTCCACAGAGTCAAGGTCATTGCCATGGTAGCCGATCCGGCGCATTCTGGTCATTGGCTTACCTTCCGCTGTTTCAATACTCACCATCAGGTAATTGGGGATTGCAAACACTTCGGATGTAATCCCGTATGTTGCCATGATTCGGTTAATGCTTTCCTCTATGCGGAACGTTTCCGCACCGGACATTGCAAGCCGATATCCAATGCCTGTTGCCATTTCAAGCAGTGTATTATAGTCCATTACGGTTTCCTCTATATTGAAATATTTCTGTAAGCGTAATACAGTACTTACCGCCGGAAGAGCGCATCCGGCGGTAAAATACTATTTACGTACAAAAAGGACGCCCAGTGTGCCAGGGCCACAGTGACAGGAGACAGTACAGCCTGCCTCAGTCCAGAACGTATTTTCAAATTTGGGAGATTCCTCAACCGCCTTAGCAACGGAGCCCAGACATTCGTCGGATACCGGTGTGCGGGTAACGAACAATGTACCGTAGTCCAGATTCTCCCGGTTCTGCAGCCTGTCCTTTACATAGCTTGCTAGACACTTGGCATAATTACCGCGGTATTTCTTCACAACAGACATTTTTCCGTCCTTAACTTCAATGCAGGGCTTCAAATTCAGCAGGTTTGCGCCCAGAGCCACCACTGCGGAGCATCTGCCACCCTTGACCATATACTGCAGCTGATCCAGCAGGAAGCTGGCTTCTACTCTGGAAGTAAACTGACGCAGCTGTTCCGCCAGATCGTCAAGACTTTCGCAGGTCTGTGCTAATTCGCAGGCCTTCAGTACCACCAGTCCCTGACCGGTAGAAAGGTTGCGGGAGTCCACAGCACGAACATTTTCAAATTCCTCCGCAGCAAGACAGGCATTCTGGTGGCTGGAAGAAAATTCAGCACTGATATTGATATGAATAATACCGTCGTATTCCTTTGCGTATCTGGAAAATTGATCCAGATACTCACCAACGCCGAGGGCTGCTGTGGAACACAGATTTCCACCTGCTGCTACGTGAGCAAAGATATCAGCAGGTGTAATATTCACGCCATCGATAAAGGACTGGTTGTCCTTCACAATTGTTAAAGGAACAATGCCAATATCGTACTTTTCAATCAGTTCCTTAGAAAGATCGCAGGTGCTGTCGGACATGATCTTGATTTTCATATATTTCTCCTTTCGGTTTAAAACAGTCAGTTGGATTGGGGGACAGGCGTTTTATTCATCATAAAACAACAGGTTTCCATATCTTTTGAGCGAAGATAGCCTGCACCCCAGTCACGCATAGCAACCAGTACTGGCATCAGACTTTTGCCCAATTCAGTAAGGGAATATTCTACTTTTGGCGGTATCACAGGAAAGACTTCCCGGTGGATCAGCGCGTGAGATTCCAATTCACGAAGCTGTTGGGTCAGCATCTTTGGCGTTGCACCGGATATCTGCTTTTTCAGTTCCGAAAAGCGCAGCGTTCCTTCAGACAGATGCCAAAGAATCAGAGCCTTGTACTTACCGCCGATCAGCTCCAGCGTAGCCTCAACCGGGCAGCAATCAGTCACTTTCATATTTACCTCCATAGTTCCCAAAAGGATAGTATGATACAAAAATGTACGTACTTGTGTTATTTAAATCATATGCTAGAATAGTAGCATAAATCACAGTGTATGTCAATAATGTGGATATTCGGACAAATGAAGGTGAGATTTTATGAATTTAAAATTTCGAGTTACCGGGATGACCTGTGCTGCCTGTTCAGCACGGGTGGAAAAAGTCACAAGACAAGTACCGGGTGTGGAAAAGGCGGAAGTGAATCTGCTGGCAGGTACCATGTCAGTAGAGGCAAAAAACGCAGAAGCTGCAGAGCAGATTGTAGAGGCTGTAAGCAGTGCAGGTTACGGCGCATCTATCGTGGGAAAGGAAGCTCAGACCGATAAACCGATGGATACCGGGCTGAAAGAAATAAAAACCCGAATTCTGGGCTCCTTAGCATGTCTGACCTTTTTGATGTATTTTACAATGGGTCATATGGTTGGCCTGCCTGTACCTCACTGGTATCATGGTGCAGAAAATGCTTTAGTGGCTGCGCTTATCCAGTTCCTGCTGACAATTCCGCCAATCTGTTTGAACAGATCCTATTATACAAAAGGTTTTAAAGCCTTGCGGAATCGTGCGCCTAATATGGACTCGCTGATTGCTGTCGGTTCCGGTGCAGCTCTTTTATATGGCATTGCCGCATTGCTTCGCATGGCCTACGCTATGGGCCATGGCGACTGGGATACAGTACTGCACTACAGAGAAAATCTATACTTTGAATCCGCCGCAATGATTGTTACGCTGATTACTGTTGGAAAGTTTCTTGAGGCAAGAGCAAAGGGTAAAACCGGTGATGCTATCCGTCAGCTTATGGATCTGAAGCCAAAGACAGCAATTATCTGCAAAGACGGGAATGAAGTGACTGTTGCTGTGGATGCGGTGAACGTTGGTGACGTCGTAATCGTGCGGTCGGGCAGCGGAATCCCGGTTGATGGCACTGTAGTTGCTGGCAGAGGTTCTGTAGATCAAAGCGCACTGACTGGAGAAAGTGTCCCAGTGGAGAAGGGAAAGGGCGATCAGGTTTCTGCTGCAACGATCAATACGGAAGGCTATCTGGAGGTTCGCGCTGACAGAGTGGGCGAAGATACAACGCTTTCCAAAATCATCCACATGGTGGAAGAAGCCGGCGGATCGAAAGCACCAATTGCCAGATTGGCAGACAAAATTGCCGGTATATTTGTTCCTGCTGTCATAGTGATTGCCTTAGTTGCCTTTGCTGTCTGGATGACGGCAGGTAAAGGATTGGAATTTTCCCTGTCTATCGGTATTTCTGTACTTGTAATTTCCTGTCCGTGCGCATTGGGCCTTGCAACACCGGTAGCAATTATGGTAGGTACCGGCAGAGCAGCCAGAATGGGTGTTTTGTTTAAGAATGCTGAAGCGCTGGAAAATCTGCACAAAATAGATACTGTTGTACTGGATAAAACGGGAACGCTGACAGCTGGCAAACCTGCTGTTACCGATATCATTGCCCACAAGGTTACCGCAGAAGAGCTATTGACAGTGGCTGCTTCTCTGGAAGCGTTATCAGAACATCCATTTGCAAAGGCGATTATGGAAAGAAGTAAGAATATTGAACTTTTGCAAACGCAGGATTTTAAGACCTTGCCCGGACGTGGTGTTTGTGGTAAAATCGGTAACAGTGTGTATTATGGTGGCAATCGCCGCTTAATGGAAGAGATCAATGTACCTGTTCCGGAGTTTCCGGAGTTGGCAGAAGAGGGAAAAACACCGCTCTATTTTGCGGATGAAGATAAGAACTACCTGGGTGCTATTGCTGCGGCAGATGTTCTGAAGGATGATTCTGCTGAAGCAGTGAAGGAAATGCGCAGGCACCATCTGGATGTTGTAATGCTCACCGGCGATAATGAAAGAACAGCGATGGCGGTGGCAAAAAAAGCCGGAATCACCCATGTGATATCAGAGGTTTTACCTGCCGACAAGGCTGAAGAGGTTCGCAAACTGCGTTCGCAGGGCCGTAACGTGCTGATGGTTGGTGACGGCATCAATGACGCTCCCGCTTTGGCAACTGCTGATTTGGGCATGGCCATCGGCGCAGGTACAGATATTGCCATGGAATCTGCTCAGATCGTGCTGATGAACAGCTCCCTAAAAGGCGTTTCAGATGCAGTTTCACTTAGCAAGGCAACAATTCGCAACATCAGGCAGAATCTATTCTGGGCGTTTTTCTATAACTGCCTTGGAATTCCGATTGCAGCGGGTGTGCTTTATCCGGCATTCCAGATCCAACTGAGCCCCATGCTTGGTGCTGCTGCCATGAGCCTAAGCTCGTTTTTTGTGGTAACCAATGCGCTTCGGCTGCGGCTTTTAAAGATAAAGCCCCGTGAGACACTAATAACAAAAAATACGATTCAGGAGGAAACTGAAATGGAAATAATCATTCACGTGGAAGGTATGATGTGCCCCCACTGCAAGGCAAGGGTAGAAAGCGTATGTAAAGCTGCTGCCGGGGTTGTGGATGCTGTTGTTGACTTGCAGGCAAAGCAGGTGACTGTTAAGGGAAATGCTGATGTAAATGTACTGAAAAAGGCGATTATAGAAGCAGGATACGAAGTGGTTTAAGGTCCAAATTATCGGACCTTATGCTTGCTAGTATATAGCCATAACAGCTAGGAGGTTTTGGCTATGTATACTATGCGTAACGTTCAGGGGCACATTCAGGTTTATGATATGAGAGGCAACTTCCTGTTTTCTGCGGATACAGAACGGGAGGCAAGAAAGGAACTGGAAGAATATGCGGAATCTGCGGCTTGACCTATGTTATGACGGAACCCGCTATAAGGGCTGGCAGCGTCTTTCGTCAACAGACAATACCGTACAGGCAAAGCTGGAAACAACTCTTTCCAGAATTCTTGGAGAGACTGTTGAGATCACCGGCAGCGGCCGTACGGATGCCGGAACCCACGCAAAATACCAGGTTGCGAATGTCCACTGCAACAGTGCCATGCCCTGTCGGGAGATCCTGGAGCAGCTGCGCAGGTATTTACCGGAGGATATCGGCATATACTCCTGCAGGAACGTGTCCCAGCGGTTCCATGCAAGACTGAACGCAAAGACAAAGACATACTACTACCGGGTGTGGAACAGCAGTGATCCCTGTGTCTTTGACAGAAAGTATGTTTGGATTGATTCCAGAAGTGTGGATATAAGCAGCATGCGCGCTGCAGCGATGCTGTTTCTGGGTGAACATGACTTCTCGGCCTTTTGTGCCAATAAGCATGTGAAAAAATCCACTGTCCGTTATATTCACAAACTGGATATTCAGCAGGAGGACAATGAGATACGCTTTGTTGTAACCGGAAACGGTTTTTTGCACCATATGGTACGGATCATAGTGGGTACATTGCTTGAAATCGGCAGAGGAGAACGGGATGTGGACAGTATTCCAGCGCTCTTTGGAGGACAGCGGGCGGATGCCGGTGCAACTGTACCGGCCTGTGGCCTGTGTCTGATGGAGGTAACCTATTGAATATTCAGATTTTTGGAAAAAGCAAGTGCTTTGATACCAAGAAAGCAGAACGTTACTTCAAGGAGCGTCGTATAAAATACCAGTATGTGGATTTGCTGAAATACGGCCTTTCTGGCAAGGAGTTTGATGCGGTTCTGCGGGGCGTTGGCGGTATTGACAACCTGATCGATTGGGATTCCAATGCACAGGAAATTACACTTATGAAGTACATGGATGACAGCCGGGGAAAAGAAGATAAGGTGTTTGATGAGCCCAAGCTTATGCGCACGCCGATCGTTCGAAATGGCAGGCAGGTTACGGTTGGTTACTGCCCGGATATATGGGCTACATGGGAATAATTACGAAAGCAGTTTCTCTTGACGAGAAACTGCTTTTATTATACTGGCTTTGGAGTGAGTTACATGCTTGAAATTATGGAGAAGATCAACGAATTTGTTTGGGGCGTTCCTGCATTGCTCCTGATCGTTGCCGTTGGATTGTATTTAACGATTCGTACAGGCTTTGCACAATTTACGTTTTTCCCGGACGCGTTAAAACTGTTTTGGAAAAAGCTGCGAGGAAATAGAACGGAGAAAAATGGGACCTCCGCATACACAGCGTTATGCACGGCTCTGGCGGCCACAGTGGGGACAGGCAATCTGGCGGGCGTCGCGGGGGCAATCGCCATCGGCGGTCCCGGAGCTGTTTTTTGGATGTGGATCTGCGCATTTCTGGGTATGGCAACAAAATACGCCGAAGCGACTCTCGCGGTGAGGTTCCGTGTGAAAAACGAACAGGGCGAATACGTTGGCGGACCTATGTATTTGATTCGAAACGGTTTGGGCCGGCAATGGAACTGGCTCGCTGGAGTTTATTGCTTTTTCGGTGTTATCGCCTCGTTTGGCGTCGGAAATGCCACACAGATAAACGCCGTTGTGGGTGGTATTAACAGTACATTATCCTATTGGGGCTTTCGGGAATCCCCCGTGGGAAATTGGATAATAGGCATAGTACTCGCCGTGCTTATTGGCTTTATGCTTCTTGGCGGTGCAAAGCGGATCGGTAGTATAGCGGAACAACTGGTACCCTTTGCGTCTGTACTGTATATATTGCTTGCTGCAGGCGTGCTTGCTGTTTGTTATGATAAGATAGGCAACGCGTTTTTGTCCATAATTCGTGGAGCATTTTCTCCGCTGGCCGTAACCGGTGGCGTACTTGGCTCATCATTTCAAGCGCTTCGTGTCGGTGCGTCCAGAGGTGTGTTTACAAACGAGGCGGGCATGGGTACCGCATCAATCGCCCATGCATCTGCAGAAGTGGAGCATCCTGCTGAACAGGGCCTTATGGGTATTGTAGAGGTGTTTCTGGATACGATTTTGATCTGTACATTAACGGCACTTGTAATTCTGTGCAGCGGAGTATCGATCCCTTACGGGGCAGATGCCGGTGCTAAGCTTACAACAGATGCATTCAGTAAGATATACGGAAGCTGGATCAGCATACCCATCGCCCTGGCACTGTGCTGTTTTGCGGTTGCGACTATTTTGGGATGGGGATTATACGGCGCACGCTGCGCTCAGTACCTGTTCGGGGATGGAATATGGAAATCATATGCGCTGTTGCAGGCACTTGTGGTGATTGCAGGTGCTGTGGTGAATACCGGAACTGTGTGGCTTGTTTCAGAAACAGTCAATGGGTTAATGGCGATACCGAATTTACTTGCACTGGCTTGGTTAAGCCCGGAACTGGTAAAACTGACTGTTCAGTACCGTAAAATACATAGGCAAAAGCAAAAATAACACAAAAGCGTTGACATTTCCACAGTTTATGCTAAAATAGCAACGTAAACAGGCAATGCGGAAACCAAGAAGGTGTTATCCACACAAGCGAGAGGGGAATGGTGTGAGCCCCTTGTGTATGTACCTTCCAGCCACTTCCAAGCCGCCCGGGATGACCGGGACGGGTTCTCCCGTTACAGAGAGCTAAGAGGTTGGGTAACCAACGAATTAGGGTGGTACCGCGAGTTTGCTCGCCCCTATATTGGGGGCGGGTTTTTTGTTTTATTCCATCATCTATGGAGGTACATATGAAAATTTCAATCAATGCTAACCGCTGTGAGCCGTCACCTATGCGCAAATTCCATCCCCTGGCGGTAAATGCCAAAAAAAGCGGAAAGAAGATCTATCATTTGAATATCGGTCAGCCGGATCTGCCTACACCGCCTGAGTTTTATGATGCTGTGCGTAATTTTGATGCATCGACCTTGGCGTACGAGGCATCCCCCGGTATGCCGCTGCTGATAGAAGCTATTCGTAACTATTACAGTAAGCTGGGCGTTGATCTGGAACCGAACGACATTCTGATTACTACCGGCGGCAGTGAAGCGCTGCTTCTGACCTGCCTGTCTATCCTGGATCCTTATACGGAAGTGATTATCCCGGAGCCCTACTATCCCAATTACACCACATTTGTGCATGCGGCAGGCGGTGTTATCAGAGCATTGAATACAGGACCCGAGGAAGGTTATCGCTACGCCAACAAGAAACGGATCGAAAAGTTGATTACGAAGAACACCCGGGCGATCATGGTAACCAATCCGGGCAATCCGACAGGTGTTGTTCTCAGCGAAGATGAGATGCGGATGATTGCCGATATCGCCAAGAAGAACGATCTGTTTTTGATCAGCGACGAGGTTTACCGCGAATTCTGCTACGGCGATAAGTTCGGCATTCCCACCATGGGCAGATTTAAGGATATCAACGATAATCTGGTGATTATCGATTCTGTATCCAAGCGCTTTTCGGCCTGCGGTGCCCGTGTGGGCTGTGTTATTACCAAGAACAAGGAACTGCAGCAGGCAATCCTGAAGTTCTGTCAGTCCCGGCTTTCCGTAGCCACCATCGATCAGCTGGGCGCTGCCGCACTGTACAATGTGGACGCGGAGTACTATGCCCGCTCTAAGGAGGAATACCGTAACCGCAGAGATACTGTTGTGAACTGCCTGCGCAGAATTCCCGGTGTGTTGGTAGAAGAACCTATGGGTGCTTTCTATGTAATGGCACGGCTCCCCGTTGATGATGCGGATAAATTCCAGCGTTGGCTGTTGGAGGAATTCGAAGACAACGGTGAGACAGTTATGTTTGCGCCTGGTGCGCCGTTCTACGAAACTCCCGGCAGCGGTATCAATGAAGTGCGTATTGCCTACGTGCTGAATCAGCAGGATCTGGAGCGATCCATGGAACTGCTGGAGAAGGGCATTGCCCGATATCGGTCTCAAATTATGACCCATGAGATCTGAAAGTGAGGTTTCCCATGATCTACCGTGAAAACAAGGATGTATCCAAGAAAAACAAACAGGAATACCTTGTCGGACTGGAGCAGCTTATCCAAACCAGGGAGCAGGCTGCTGCGATGCAGCGCAGGGAATATATCCGCGGTATTATTAACGACCCAGAGCTATATCGCAATGAATTTAAAGAAATGCTGGGATGGCCTCTTGTCGGTCAC
Organism: Faecousia sp.; assembly: GCA_045589835.1. GTDB lineage: Bacteria > Bacillota > Clostridia > Oscillospirales > Oscillospiraceae > Faecousia. Next base: position 26,611 of record JAZNPV010000102.1, read on the forward strand.
ACCGCAGAAGGTGTGCCGAGTGTGAACTGTGAAAAGCTCTCCGATGAAGACGGCTACAGCATTTACCGTATGCAGATTGAGGTGTTAGAGGGTGTTAAACTGTCCGGCCTGCTTTTTAAACAGTATGGTAAATGCAAGAAACCGCTTGTAATTGTTCAGCATGGTAAGGATGGAACTCCGGAGCTGGTTTCCGGTTTCTATGGCAGTACTTCCAATTACAACAACTTGGTACGGAGGGTGGTTTCCCAAGGCGTCCATGTATTTGCACCTCAGCTTTTTTTATGGCATACGGAAGAATACGGCCTGCCCTATGACCGCGATGCTATCGATGCCCGTCTGAAGCGGGTAGGTAGTTCCATAACAGCAGTTGAAGTGTATGGAATTACAAGAATCCTTGATTACTTCCAGGCGCAGGATTATGTATCCAATTTTGGTATGGTTGGTATGTCCTACGGCGCCTTTTACACAGTCTACACCGCTGCGATTGAGAAGCGGATCAAGGCTGCGTTGGCCTGCTCCTATTTCTGCGAACGTGACCAGTTCTTATGGAGTGACTGGACTTGGTTCCGGTCTGCTGAGCGCTTTAATGATGCTGAAGTTGCCTGTTTGATTTATCCCAGAAAGCTGTACTTGGAAATGGGTGACCATGATAACATCTTTGATTATAAAAACACATTAGCATCTTTTGAGGATATTAAACAAGTATACGGTGATGCGGTTGATTCATGGGCTAAGCTGAGAATTTTTGACGGCGACCATGAGTTCTACCGTAATGATGAAGATATTCTTTCTTTCATTCAGGATATTATGTAATAACACCGCAGGACACACATCTTTGTGCGTCCTGCGTTAATTATGTGTAATTTCACGATGTAACCGCAATGGAAACAAGTTTGAGCATATAAAAGCTATCATTTTCAATTGTTTAATGCTATGATAATGAGCAGCAAAGGGGGATTGCAATTATGAGCATCGGAGAAATGATAAAACGTAAGAGAGAAGAATTGGGCCTTACCCAACAGGAGCTGGCGCAAAAGCTGTTCGTTTCCCGGCAAACGGTGTGCCGCTGGGAAAATGGATCAAGATGCCCCGATTTGGTGATGGCCAAGAAAATCGCGTTGGTACTGGGGATATCTCTGGATGATATGGTAGGAGGAGAAGACCTTGCGTCCTATGAGGCGCCAAAAGAATCAGGGCTGGATATCAGTTGCGTGAAAACCATGCTGACAGGAATTCTTCTTGTTTTGATCGGTACATTTTTAAATACGGCAGATGACGCAATGATGGATGTGTCGGGTTTTTGTTTTGTAACGGGTATTTTGGTTTTTATAGTCGGCCTGTTTATCCCTTGGAACAAAAAAGCAGTCCCCATTATCAGTGACGATATTCCGCAGCGGCAGTGCCCACGGTGCAGCATGCAGCACGACTTTGATTATCCCAAGTGTCCATACTGTGGACATGACTATATTGCCAAATAAATGGAATACGCCTCCTGCGTTTGCAGGAGGCGCGTTTTACGATTATGTAATTATGTACTTTTCGGATTCAGTCAGCGACTGTGTACCGATAAATGATATGTGCCTTTTCCGGTTTTAACAGATCATTGAATAGCTTCTCTATTACCGGATAATTTAGAAAGAAGGATAAATATAATTCATACAATTCATGAAGCATTGTTAACCCCCTTGCAGCAGTATGGATTTTGCTTATTTAGATTCAGAACAGGAATGCAAATAATAGTAGTACTGCAAGGCCCGCAATATTTGCAGCCGTAAAATATCCAAGAAACTTACCGACACTGGCACCAGGCCAGCGCGTATAGAATTTCATAGTAATCAGGCTGGCAAGGGAGGCGATGGGGGTGCCCAGACCGCCGATGTTTACACCAGCAAGCATTTGCCGCCACTGATCTGTAAAGCCAGACAGCATAATGGCAGCGGGCACATTACTGATAATTTGGCTGGTACCCACGGCGGTGAGGAGTGTATTTGTTTTCAGAAGCCGCTGCAGAAAGTTGCGTATCAAATCCACTCTGCCAAGATTTTCCGATACGGTAAAGAAACAGACAAATGTAAGCAATAACATGTAATCGATTTCCTTTATCAGCTTCCGGTCTGACAATAAAAGGATCACAACGGTAATAGCAGTTGTCAGAATGTAAGGAACAATTTTGAAAACAGTAAGCAGGCACATAATGAAGAGTGAAAGATAGATAAGTAAGTGCTTTGTGTTACTGATATGCGCCTCTTGCAATGATTGCTTCGGCAGTTTTTTTGGCAGAAGGGGAATGGATGGAACGGTTAAAGCGAACAGGCTGACAGCGGTAAGCGGCAGTGTGACAGAGAAAAAGTCTCCGATGCTCATATTGTAGAAAGCATATAAATAGAGATTCTGAGGATTACCCACAGGTGTGGCCATGCTGCCTAAGTTGGCTGCGATGGTCTGGAATACAGTTACGGGGATGATGCTGCGTCTGCAGCCTAACTGATCCAGCAGCATCAGCGTAAAGGGGATAAATATAATCAGCGCCACATCGTTAGTCACGAACATGGAACAGAAGAATGGAAGCAGCACCAGCGCAACACCCAGAATACGCCCGCTGTGTATGCGTTGAAGGAGCCGATGGGTCAGCCACTCAAATGTTCCGATGGCCTTTAATCCTGCAACCACTGCCATGAGACAGAGCAGCAGGCACAGGACGCGCCAGTCGATGTAGTGTAAGTATTCCTTATCCGGCGGAACAAGGAACATTGTCAGTACTGCGCAGGCTGCAGCGATACAAAGGACGGTTTCCTTTGCTATGAATTTTTTTATCTTTGTTAGCATTGCAACGTCTCCAGCGTCTGTAGGTAATGTTTGTGTTATACGGTCGGAGTGTCGGGATTCGTTCCAAATAAGAAAGTCCACCCGTTGGGTGGACTTTCTTATTTGGTCGGAGTGTCGGGATTCGAACCCGAGGCCTCTTGGACCCGAACCAAGCGCGATACCAAACTTCGCCACACCCCGATAGCGAGAAATATTATAGTGAATATTTACTTCTTTGTCAAGACTTGCTTTCAATTTTTGCGTAACTGCATTTTTGGACGGCAGGTTTGTATACTGATAGAGGAGGCGATGCGCTTGGGGTATAGGATCTTATATGATAACGAAAGGATGCAGATAAACCGGGATAACAGCAAACATTTTGGCAGCAGAATAATTTCTGTAATGCTGATCTGTTTGCTTGTATTAGGGAGTCTGAAGCTAATCGGATGGGACAAGGTGAAGCACTATATGCTTCCGGGGGATCCAGCGGTAACGGAAACAGCATTTAACAGCATGATTGAAAGTATACGGGCAGGGGAGTCTGTGAAAGATGCCGTTACTGCGTTTTGTGTGGAGATCATTGATAATGCAAAGTAGATCAAAGGCGCATCTTGTCACCATTCAGCCGGAGGTGTATGTTATTCTGGCGTTTGCGGCGCTTTTGCTGCCGCTGGGATGGATTTTCGCATGGGTTACAGCCGCCGCTTTTCATGAAATATTCCATTATTTTGCCTTAAGGATTTGCAGATGCAGTATAAGCAGAATACAGGTCGGTGCCAATGGTACTGTGATGGATACAATGCCTATGACCTACGGAAAAGAAGCGCTCTGTGCCATTGCGGGTCCGCTGGCAGGCTTTCTCCTGCTGCTTACAGCCCGATGGCTGCCAAAGGTAGCAATATGCGGCTTTATACAGTCAACTTACAATCTTATGCCTGTATTTCCGATGGATGGAGGACGTGTGCTGCGCAGCTTGATGCGTAAGTGCTTTGATTTATCCGTTGCTGACAGAATCTGCAGGTGGATCGAAATGCTCTTTTTATGCGCGGTGTGCTGCGCGTGTCTGTATCTTTCCTTTGCGGTTTCTCTGGGGCCGATCCCAATAATCTGGACAGCAGTGCTGATATTTAAAAACAAGTTCATAAATAGTCCTTGCAAAGACAGGCTGTTGCGGGTACAATAGTCATACCCAAAGAAAGAGGTACGGTTATGACCGAATTACTGCAAAGAGTGCTGCCAGCTGTGCAAAAGCCTGCACGGTATACCGGCGGAGAATTTAATGAGATCAAAAAACATCCGGACAGTGTACGTGTTCGGGTTGCCTTTTGTTTTCCGGATACCTACGAGATCGGTATGTCTAATGTAGGTATGCGGATCCTTTACGGTGTGATGAACGAGATGGATGGCGTATGGTGTGAACGCGTGTTTGCCCCCTGGGGTGATATGGAGGATGCCATGCGCGCTAACAATCTGCCCTTATGGGCGCTGGAAAGTCATGATCCTGTGAAGGATTTTGACATGATTGCGTTTACCATCGGCTACGAAATGTGCTACACCAACATTCTGAATATGCTGATGCTGGCCGGTGTGCCCCTGCACGCCAAGAACCGGAAGGGCCTGAAGAATATTGTATTTGCAGGCGGCGTGTGTGCGTTCAACCCTGAGCCGCTGGCTGACTTTGTGGACTTCTTTTCGCTCGGCGAAGGAGAAGAGATCACGCCGGAGATTCTGCGCCTGTATGACCGGGCAAAGGCTGAGCAGTGGAGTAAGGATATGTTTCTGACCGAGGTTTCCAAGATCCCCGGGATCTATGTACCTTCCTTCTATGCGCATACTTACAATCCGGACGGAACCATTGCTTCGGTCACGCCTAAGAACAACGCGCCAGACGTAGTAACAAAACGGATCATCGAAGATCTGGATCATGCGTATTTCCCCACGAAAATGATCGTTCCTTCCACGGAAATCGTTCATGACAGAGCCAATCTGGAAGTTTTCAGAGGCTGTATCCGGGGCTGCCGTTTTTGTCAGGCCGGTTTTTCCTGCAGGCCTGTCCGCAGAAAAAGCGCTGCCGTACTGTATAAGCAGGCCGTGGAGACACTGACAGATTCCGGTCATAATGAGATCACCCTGTCCAGCCTTTCTACCTCCGATTATAGGCAATTGAAGGAACTGACCGATGAAATGATCCCTTACTGTGCTGCAAATAAGATCAATCTTTCCGTTCCGTCCCTGCGTGCGGATAATTTCTCCCGGGAACTGATGCAAAAGCTGCAGACATTGCATAGAAGCGGTCTGACCTTTGCGCCGGAGGCCGGAACCCAGCGATTACGTGATGTAATCAATAAGAATTTGACAGAGGATGAAATCCTTACTACCTGTACCAATGCCTTTTCCGGTGGCTGGAACAATGTAAAGCTGTACTTCATGCTGGGTCTGCCAACAGAAACGGACGAGGATGTTTTGGGTATCGCGGAATTGGTGTACAAGATCATTCAAAGTTGGAAAGAGCATGCGCCCAATAAAAAAAGAGGACTGCGTGTCCATGTGGCTACAGCATATTTTGTACCCAAGCCTCATACGCCCTTCCAGTGGGAAAAGCAGATTACGCCTGATGAGTATTTACGCAGGTGTCGACTCTTGAAGAGTCATTTCTATTCCAAGTGCATTGAATATAACTACCATGCACCTGATCTGAGCAGACTGGAAGCAGTTGTTGCCCGGGGTGATCGGCGAATTGGACCAGTGATTGAAGAAGCAGCCCGCCGCGGCGCAAAACTAGACGGCTGGGACGAGTATTTCAATTATCAGATCTGGCTGGACGCCTTTGAAGCATGCAATGTGGATCCCGATTTCTATACAGTCAGGGGCTACGGTGTGGATGAAATTCTTCCTTGGGACACCATCAATGTAGGTGTTACCAAGCGGTTTTTGCTTTCCGAGTGCAAACGGGCGTACGAAGAAAAAGTTACGCCTGACTGCCGCCATGGCTGCAGCGGTTGCGGCGCAAATGCACTTTTAAAGGAGGTTGGCTGTGATGCCTAGGTTGCTGTTTGAAAAAACCGGCAATGCGGTTTGGATCTCCCATCTGGACCTGATGCGTCTGTTTCAGAGAGCCTTTAAGCGGGCAGGCTTGCATCTCACCCACACACAGGGCTTTAACCCCAGACCGTCGGTTTCTATCGCACTGCCGCTGTCGGTAGGCGTTGCAAGCGCCTGTGAACTGCTGGACTTTGATTTGGACGGAGATGAGATCTCGGCCAATGAGATCCGCCTCCGGCTTAACAGCGCCCTTGTGGCCGGTGTTAAAGTACTGCAGGTCTATGAGACTGGTAGAAAATTGCGCGACCTTGCTCTGCTGCATAGTGTTGTTGCATTAGAGTACGATAACGGTGTACCCAACGGAGCAGCAGAAGCAATTTCCGAGTTATTCCATAAGGAACAACTGACTGTACCCAAGAAAGCGAAAAGCGGTGTACAGGATCAGGATATCATCCCCATGCTCCGCAGAATAGATGTGCAGCAAATTGATGACAATACGGTTGTATTAACTATTTTGGGGTGCTGCCAGAATCCCACACTGAATCCCATGCAGCTGCCTGCAGCCATCGGTATCTATCTGCCGCAGTTTGTACCGGATTTCAGTAAGTGCAGCCGTGTGGAACTATATGATGACAACGAAACTGTTTTTCGATAAGGAGATTTATAATGGAAGTTAATCCTAATTTTGTTCTGGAAGATTGCCCGGTTTGTCGGGGCAGTGGTTTTATCGTTCATGAGGGAGGCTGGAGTGTGCAGGTGGAGTGTGCAGACTGCAGTGCCCACACTGTATACGTGGAATATGCAAGCGAGGAACAGAAAAAAGAAGCGGAGCAGCAGGTCGCCAGACTCTGGAATATGGGCAAAGTAGTCAAGTCTGAATTGGGCGAATAAAAATTTTTAAAAAATGTAAAAATAATGCTTGCATTTTTCGCCAAGGTGTGCTAAGATACTGTGGCGTTGAGGAAACGCAAGCATATCCGGGTGTGGCGAAGTTTGGTATCGCGCTTGAATGGGGTTCAAGAGGCCTCGAGTTCGAATCTCGACACTCGGACCAATCAAAAAGAGGAAGGTCAGTAGACCTTCCTCTTTTTGATTGGTATGGATTAATGATTTGAATCATTTCAATTCAACAGTCCGGTGGACTGTTGATCGCCGCGGCTGGACCGCGGCGACACCTTGCATAGAAAATTTCATAAAGATGCAGATTCTATTTCAATCCTCTTTATCGTAATAGACGTAATCACTTAAATCATAGTCATAATAACGGCCAAGATATTTATCAAGCACCCACTGGTCCCAGTGACACAGCTGCGATAGGGGGTGTTCTGTGCGGGCAAGAGTAAGGCCAAAGTGATTGATTCCATTTTCACCTACGGTCACATCAAGCCTTTCTATTCTTCCTGCAATCCTAACCCTATAATATATGTAATACTCCTTGCCACCACTAATGGCAAAACCACTGGCGCGTGTATCAAGATATTCGCAGGTCTCAATACCGCCAAGATCTTCAAGTTCTTCTCCCATTTCACAGAACCTTTTCAACCCGTCTGCTTCAAAATTTACAAGGTCTTCATCCTTAACCCCATCTTGCCGTGCGTAGTACGTTATATTCTCAATATTCATATGGGTGTAGGCTGTGGCGTAATCTCCTTCCACCAAGCAGGTCATAAAGGTATTGGCACGAGTCACGGCTTCTGTCTCTGAGTATTCTTCTACTTGTTCGCGGTAATCATTCCCGGCTAAGAACGCAATGGGGATCAGCAAAAGGATACCCAGAATCGCGACAAACCAGCGCAGCCGCATTTTCTTATAGCTTTTCTGGATCTTTTGCAAGGGCTTGATATCGTCCACTTTCTTTTCCGGAATGTCGATATCGGAGTGAAGGTCCGAAAGAATACGGCTGCAGTGGGGGCAATTCTTCATATGTTCCTCAATCAGTGCAGCGCTATCCTCAGAGCAGACCTTGTCATAATACATTGGCAACAGATCTTCAATAACTTTACACGGCAGTTTCATTTCAGTTCCTCCTTAATTTTTAGTCTTGCCCGGTGATAAGTGACTCTGGCCCAAGTCTCTGTTTTCCCAAACAGTTCTGCAATTTGCTTAAATGATAACTCGCCGAATGTACGGAGGGAGAAAACCTCTTTATAGGGTTCCTCCAGTCCGTGCAGAACCTTGTGGATTGCAAAGGCAGTTTCCTGATCACAGAAACGCTCTTCAAGGCTTCCACCCTGCGGGAGCAGAGAGGTATCGGCATCTGGGGCTAAGTGCTTATCCTTGCGACACATGGATATGTAAGTGTTTTTTGCAATCTGGCACAGCCAAACAGACACTTTGCATTTGCCATCGAAGCCGTCCAGCTTGGTTAGAGCCTTGTAAAAGGTTTCCTGCGTTATTTCCTCCGCCACCGTTTCGTTCTGACACAAAGACAAAGCATACCGGTAGACATCACGAAAATATAGATTGTACACCTCCTGGAAATCTGTCACTTTCTCACCTCCTTCACCTATATGACGCACCAAAACCGAATCCGTTACATTTTTAATTGATATTGAACCTAATAATGTCCCCTTTTCTGTATAAGTATTATACCACACTTGTACAGAAATGGGGACATAAGCAATTTTTATGGAAAGGTTAAAATAATTTGGTGGATTATTACCACGGTTAGCTGGATGCCGGCTTGCACCTGTCTGTGTCAAGCGCTTATTGCTTCTTCATTTGCCTTAAAAACAGCAATATAGCCGCAATAAGGATAATAAAAGCATATCCAAGCACCCAGCATAAGTGCGGTAAAACATCAGAGAAACGCGCCGACAGCACAGCGCGCTCCATCTCTACCGCATGAACAAAGGGAAGCATGTATGCGATTTTCTTAAATGCCCCGCCTACAAGCTCAAGATCGAACCAGGTGCCTGACAACCAAGCAGAAAGATTTGTTAACAATGCGCCACAAATACCGCCCACTTGTTTATCTGTGAAAACACTTCCACATAAAAGTCCCAAAGCAATAAACAAAATTGACACCGGCAATATAAACAGTATCGCATATGCGATAGTAACCGTCAGTTCCAAGCCAAGGATTACAGCAATAACATAACAGATTACGGACTGTGCAACAGCGATCGGGATAATCGGTAAGGTATATCCTAGTATAAAATCGACAGGGGTGAGGGGAGTTGTATATAATCTTTGAAGAAGCGAGCTGTTTCTGTCTCTGGCGATAATTGTGGCAGAAAACAGGGTCATAAAGGAAAGCCCAAATACCGTAATACCCGGAGTTAACCGCTCAATTTCAAAAAGATTTACAGGAACATTGGCCTGTATTGCGCTGAGCAACAGAATCAGCACAAGAGGGAAGCCCAAACCAAAGAACAAGTTCAGAGGGTCCCGCAAGATCTCTTTGGCATTTCTGTTTGCGAAACTTAACATTCTCATTGTGCAGCCCCCTTTACAATATGGATAAATGCCTGTTCAAAATTGTATGTCTGAGCAGCTTCCTTAATCTGATCCACAGTAGCGCAAATCAGCAGTTTACCATCTTTCATAATGGCGATCCGGTCGGAGAGGACCTCAGCTTCTTCCATATAGTGTGTTGTCAAAATAATTGTTACCTTGCCCTTCAGCCCGCAAATGATATCCCAAAGATCGCTGCGGGCCAGAACATCAAGCCCCAATGTGGGTTCATCAAGAAAGAGGATTTCTGGCTCACTGATGAGAGCCATTGCAATACTCAATCTACGCTGCCAGCCGCCCGACAGTTTTCCAGCCTTTTTCTTTAGAACAGTTTTAAGTCCCAGAAGCTCTGCAAGCTCCTTAATTTTGGCGTTTCGCTTCTCCTTGGAAAAACCATGAACGCCACAAATGAGTTCGAGATTTTCACAAACAGACAGACCGGGCGCAACGGCGGTCTCCTGCGGAGATACAGCAATCAGAGCTTTCACTGCAGCAGGATCTTTACAGATGCTTTTCCCATTTAAAAAAGCGTTCCCACTCGTCGGCTGGGTCAGACAGGAAAGCATTTTGATAGTGGTTGTTTTACCTGCACCGTTTACACCTAAAAGGGAAATCAGTTCACCTTTCTGAACACATAACGATAAGTTGTCTACTGCCACAATGTCTTTATACTGTTTGGTCAGTTTTTCAATCTTAATTGCATCCATTCTCATTCCTCCCCGGATAAATATCTTGACCGTATGCCTTGGTATATATCAGTTAGTATTTCACTGATAAGCTCCCATTCAAGTGTTAAATACGATGTTGCATGCATCGTTGCAATACCATGGACGCATATCCATACTTCCAAGTGCATAAGCTCTGCTTTTTCTCTCGAAATTCCATTTGCCCTCATTACCACATCAATGGCCATTTCAATATCAACGCCTGCTGCTTCGTAATTCCCATTTCGATCACACATGAACAGACATTTGAACAGCTCTTTCTCCTCTTTTGCAAAGCGAATATACGCCATGCCCATGGCCTTATACTGCGGGTATTTACCGATTTCAATATCCCTCTGCAGAAAGCTAAGATAGCATTCATACGCAGCTTTTATAACCTCCTTCTGCAGATCCTCCATATTCTGAAACAAGCTGAATATCACTTTGGAGGAGGAATCGAGTTTTGCTGCAACCGCCCTTGCAGTCACTGCATCAATTCCACTTTGTCTTGTTATATCCAACGCGGCCTTTACAATCTGTTCTTTTGTGAATTTATATTTTGGCGGCATTAAATCTCCTCCTTTTAAGAAACTATCGATGCGCAACATCTGTTTCTTATTATACACATAAATTCTATAAAGTCAATAGGGTACGGAGATATATACAGCCACTAAAACGCCTAACACTACGTATTAAAAAAACGGAAGCTCCACCAATGGCACCGAATCAATACTGCCTGCACCAGCGCCTTTCCTGAAGATCAGTTGTGAATTTACCACAGACGGAGGGAGTGTCCCTGCATAAGAAGGACATTCCCTCCGTCAAAATCGGATTTTAAGTGTTGATTTTTACCGCTCTCCTCACAGAAGGGCAAGGCTTTGCAGTTTCTCTGAACAAAGCCACATTGGAGCAAGCTCCCGCTGTGTATTATGAAGCAACATTGGGGGGATCCTTAACAGGTTCCATTTATTTCTTCTTCAATATTAGAATACGCCCAAATGGGTAATCTCTGGAGAGTTCAACAACCACGGAAGCATCCATTGCTGTAATGCCGCTGGTATTGGGATACACCTCCGCAACAGTAAAGCTCCCAATCTTCGGCATAATAACAAAATTACCCTCGAAACTGTGTCCGCAGATGTAAATCATGGATGCGTCTGCGTTCAGGTATTCCATGATCTTTAAGTTATCCCGGTCAAGAATGCTGCGGGGAACGGTATGGTAATAGATCTGCGGTTTTTTGATAAACTCACGGTTTCGCTTATAGAAACTGATTGCCTGCTTAACGGTCTGTTTTTGGGCATCATTGAATTCTGACAGGATGCCGCTGATGCACAGACGTCCCATCATGGAGTTTGTAAGTGTAAATTCCATGGTGTTCTGATCCATATCGGCCTTTAACGTACTCCAGTTTTCGCACTGAACCGGGTGAACGAGTTTTGTAACATTACAAAGGATTGAACCAGTATGGAGGTAATTCCACTGATCCGTAATAGATGCCAGTGAGCCTCTTGTCAGGTTATCATAGTCCAGCTTCATGCCGCCGGAGGCGCAATGCTCCAGAATCAGATCCGGATACTTCTGCAGAATATGGGCCAGCCAGCTGCTGTATGCCAGACGTGCCTGGCGCAGGTTTTCTGCAATGCTGATTTCCGGCCCGTCACAGCCGGGCGAACAGTCTGCATTGTAATCTATCTTAATGTAGCGGAAACCTTCATCATACAGATTGCCGATCACGCCTGCAGCATATGTTCGTACCGCTTCCTTTCTGAAATCCAGGAAGCGTCTTGGACCTTGGGTAATGAAATGGCCGTGACAGGTTAGTACCATATCAGCATCATTGTAGTAGGGGCTGTGAGGGCCTGCCATCTCCACTTCACACCAGATGCCCGGAATCATGCCATGCTGAGCAATGTCGTGACTCACAGCGCTGAGACCATTGGGGAAGCGCATAGGGCTGCTTCTCCAGCAACCCACATACTCAGACCAATCCTGCCCTTCGTCTGTATACCAGCCGGAATCCGTAATATATATATCAACACCCAGTTCACGAAGGGAATCTAACTGATTGTGAATACGCTCCTGTGATGTGTTACCACGCATGGCCTGCCAGTCGTTAAAAATGACCGGCAGTTCTTTGTCGTTTTCCGGCTGGTTGATAAAGTAATTGCGCTGATGCGTATGCATTTGATTGTAGATATTATCTATGCAATCCGCAGCAACTGTTAGGGAAGCTTTTGGCGTTTCGAAAGTTTCGCCTGGGTTCAGCCGCTTCTCCCACTGGGAACCGGTAAAATTCAACAAACCGCCCTGTAAATAAAACCAATGGGGATTCGCCACATCACCGCCGCCCAGCTCGACACGCCACTGGCTGCCACTTTCAATCTGCACACCCCAAAAAAGGTTGGAAGACCGTTCCTCAATCACAAAATACGGAAATTTTTTCTGCGTTGAAAAAGCGCTGTTGTTATTAAAGGTCCAAGCGGAACGGCAGCCGGGGGCCAGTAGTCCCAGCTGGCTGAATGACTCAGTACGCTGATCGCCCTCAATACTCCAGCCGGAGGTGTATGAATGCAAATAAAGGTCGTTAGACTCTCCAAAATAGGGGAAGCCGTTCAGCATAAAGCTGCTGATGTGCTGCAGGGTAAGCGCTGTTTCACCCCGGTTGATGATGCGGGTATAGCGCTGAAGGGCAGGGGAGTCACTTCGGCACAAAAAACAGAGCTGCACTTCAATTGCAAGGCGGGGATGGTGTAGCTTGATGACTGTAAGGTCTCCCTGTCTGGTACAGCTGTCGAAAAGTAAGTCGTGGGATGCTTCGTCCCAAAGCATGGCATCGCCGAAGCGCCAGCCCAGATGGCGGCTTTCCGCAAACGACAGCGCAACTTCATAAGGATAGATACGTTTAAATACACGCGCAGCGGGCGTTCTTTCATAGCCTGCGGGCAAAAAGCAGGCATGCTGCAGATGGCCGTCATCCGTAACCATCATTTCGTAAGTGTAATAGCTGTTTCGCAGCTTGATCTGCTCCATATTTTTACTGCTCCCTTTTTATATTTCGTAAATGATCAGCCCGAAAGTCCCGTGCGGAAGATCCGGTAATGCGTTTAAAAACTCTGGAAAAGTGATTGTAGTCCACAAATCCAACTGCGCAGGCAATGTCCATAACCGGCATAGTCGTTTCACGAAGCAATTTACATGCGTGTTGTATTCGCTGTTTACGGATATATTCCGCCAAACCACAGCCGAGGTAGTCTGCTGACATTTTATATAAACTGCTTCTTCCAACATGAAACATATCACACAGACCCTCTATAGTAATGTTTTGGGCAATATGATCTTCAATGTATCGATCTATCTGACGGATGAACTCTGATTTGCCGGGTGTGACCCAGCGATTGGATATCATATAACTTGTGATCGCCTGTAAAACAGTAGCGGCTGCGGTCAGATCATCAGCGGATCTCACAGGTATTTTTTCAATGGCTTCAATAAAGTCGGGGTACGCATTTACAATTTCTTGTTTGACATGCCCAAAGTCCTCGGTTGGCAGCACCTGCCCAAACATAACATAGGCAAGAACCCCGTTTTTGTCAAAAATAGGAACAACGGATTCTGTTAGTCCTGCATGGCAGGTATATGTAACTAATGATTTCGTCTTTGCACACCGCAAACAGGCCCGTTTATCACTGCTGCGGCAAGCGTATTCGCCAATTGGATCTTGCCGCAGCAAAGCACAAAATTCCTCTTTTTCCGGTGGGTAGGCCAGCAATTCCTGAAAATCCGCATCAAAAATTACGATCCTGATTTTAGCCAGCGTGTAAAAATCTCTCAGTACATCACGGAGTCTGCTAATGTTTAATTGGAGCATGATAATCCCTCCATTTCTTTTAGAATAACACAGGTTATACATTAGCGCAATGTCCGTTTGTCTCCGGACAAATTAACAATATTTTCTGTACAGCTTGAGATGCTGTGTATTTCGTTTATTTCACAAAAATGCATATGGACAATTTGACAATATTTTGGACAAATACATCTATTTTAGCAAAGCCAAAAGGTTTATTCTAAAAATGTAATTAACATCGGAAGGGGAATGCAACGATGAAGAGAATAACGTTTGCGCTGTGTTTTGGTAACCGAGGATTTATGCCCGGTGAACTGATTCTGAGTGCAAGAGATGATATGGTAAAGGCAGTTACCGATGCTGGACATAACTATATCATTATGGATGCCGGATTGACACGCTATGGCGCTGTTGAGACCCGCGACGAGGGCCGGTTATATGCTAAGTGGCTGAAAGAGCATGAGGGCCAGTATGATGGCGTCATCTTCTCCATGCCCATTTTTGCTGATGAGAACGGCGCCATCACCGCGCTGCAGGATGCGGGCGTGCCCATCCTGATGCAGGCCTATCCGGATGAGATCGGTAAGATGGACTTTGCGCACCGCCGTGATGCTTACTGCGGCAAATTCTCCGTAACGGACGTTTTCTGCCAGTATAATGTGCCGTTTACCGTTCTGAAGCCCCATGTGGTCCACCCTCTGAGCGCCAAGTTCCAGGAGAATCTTCGTGATTTCGCAGCGATCTGTCGTGTTGTAAATGGCATGAAGCGGTTTAATCTAGGCTGTATCGGTGCCCGTACTACAGCATTCAAGACAGTACGCTTTGATGAACTGGCAATGCAGAAGCACGGCATCAATGTAGAGTCCTTTGACTTAAGTGAGGTCTTTGCTAAAGTTCACGAAAAGAAAAACGATGATTCAGCAGTTCTCGCTAAGATTGAAAGTTTGCAAAACTACACTGATTTTTCTAAGGTTCCAGAAAGCAATATGCTTACACTGGCAAAGTTGTCTGTTGTGATCGATGAGTACATTGAAGCTTATCATCTGGATGCAATTTCCCTGCGCTGCTGGAATGAGATTGAAACCTACCTGCGTGTATGTCCCTGTGTATTACTCTCTGAATTTAACGACAGAGGTATCGTGGCATCCTGTGAGATCGATATGTGTTCTGCGATTACCATGCGTGCCATGAGCTTAGCTACTGAAGGTGCCACAACTGTCCTAGACTGGAACAACAACTACGGTGATGACGAAAATAAGGTGATTCTGTTCCACTGCGGTCCTGTTGCGCAGAGTCTGATGGCGGATAAGGGAAGTGTTACAGCGCATAAGATGTTTGAGAAAACCGATCCCGGTTCCGGCTGGGGCTGTAATGAAGGCCGTATCAAGCCGATGGATGTAACGATCTCAAACTGCCAGACCAAAGACGGTAAGATCGTTGTATATGCCAGTGAAGCCAGATTTACCGATGATCCGATTGAAGAGGCATTCTTTGGCTGTGGCGGTGTGGCGGAAATCCCTGATTTGCAAAATAAACTTATTAAGTTGGCCCGTGGTGGTTTTAAGCATCATACATCCATCGCGGAAGGGCATATAAAGGACATTCTAAAAGAAGCGTTCACGACCTATCTGCGCTATGATTGGGTCGACATCGATTAAGAGGTGTGCTTCATGATCAGCCTTGGTATTGATATCGGTGGCACAGGCTGTAAATGCGTGGCCTTTCGGGATGATGGCAAGCAGATCGCCATCTCCTATATAGAATACCCACTGGCGGTGGGGCAGGTGAACATGCCGCCGGATATCCTAACTTCTTCTGTATTCCAAGTGATTGCGGAATGTACCGCACAATTAGAAAACAAAGATGAAGTCGCAGCCATTACTGTATCTTCTTTCGGTGAGTCCTTCGTTGCAGTTGACAAAGATGGTAATGCATTGACAGATATTCTCCTGTATTTTGGCAATAACGAGAGTGAGGATTTCAATCAATTGGTGCAAACTATTGGTGAAGAAAAATTCATGCGTATCGCAAGAATTCTGCCGGATGCTTCCTATTCTCTTTCCAAAATGCTCTACACA
Source organism: Faecousia sp. (assembly GCA_045589835.1). Taxonomy (GTDB): domain Bacteria; phylum Bacillota; class Clostridia; order Oscillospirales; family Oscillospiraceae; genus Faecousia. The sequence goes on from JAZNPV010000102.1 coordinate 42,543, forward strand.
CTGAAAGTAACGCAACGGCATGTGTGGAAGTATCTGTTCATCGCGGGCTTCATTATCTATAGGTTGACCGGAAAGGCGTATACAGATGTATCGCTTGCCTGCCGTAGTCTGCTTTACGATGTGGAGAATTGCTGTTGGTCCAAGGAACTGTTATGTGCTTGCGGTATTGATGAATCAACACTTCCTAAGGTATTGCCCACCGGCAGCAAGGTTGGCTTGATCCGAACTGAAATTGCTACGGATCTGGGCCTGCCACAAAAAGTTCAAGTTGTTATCGGTTCACACGATCAGATCGTTAATGCATTGGGTGCAGGTGTTCAAAATGTTGGAGATGCTGTGGACACCTCCGGTACCTGTGAGTGCATTACCCCTTTGTTTGAGGGCATGCCTGAAAGCCTGAACTTCCAGAAACAAAATTTTGCATGTGTACCTTATCTTGAGAATCGCGGATATGTAACTTATGCCTATAACATCTCTGCGGGCAGTGTTGTTCGTTGGTACCGGGATGCTCTGGCAGGTTGCTTTCGCGAAGAAGCCCAGCTTCTCAATAAGAGCATTTACGAAGTTCTGAATAAAACTGCACCTGCAGAACCCACAGATCTAATTGTGCTTCCTTTCTTGCAGGGTATGGGCGGTACCCCGGATGTGGATGCGGGTGCTACCGGTTTGATTGCAGGTCTTACTACTAAGACACGACTTCCGGATATCTATCGTGCAATTTTGGAGGGGATTACCTTTGAGATGCGTTATAATCAGGAGATTCTGCGTGAAAACGGTGTTCAGTTTGAGCGGCTCTTTGTTTGCGGCGGCGGCGCACGGTCTTCCGTTTGGCTACAGATCAAAGCGGATATTCTTGGCTGTGAGATTGTCCCGGTAAAATCTGAGGAGACCGGTGCTATGGGTAGCGCTATTTTAGGCCTTGCGGCCGTTACCGGCGAAAAACAGTTTGAGATTGCCAAACGGTTTTGGAATTACGGTAATCTGATTCAGCCGATTCCTGAACATAAAGAAATATACAACGAAAAATATACGATGTACAAATTTATGCGTGAGGTGTACATGCAACAAAGAAGGAGAGATAGATATGCCTATTATTACCGGTCGTGACAATGTTCTGGCTGTATATGAGGACGCAAAAAAGAGAGGCTGGGTCATTCCCTGTATTTGCTCAGAAAATCTTACCACAACTGAAGCGATTTTCACGGCAGCAAGTGAATTTGCCAAAGAAAATGGCTACGAAACTGTTCCCATAATCATTGCGATTACCAATCAGTACGACCATCGCAGTCAGTCTGTCAACTATACATGTACCCGTCGTTGGGATGTCGGCCTAAAGCTGTTTCGCAGTAGTATTGACATTCTGGCAGAGTTATTTCCCAATGTAGATATTCTAATTCACTTGGATCATGCCCAGCATGACAGCGATGCGGACATGCTGGACGGTGATTTGAGCATATATTCTTCCATTATGTATGACGCATCCAGCCTTTCTATTGAAGAAAATATCCGTAAAACAAAAGCTTATGTGGAACGGAAGGGACATGAGCTTGTCATTGAAGGTGCCTGCGATGAGATAGTAGACGCTACCGGTGAGGCCCGCTGTGAGATCACGGACGCAGACAAGTGTGAGGCATATATGAAACAGACCGGTGTAGATATTGTTGTAGCCAATCTGGGCACGGAACACCGTGCTTCCAGCAAAAATCTGCATTACCATTCCAATGCAGCAAAGGCTATCAGTACTAAGATTGGACCACGTATCTGTCTGCACGGAACCTCTTCCGTTTCCAATGACCAGATCCGCAAACTTTTTGAGGATGGAATCTGCAAGGTAAACATCTGGACTGCGGTTGAACGAGACTCTTCTCCTGCATTGACAGAGTTCATGGTCAAAAATGTCGCGAAATGTGGCGGGCCGCAATTAGAGGAAAAACTTATGGAAGAAGGTTATTTGACCAAAGAAAGTATAACGGGTGCGGATGCATCATTGCAACATTTTACAACCACTGTACGTCAGCAGATCGTTTTTGAAGAAATGAAGAAAATTGTCCGCAGTTATCTGAATCTTTGGTACATATAATGGTTGACTTGGGAAAGCAATTTGTCGTATATTGGTGACAGTTTGAACAATCACGAGGTAAGATTATGCTGTACGGAAAAATCAAACACACAGACCTGACTGCCAGCAGATTTGTTCTGGGTACGGATACATTCGGCACACAGGTAAGTGAAAAGGATTCCTTTGGGATGCTTGACCGTTTTGCGGAAGCAGGCGGTAATATGATCGACACAGCCAGTATTTATGCGGACTGGCTTGGCATGGGGAAGAGTATCAGTGAAAAGACAATTGGCAAGTGGTTAACCGCTAGAGGATGCAGAAACAGGATGATCCTTTCTACAAAGGGCGGTCATCACGATCTGAATACGCTTGCTTCCAGATTGAATATTGTCAGCGTGCAGGAGGATTTTCAATGTAGCCTTGCCAATCTGCAAACAGACTATATTGACATTTACTGGCTTCACAAGGACGACATTAACCAGTCACCTGAAGGTCTGATCGAGATGCTTAATGAAGCAGCTCCGGTGGAACACGCTCGCTATCTGGGGGTTTCCAACTGGACCTACGACCGGATCAAAGCTGCCAATGCGTATGCAAAGAAAAACGGATTAAGAACCGTCATCGCAAGCCAGATTCAGCACAGTATTGCCAGACTGAATAAGGCTGCATACGGTATTGTTGCCATGGATGATGCGTCATACAGCCTGTACAGCCGGGACGATATAAATGTATTCGGCTTTTCCTCTCAGGCAAAGGGATTTTTTGCAATTATGGAAACTGCCGGTGAAGCTGCACTACCCGGCAGAACCAAAGAGATGTTTTATAATAACACAAATTTGAAACGTCTTAATAAGCTTAAAGACATGTCTTCAAAAACGGGAATTTCCGTTCCCACACTTGTACTTGCCGCTTTAGTCTGCGATCCGGTTGTGAATACATTTGCGCAGATCGGCCCAAGGCAGATGTCAGAGCTGGAAACCTCTCTGGAGGGAGCGGATGTGCTTCTGTCCCGGCAAGAGCGGGATTACCTTTTAGGTGATTGACCCTTCTTTCAAGTTCCCAATGCTGAAATTTCGGCATTGGGAACTTTTTGTAACATTTTTTTGAAAATATTGATATACTCCGCATTACATGATAAAATCCAAAAGTATAATAACGGAATTGCCGGAATATAATTAGTTTTATTTCAGCACAGGGAAGAGGGTACTATGCTTCAGATCCATGATATTCGAAAACAGTACAAAACAGGAGATTTGGTACAGACTGCCTTGGATGGTGTCAGTCTGACACTTCGTGATAATGAGTTTGTTGCGATATTGGGCCCCAGCGGCTCCGGTAAGACAACGCTTCTGAATGTGATTGGCGGTTTGGACCGGTATGACAGCGGCGATCTGGTGATCAACGGAATTTCTACCAGGAAATATTCAGACCGTGACTGGGATTCTTACCGCAACCATACCATAGGCTTCGTTTTTCAAAGCTATAATCTGATCCCGCATCAGACTGTCCTGGCAAATGTGGAACTGGCATTGACGATTTCCGGTATCTCACGATCCGAGCGCAGGAAAAGGGCAAAAAAAGCGTTGGAAGATGTGGGGCTGGGAAATCAGCTTCATAAGAAGCCTAATCAGATGTCCGGCGGACAGATGCAGCGCGTGGCAATTGCCAGAGCGCTGGTGAATAACCCGCAAATTCTTCTTGCAGATGAACCTACCGGCGCGCTGGACAGCGAGACCAGCATACAGGTCATGGAGCTTTTGAAGGAAGTATCCAAGGACCGATTGGTGGTAATGGTGACCCACAATCCGGAACTGGCGGAGGAATATGCCAACCGGATTGTTCGTCTTCGGGACGGCCGTATCATCGGGGACAGTAACCCTTATGTGAGCGATCCGGTACAGAAAACACCGAAATATAAAAACATGGGTAAAGCCTCCATGTCATTTCTAACTGCACTTTCTTTGAGCTTTAATAACCTGCGCACAAAGAAGGGAAGAACTATTCTGACCGCATTTGCCGGTTCCATCGGTATCATCGGCATTGCGCTGATTATGTCCCTGTCTACCGGTTTTCAAAATTATATCGATAAGATTCAAGAGGACACCTTGTCCAACTATCCCCTTACAATCCAGTCTGAAACTGCGGATATGACTGCTGCCCTTGCTGCCTTTGGCGCTGCCCTGGCAAAACCGGACACGATTACACCGGATACCGTACAGGAACAGCCGATGATGACCCAGATGTTTGCACAGATCGGTTCAAATGATCTTGGGTCTTTTAAAGCATATCTGGAAGAGAATTATGACAATATAAAACATCACATTAATTCCGTTAAGTACAGTTACAGTATCAAGCCGAATATCTATTCTGCCAATACGGAAGAAGGCATTACACAGGTTAATCCGGGAAATTTATTTGGTAGTTTTGCCGGAACCGCGTCAATGTCTTCTTATATGAATACTGATGTGTTCTACGAGATGGTTGACAATACCGCGCTGCTGAACTCTCAATATGAGGTTCTTCGCGGCAGATGGCCCGAGCGCGAAAATGAGATGGTGATGGTTCTGTCTGACCCAAACCAGATTACAGATTATATGGCTTACACGCTTGGTTTAAAGGAAGCAGATAATCTGATACAGATGATTCAGCAAGTAATGAGCGGTAAAGCGGTTGAAAACACTGAAGAACCAACGCAGTGGAACTATGATGATCTGCTGTCCTTGGAATTCCGCCTTGTTCCGGCATCTGCCAAGTATCAGTATAATGCTGAGTACGGCGTTTGGGAGGATATGTCCAATAACACCGGATACATGAAAAACCTTATCAATGAAGGCGAAGTACTTCGGATTGTTGGTATTGTTTGCCCGAAGGAGGGATCGGGAGCCACAACACTCACACCCGGTGTTGCGTATACAGCAGCACTTACCCAAAAAGTGATCACAGCAGCAGCAGAGTCAGAAATTGTAATCAGTCAGTTGGAAAATCAGCAAGTTGACGTTTTCACAGGAAAGCCTTTTAATGATGACGGTGATGAGAGTTCCGGGCTGAATTTTGAGAATATGATCAGTGTGGATAAGGATCTTATCTCATCAGCATTTAATATGGACGTAGACGAAGATGCTGTAGCTGACTTGCTTATGGATTACATTGACCAAGTTATCCGTTCCTTGGATATGGATACCGAGCCAGCAAAGAAAGACTTTCTTGACACCTTATCCTTGGCCGCTGAGGATATGCTGCATACTTTTATTAACGAGAATATGGATGCACAGTCCGGCGAGGCAGTCTTGCGCATGTCGGATGCACAGGAATTGATCGATGGATATTTGACCGGGGAACGGGGCAGGGCGTACACAACTGCCGTTGAATCAAAGTACCAGCTTCCAGAGGGAACTGTTTCGCAGGTTTTTAAGCCGTTATTGTTGGGTCTGATCACTGGATATATTGCTGAGAATATGCCCATGCAAGACCTGCCGTCAATTCCCGAACCCACACAGACTGTTATGCCTGCTGCCACGGAACCAAGCACAGCCAACGAAGCGGCTACTGTTCCAACAGGTGCAGACGATGGCACTGCGGATGACGAAACAACTGCAACGCCTTCGCCGGAAGGCAATGTTGATCTGCAGCAGCTGTACGCACCTATTACGGCAGATCAGGTCGGTGCGGTTGTGGACGCATTCATTGGCAACTCGCTTGTGACAGGAACTGCGGACGTGATTTCCGGAAGAATGATGCTTCCCACGATACAGAGTATTCTGATGAGAAAAGTCGCAGGCTTCGGCAATGTGATGATGAATTACTTTGGCAGCACCTTCCAGGTAAACGAAGAAGTCCTTGGTTCTGCATTTCAGTTTAATATGAACGAAGAAGATCTCCGGCGTCTGATGGAAGCCATGTCCGGTTCCCAGAAGAAAAGAAGTGCTGATGCAAACCTGTCGGAACTGGGTTATGCCAACCTGTCCGAACCTACAGCCATTTCCGTATATTTTGTGGATTTTGCAGCGAAGGAAGCCTTTCTGGATTTTCTAGACAGTTATAATGCGTTGATGGAGACTGAAGAAAAACAGGATCAAATCATCAGTTACACAGACATAACTGGTGTTATGATGTCCTCCGTCCGTACAATTATCGACAGTGTCAGCTACGTTTTGATTGCTTTTGTTGCGGTATCCCTGATCGTTTCTTCCATTATGATCGGTATTATTACCTATATTTCTGTCATGGAGCGCACAAAGGAAATCGGTGTTTTGCGGTCGATTGGCGCATCTAAACGCAATATCTCTCAAGTATTTAACGCAGAAACATTTATTATTGGTCTGTGTTCCGGTTTGATCGGCGTTGGAATTACGGTCCTGTTGAATATTCCAATCAATAGAATCATCTTTGCCTTGACCGATAATCCGGATATTCACGCACAGCTTCCCATTGTCAGCGGAATCATTTTGATTGTACTGAGTATGGCCTTGACCTTAATAGGCGGCTTGATTCCCTCAAAGCATGCAGCAAAGAAGGATCCTGTTATTGCATTACGTTCGGAATAGCACTAAAAAACAGGAAATTTATTGAAAATAGTACTTGATTTTTTATGATATCCGTGCTAAAATAACCCGGTCTGAAAACAAGGTGAGTCCTCTGCGGAGCCGGGAACCATATCGCCGGGATATCTGCCGCACGAACGCCTAATACTAAGGAGGACAAAGATATGGATTTGGTAAAGGCTCTGTCCAGCCAGTACATGAAGGAAGAGCTGCCCGAAATGCGGGTTGGCGATACTGTTCGTGTGCATGTGCGGATCAAGGAAGGCTCTCGTGAGCGCATTCAGGTGTTCGAAGGCACCATCATCGCTCGCAAGCATGGCGGCATCGGCGAAACCATTACTGTTCGTCGTATCAGCTACGGCGTGGGCTGTGAGAAGGTTTTCCCTGTTCACTCTCCCCGTATTGCCAGCGTTGAGACTGTCCGTAAGGGTAAGGTACGCCGCGCTAAGCTGTACTACCTGCGTGACCGTTTTGGCAAGGCTGCCAAGATCAAAGAGAAGGTCTGATTCAAAATTCAATAAAAAAAGAGGGGAAACCCTCTTTTTTTATTACTCAAAATCGTATATAATACATTATATGTAATCCGATATTGATTGGAGGCACTATGGTGGAAGATAAGAATCAGGATGCATTTGATGAGTTTCATGAATTACTGCAGGATCCAGAGGATAATCCAGCATCTCAGCCAAACGGCAATATGATGTATATACAGAAAAATGTCCTTGCGTATCTTCACGATTTTGTTTTTTTACTGGCGGGCATACTGCTTGTAATCCTTTTACTGTTCAGAATTGTTGTTGTTTCCGGTCCGTCCATGCGTGACACGCTGATTGACGGTGACTATATCATTTTGCTTAATAACATTTTCTACGGCGATCCCAAACAGGGTGATATTATTGTTGCCAGTAAGAATTCCTTTAAAGACGGCGAGCCTATTATCAAGCGGGTAATTGCAACAGAGGGCCAGACGGTGGATATTGATTTTTCTGCAGGAATCGTTTACGTGGATGATGTTGCCCTTGATGAATCTTATACTCTTACACCCACCAATTTGCAGGAGGGAATTCGATTCCCAGTTACCGTAGAACCGGGCTGCATATTTGTAATGGGTGATAACCGTAATCTGTCCAAGGACAGCCGAAACCCTGAGATCGGACAGATCGATTGCCGTGAGATCTTAGGAAAAGCTATTTTTATTATTTTCCCGGGTCAGAACGAAACAACAAAAGAACGGGAATTTAACCGAATCGGAGCATTGTAATTATGGAATCGGAGCGTATGAATATTCAATGGTATCCGGGCCACATGACCAAAACACGCCGGCAGATCGAAGCGGATCTAAAGCTTGTGGATGCGGTTTGTGAAATTGTAGATGCCAGAATCCCCATATCCAGCAGAAACCCGGATATTGACAGCATCTGCGGTGCGAAGCCGCGCATTATTGTGCTGAACCGAATGGACCTGGCAGATCCCGGTGCAACCAAACGCTGGATCGCCTATTTCCGTGAAAAGGGCATGGCCGCAGTTGCTACCGACTGCAAAAGCAGAAAGGGGATTACTGACTTTCAGCCAACCGTTCGCTCAGTACTGAAGGAAAAAATTGCGCACAACGCTGCAAAAGGTATGAATAAGCCCGTCCGTGTAATGGTCGTGGGAATCCCCAACGTAGGAAAGTCTACACTTATCAATCAAATATCCGGAAGAAAAGGTGCCAAGGCGGAAAACCGTCCCGGTGTTACCCGTGGCAAGCAATGGGTCACTGTTGACAGCGGCTTGCTGCTGCTGGATACGCCCGGTATCCTTTGGCCCAAGTTCGAAGATCCGGATGTGGGCATGATGCTTGCCTATACCGGTGCGGTTAAGGAAGATGTGATCGATACAGAAGAACTTGCCTGTCGGTTGATGGAACTGCTTTGGAAATATTATCCTGATGTTATTTGTGAGCGCTACAAGGTTGATGTAGCGCCCGATACCCCCGGCTATGAACTGCTGGAGGAAGCAGGCCGTAAACGGGGATTTTTGCTGGCCAGAGGAGAGATCAATACCGAAAGAATGGCTAAAGTTCTGCTGGACGAGTATCGCTCCGGCAAATTAGGCCATTTTACGTTGGAAGAACCGGAGGATGCAACATGACTGAACGAAACATGTGGCAGATCGAGCAGTCCTGCTTTGAAAGAGGTTTTAAAATTGTCTGCGGTGTCGACGAAGCAGGCAGAGGTCCCTTAGCCGGCCCTGTTTGCGCTGCCGCAGTGATATTGCCTGCCAATACGGATATTCCTGGGCTTGACGACAGCAAGAAACTGTCGGATAAACGGCGCCGTGAACTGGTTCCGGTTATAAAAGAGCAGGCGGTTGCCTACGCCATTGCAATGGTCGATCACCAAACAATCGATGAGATCAATATATTACAGGCAACGCTTCTGGCTATGGAGCAGGCGTTGACACAGCTTTCTGTTCGTCCCCATATAGCTCTGATCGATGGGAACCGCAGCAAGGATTTTGGCCTGCCCGTTGAAACGGTTGTACACGGAGACAGTTTGAGCGCAAGCATTGCAGCAGCATCTGTTCTTGCAAAAGTAACCAGAGATGACTATATGATCCAAATGGCAGATACATATACGCAGTACGGCTTTGAGATCCACAAAGGTTACGGAACAAAAAAGCACTATGCCGCGCTGGCTGAGTTTGGACCTTGCCCCATACACCGCACAAGTTTTCTGAAAAAATTATATGGGACGAAATAATATTGTTGGTGCCTGGGGCGAGGCAATCGCCGCAGACTATATGCAGAAGAAACACTATAAGCTTTTGGCTACAGGTTATCGGACAAGATTCGGTGAAATCGATCTGATCGTGTGTGATCGGAAATTTCTTGTTTTTGTTGAAGTCAAGCTTCGCAAGTCATCATCCTTTGCGGCTGCCTATGAATTTGTTGACAGAAGAAAGCAGGATCGGCTTCGTACCACAGCCGCTGTTTACCTTTCCAGCTATCCCACCCAGCTGCAACCCAGATTTGATGTGATCGAAATATACGCACCGGAGGGTACCAATACCGCTAATCCGGATATTCGCCATTTGGAGGATGCCTTTCAATGAACATACCAGTATTTGACCTGCATTGCGATACTGCCTTGGCACTGCTCGGAGACAGCATGCGCCAGTGCGGCGATCTGCGCGCCAATAAACTGCATATCGATTTAACCAGAGCAGGAAACCTTTCCGGCTATGCGCAGTGCTTTGCGTGCTTTACATCTCCCATGGAAAAACTGCCAAAGGGTATATCTGTTGAGCAGGTATTTGAATGGGAAATGGTAACAGTTCTGCGTGAAGCCGAAAAGAACAGTGATATTCTTCGTCTGGCTTATTGCGCTGAGGATGTGGAGAATAACAAGAATAACGGTATTATGTCCGCAATTCTTACCATCGAAGGTCCTGCGGGTTTTGGATATGATGCGGGATTGCTGTCTGATTTATATAAAGTTGGTTTTCGAATCAGTACGCTGGGCTGGAACGAGAGAAATCCGCTTACCGGCTCTCACGTCACCGGAGGCGGCTTGACAGATCAGGGCAGGGAATACGTAAAGGAAGCCCAACAGCTGGGTATGCTGATTGATGTGTGCCACATCAGTGATGAAGGCTTTTGGGATATTATGGGTATAACAAGCGCACCGGTTATCGCCACCCATTCCAACAGCCGCACAGTTTGGAGTGCAAGCAGGAATCTGACAGATGAAATGTTCCGCAAAATCTGTGAAACCGGCGGTGTTGCGGGTATCAATCTCTATACGGATTTTCTGGGGAGCAACGCTACATTGGATACGGTTTGCGACCATATCCTTCATTGGCTTGATCTGGATCCTTCCGGAAAGCATATTTGTCTTGGCGGCGATCTGGATGGCTGCACCCGGCTGCCGGAGGGCTTCAATGGGATACAGGATTATCCAAAGCTTGCTGAGGCCCTTTGCCGCCGCGGTCTTGATGAAAAGATGCTGCAAGATATTTTCTGGAACAACGCTGTAGAGGTGATGAAGCGTGCTGTATGTAAGCACTAGAGATAAATCAGATTCTTTTACTGCCTATTGGGCGCTGAATAATGACCGCGCTCCGGATGGCGGCATGTATGTACCCTTTCAGCTGCCCTTTTATGACTCTGCACAGATTGAAAAGCTGAGAGAACTTTCTTTTTCCGAAACAGTCGCACAGATCCTGAACCGGTTCTTTTCCGCAAGGCTTACAGGTTGGGATGTAGAGTTCTGTATCGGTCGGTATCCGATAAAGCTGGCCCCCATGAACCACCGAGTTGTAATTGCGGAGATATGGCACAACCCGGGCGGATCCTTTGACTATGTACTCAATCACTTATACAGCAGGATTTGCGGCACGCAATCCGGAGAATCAAGGCCGTCTGTCTGGGCACAGATTGCTGTTTACATTGCTGTTCTGTTTGGAATGTATGTTGAATTAAGCCGCTCCGGAATTTCATCTGCTGATGTTGTCCTTCCTGCAGAGGACTCATCCGCAGCACTTGCTGCATGGTATGCCCGCAATATGGGATTGCCGCTTGGTACGATCATTTTGGGCTGCAAGGACAATGATCCGGTCTGGGATCTGGTGCAGAAAGGGATACTGAACACAAATGCACTCAAATCAGCTTTTGTTGAACAGTTGCTTAGCCAAACCCTTGGCAGTGAGCTGGTTTGTCAGTGCCTGCAATCATGCAGCCGGCGTGGAACACATCAAATTACACAGGAGCAGCTGATTGTCCTGAACAAAGGCCTGTATGCCGTGGTAGCGGGAGGTAATCGCGTTCGTTCTGTTATCAGCAGTGTTTACCGAACAAATAATTTTTTGTTCAATCCGCTAACAGCATTGTCCTTTGGATGCCTTCAGGACTACCGTTCCCATTCCGGAGAGAGCCGCAATACGCTTCTGCTGGCCATTGATACGCCTTTGCGGCATATGGACGAAATTTCAGCTGCAACCGGGCTGCCTGTTTCTGAACTGAAAAGACAGATGACAATAACAAAGGAGTAAACACATGGCGCTGTACGCAATCGGTGATCTGCATCTCTGTCTTAGCGCGCCAAAGCCCATGGATGTGTTCGGCGGTGCATGGGTTGGTTACATGGAGAAGCTGAAAGAAGGCATGTCCGTTATCGGACAGGATGACACGACTGTCCTGCTTGGGGACTTGTCATGGGCGCTGGACCTTCAGAATGCGAAAGAGGATTTTGCATGGATCAGTGAAATACCCGGCAGAAAAATCATTCTCAAAGGCAATCATGATTATTGGTGGAGTACTGCCAATAAGTTTTATCGGTTTTGCGAGTCCAACGATTTTTCTGAAATGTGTATTCTGAATAACAATCACTATGTGTATGAGAACTGGGCAATTTGCGGTACACGGGGTTGGTTCTATGAAGAGGAACGAAGTGCCCAGCATGATGAAAAGGTGTTTAAGCGGGAGCTGCTCCGGCTGGAAGCATCATTGCAATCTGCCGGTGATAAGCAAAAACTGGTATTTTTACATTATCCGCCCCGATACAAAGGATATGAATGCCCCCAGATTCTGGATATTCTAAAGGCGTATGATGTGAGGAACTGCTACTATGGGCATCTGCACGGTGCCAGTCACGGTCTTGCCATCGAGGGTCAGTGGGATGGAATTGATTTCAGGCTTGTATCTGCCGATAAATTGAATTTCAAACCACATTTAGTATTTTCGTAAATTTTTTAAGAAAAGTGTGGACATTTGGCACTTTCTTTGATAAAATACTTCGGATGCAAAAATTGTAAAATGAAAGGTCGCGTATGCGGCCCGATTTTGGGAGGATACAAACAATGAACGTTAAAAGTATTGAAAGAAACGGCAACCAGACTACTATCGTCGTTGAGATCGACAAGGACCTGATGGAGTCCGGTGTTCAGAAGGCATACTTGAAGGCTCGCAAGAACATTATGATTCCCGGTTTCCGCAAGGGCAAGGCTCCCCGGAAGATGATCGAGGCTATGTATGGCGCACACGTTTTCTTCGAAGACGGTCTGGAGGAAATTTTCCCCGAGGTTTATGATTTCGCTGTTGTGAAGCAGGATGTGAAGGCCGTTGGCCGCCCCAACCTGACCGATATGCAGATCAGCGAAGGGAATATTGTAACTATCACTTTGACCACTGATGTTTACCCTGAGGTAACGCTGGGCGACTATAAGGGGCTTGAGGTTGAAAAGGACGAGGCTACCGTTACCGATGAGCAGGTGCAGGCTGAACTGGACCGTATGGCACAGAATGTTGCTTCCACAGAGACCGTGGAGCGTGCCGCACAGATGGGTGATACCGCCAACATCGACTTTGAGGGCTTTGATAACGGCGTTCCCTTTAACGGCGGCAAGGGCGAGAATTTCGATCTGAAGCTGGGCTCCGGTTCTTGTGTAGCCGGTTTTGAGGAGCAGGTTGTTGGCATGAGCGCCGGCGAGGAGAAGGATATCGACATCACTTTCCCCGAAGATTACCATGCCGAGCTGGCCGGTAAGCCTGTTGTCTTCCACGTGAAGCTGAATAAGGTTACTGCTACTACCGTTCCCGAGCAGGACGACGAGTTTGCAAAGGATGTTTCCGAGTTTGATACCCTGGACGAGTTGAAGGCTGATATCCGCACTAAGGCTATGGAGAAGGCGCAGAAGCAGATTGATTCTGCTTTTGAGCAGGCTTGCGTTCAGAAGGCTGCTGAGAATGTTACCGTTGTGATGCCCAAGGGTCTGATTGAAATGGAACTGGACAACCAGATGGAGCGGTTTGCTTACCAGCTGCAGATGAGTGGTTACTCCGTGGAGCAGTATGCCAAGATGATGGGCGGCGACCTGAATACCATGCGCAGCGCATTCCGTCCCACTGCTGAAAAGCAGGCTAAGATCAATGTGACTCTGGCCAAGATCGTTGAGGTTGAGCAGGTTGCTGTTTCTGAGGAAGACATTGCTGCTGAGTACGAAGCAATGGCCAAGCAGTATGAGCTGGAGGTGGAAAAGGTTAAGGAGATGGTTCCCGCTGAGGAGATCAAGTCCAACCTGGAGACCCGCAAGGCTGTTAAGGTAATCGTTGATTCCGCTGTTGCTGTGGCACCCAAAGCAAAGGAAACGGCATCCGAGGAATAATGCACCCAATAAATGGTTAGAATGTTTCAAACCCCTTGAAAGGAGACACGACCATGAGTTTAGTACCTTATGTTGTTGAGCAGACCAGCCGCGGTGAACGCAGCTATGATATTTTCTCCCGTCTGCTCAATGACCGTATCATTTTCCTGTCCGAAGAAGTGAACGATACCACTGCCAGTCTGATCGTTGCGCAGCTGCTGTATCTGGAAGCACAGGATCCGGACAAGGATATTCAGTTTTATATCAACAGTCCCGGCGGCAGCGTGACCGCAGGTATGGCTATCTACGACACCATGCAGTACATCAAGTGTGATGTGGCTACCATTTGTGTTGGTATGGCCGCATCCATGGGTGCGTTTTTGCTGTCTGCCGGCACAAAGGGCAAGCGTATGGCTCTGCCAAATTCTGAGATCATGATCCATCAGCCCTCCGCAGGTACACAGGGACAGATCACGGATATGGCGATCCATATGAAGCGGTTGGAAACCATTAAAGCACGCATGAACCGGATTTTAGCTCAGAATACCGGTAAGAGCGTTGAGGAAGTCACCGCTGCATGCGAGCGCGATAACTTTATGACCTCTGACGAAGCAATGGCCTTTGGTTTGATCGACCGGGTTCTTGAGCGTCATTGATTCCTGAAAGGCGGTATCTGGTTCATGGCAAAAAATGAGGAACAGCTGCTTAGTTGCTCGTTCTGCGGAAAGCGGGAATCCCAAGCAAGGATGATCGCAGGTCCCGGTGTTAATATCTGCAGTGACTGTGTACAGGCTTGCTGCGACCTTTTGCGTGAAGTAGATCAGCAGGAAGCTCCCGAGCATCTGCCGACCCCCATGGAAATCAAGGCATATATGGATGGCTATATTATCGGCCAGGAGGATGCCAAGATTGCACTTTCTGTGGCGGTATACAATCACTACAAGCGTATTTATCTGGCCGCCAACACAGATGTGGAGCTTCAGAAGAGCAACATTCTTTTAATTGGCCCCACCGGTTCCGGCAAGACACTTTTTGCGCAAACCCTTGCCAAAATTCTGGATGTACCTTTTGCAATCGCGGATGCTACTACATTGACAGAAGCCGGTTATGTGGGTGACGATGTTGAAAATATTCTGGTTCGTCTTTTGCAGGCAGCTGATTTTGATGTGGAGCGTGCGGAGCGTGGTATCATTTATATCGACGAGATGGATAAGATTGCCCGTAAGAGCGAGAACACATCCATCACCCGTGATGTATCCGGTGAAGGTGTGCAGCAGGCACTGTTGAAGATTCTGGAAGGAACTGTGGCTAATGTGCCGCCTCAGGGTGGCAGAAAGCACCCCCATCAGGAAACGATCCAAGTCAATACCACCAACATACTGTTTATTTGCGGCGGTGCGTTTGATGGCCTTGATAAGATAATCGAGAACAGAACTGACAGATCTGCTATCGGCTTTGATGCACCGGTGGAAAGCAAAAGGCACCGTGATATCGGAAAACTTTTTGCACAGGTACAGCCCCACGATCTTCTTAAATTCGGTATTATTCCCGAGTTGGTCGGACGCATGCCTGTTATCACCAGCCTGCATGACCTTAAAAAAGAGGATCTTGTCCGCATCCTTATTGAGCCTAAAAATGCGCTCACAAAGCAATATAAGGCTTTATTGGCTATGGATAATGTGGAGCTTGAGATCCAGCCTGAGGCCTTGGAAGCTGTTGCAGAAAAAGCGATTGAGCGGCAGATCGGTGCCCGCGGACTGCGCGCGGTGATGGAAGAAACCATGCTTAAAACCATGTATGCAATCCCCTCGGACCTTTCCATCAAGAAAGTCGTTATTACACCTGCATGTATCAACGGCAGCGATCCTAAGATCATTCGGGATACCGAGAGACCTCGTGCAAAACTTGGCGCACGATAATCATTCATTGGAGGGGGTAGGGGACTACCCCCTTTTCAGTTCAAATACAGGAGGAGAAAGCTATGAGTGAAGTATATGTTTCCGGCAAAATGCCGATACTGGCGCTTCGCGGCATTGCGGTTTTTCCGGAACAAACTGTCCATTTTGACATTGGGCGTGTAAAATCTGCTTTGGCCTTGGAGGAAGCCATGAAGCGGGATCAGACGCTTTTGTTGGTTCCTCAAAAAAACATACTGGATGATGACCCTAACCTTTCCGGTCTGTACCTGATCGGCACAGTCGTGAAAGTTAAACAGATATTAAAATCACAGGGCGAAAATATTCGCGTACTGGTAACAGGCATTCGTCGTGCCCGAATCACTGAACTGGTGGAAACTGAACCGTATTTGGCGGGCGTTGTGGAAACTGTTACCGAAATCCCGGATACGGATTCTGCCAGATCCAGGGCGCTGTGCCGCGAAGCAAAGACATTGTACGGCACTTATCTGGAATATGTTGAACGGCCTGCACAAAGCGTTCAGCTGCGCATTCTTGCTTCCGACAACTGCGGATATATTGCCGATGCCATGGCCCAGAATTCCGGTATCGATTACAGAGATAAAGCAAAGCTTTTGTGCCAGTTAAATCCTGTTAAAAGACTGGAACATGTTCTGCGGCTGCTGCGTCAGGAAATTCAGGTACTGCAGCTCGAAACAGATATTCAGGAAAAAACACGTGCCCATATCGATCAGGAACAGCGTGACTATTATCTGCGTGAGCAGATGAAGGCAATTCGTGAAGAGTTAGGTGAAGATGATGAACACTCCGAATTTGCTGAGTACGAAAAACGTGTTCTGTCGCTTCATTTGGAACCAGAAACTGAGCAAAAAATATTGCGGGATATCGACCGATTAAGAAAGCAGCCATTTGGTTCTGCGGAAGCATCTGTTCTGCGTAATTATATGGATACTGTTCTGGAACTGCCTTGGAATAAGCATACAAAAGAGAGGATTGACGTGGATGCTGCCCGGAAAATTCTGGACAAGGAACACTTTGGCCTGCAAAAGGTAAAGGAACGGATCCTCGAAACGATCGCAGTGCGGCAGCTTGCACCGGATATGCCACCGCAGATACTGTGTCTTGTGGGTCCTCCCGGCGTAGGCAAAACCTCCATTGCATATTCTGTAGCCCGGAGCTTAAATCGGAAAATGTCTCGTATTGCGCTGGGCGGTGTTCACGACGAAGCAGACATTCGGGGACATCGCAAAACCTATGTGGGAGCAATGCCCGGCAGAATAATTTCTGCTATGATCCAAGCGGGAAGCATGAATCCTGTTTTACTGCTGGATGAAGTGGACAAGATGGGCTCTGACCACCGGGGCGATCCCAGCGCAGCACTGTTGGAGGTTCTGGATGGGGAACAAAACAAGACTTACCGGGATCATTATCTGGAAATTCCATTTGACTTAAGTAATGTAATGTTCATTACAACAGCCAATACGCTGGATACGATCCCCAGACCGCTGCTTGACCGTATGGAGATTATTGAATTGGGATCTTATACGGATGAAGAAAAGCTGATGATTGCGAAGGATCATCTGATCCCCAAACAGCTTCGAAAGCACGGCTTGAAAAAGAGTCAGATAAAGGTCAGTGATGATGCGATTCGGGAAATGATCCGCTGTTACACCCGCGAATCCGGTGTTCGCAGCTTGGAGCGGTGTATTGCTGAAATCTGCCGCAAAATGGATATGCATCTAATAAGTAATACCTCTGTGAAGCGTATAAACGTATTTGGCAGTAACATCCAGGATTTTTTGGGGGTTCGCAAATTTTTGCCCGATCGCCTGCACAGCAGCGATCAAATCGGATTGGTTACCGGTTTAGCATGGACTTCAGTTGGCGGTGAAACGCTTGAAGTTGAAGTCAATGTAATGGATGGCTCCGGTAAACTGGAATTAACCGGTAATCTGGGAGATGTAATGAAAGAATCTGCCCATGCGGCCCTTAGTTACATTCGCGCCAATGCAGCGCACCTTGGTGTTGCTCCTGACTTTTACAAGACAAAGGATATTCATGTTCATTTCCCGGAAGGTGCTGTACCGAAGGACGGACCGTCAGCGGGTATTACAGTTTGTACCGCCATCGTATCCGCCCTAACCGGCGTCAGTGTCCGAAGAGATGTGGCCATGACCGGAGAGATATCTATCCGTGGCCGTGTTCTTCCCATAGGCGGACTAAAGGAAAAGACCATGGCCGCATTGCGCCATGGGATTCAAACAGTTATTATTCCGCAGGATAATGCACGAGATCTGGAAGAGATTGACCAAACTGTCAGAAATTCCCTGAATTTCATTACCGCACAAACGGTAGATACCGTGCTGGATGCTGCATTGAATCGTAATTCTGACATGTCGCCGGCCATTTTAAAGGACATTCCCCAGAAAATCACAACCACCGGACGTAAACCGATCATTCGGCAGTGAGGTAAGTATGAATCTGAATCATGTGGAGTTTCTGATTTCTGCAGCCGCGTCAAAGGACTTTCCCGCAGCACGTCTGCCGGAAATTGCCTTCGCCGGCAAGTCCAATGTAGGTAAATCTTCTGTCATTAACCGTCTTTTAAACAGAAAAAATATGGCCAGAGTAGGGGATAAGCCCGGAAAAACGATTCATGTAAACTACTTTACCATAGATAAAACCTGCTACTTTGTTGATCTGCCTGGTTATGGCTTTGCAAAGGTTTCTCAAAAGGAGAAAGATCGCTGGGCACGGCTGATGGAAGATTATTTTGCAGCAAATCGAATTGACCTGGGTGTGTTGATTGTAGATGCCCGCCATGCGCCTACCAATAATGACATTACTATGGCCCGTTGGTTTCTGGACAGTAATTGCCCTTTTGTGGTGGTCGCCAATAAACTTGATAAATTGAAGAAGAGCGAGATTGTACCGAATCTGGAAACCATCCGCCTGGATCTGGAATTGCCGGATGACTGTCACGTGATTCCTTTCTCTGCTGAAAAAGGACAGGGCCGCGATGATCTACTCCGACTGATCCTGAATACCGTCGCATAATATTTTAAAACACCGCAGTTCTAAAAAGAACTGCGGTGTCTTTACGATTAAATCTTTTCTTTTGCTGCTTTTAAGGCAAGTGCCAGCTGATCAGGGCAGGATGTAGACTTTATACCACAGGTCGTGCCCTCCAAACGGGCGATCACTTCATCCACAGCCATTCCTTCAACAAGGGAACCGATTCCCTTTAAATTGCCGTTGCAGCCACCCAGAAACTGCACGTTGCTAAGCTTGCCGTCGTTGATTTCAAACAAGATTCTCTGCGAACAGGTTCCCTTACATTTGTGTTCAAATTGCATATCTATTTCCTTTCTGCTAAGCAATAATATCTGCCTGCACTGCGTCGATCAGCTCCACAAGTCTATCCGGCGGCAGGATCATCTGATGTCCCCGTTCTCCGGCAGATACTGCGATCTCATCAAATAATTGACATGTCTCGTCGATAAACGTGGGATACTTCTTTTTCATACCCACAGGGCTGCATCCGCCACGGATATAACCGGTTAGCGCAAGCAATTCTTTTACGGGCACCAGTTCCATATTCTTATCGCCTGCTGCAGAAGCGGCTTTTTTCAGCTCCAATTCGCAGCATACCGGAATACAGAATACGTTGATACCTGTTCGTGTTCCACGGGCAACCAGCGTTTTAAAAACCTGTTCCGGTGGAAACCCGATAGCCTTTGCAGCATGATTGCCGTTCAGATCGGTTTCATCAAATTCATAAAACGCTTCCCTGCAGGGAATCTTTGCCTGCTGTACAAGGCGTACAGCATTTGTTTTTGAAGCCATAATTATCACCTTCTGCATTATACGGTAAAAGAGCAATTCTTGCAAGCATGAATTGTAAATTAATATTTCGGTTATCCTATTCAACGAGAATGGAGGTATTGCAATGCATAATAAAAATGACCCGGAAATGAAGCAGGAAGATCGAGAGCAGGTTGTTGAGCTTGGTTCTGATATTACGAAAAGCAGTAAAGGTAACATTTATACGCTGACAATCATCGGGCAGGTGGAAGGGCATCAGGTTTTGCCGGAAACAGCGAAAACAACAAAGTATGAACATGTATTGCCGCTGCTTGCAGGAATTGAGGAAAGCGACGAAATTGACGGGCTGCTTCTGCTCCTGAATACTGTAGGCGGCGATATCGAGGCAGGCCTGGCGATTGCTGAAATGATTGCGGGTATGAAAAAGCCCACCGTATCCCTGGTCCTGGGCGGCGGACATTCTATCGGTATTCCACTTGCTGTTTGCACAAAAAAGTCCTTTATTACGCCGACCGCCAGCATGACTGTACACCCGGTCCGTATGACAGGACTTGTTGTTGGCGCTCCTCAGACATTCCGGTATTTTCAGAGGATCCAAGAACAGATTGCAGAATTTGTTGCAGCAAATTCCGGCATTTCCAAGGAGAAATTCGAAGAATATATGATGCGTACAGGAGAAATGGCCACAGATGTAGGTACGATCCTGTATGGAAAGGAAGCTGTCTCTTCGGGCTTAATCGACAAGCTTGGGGGTCTTAACGACGCGCTTAGTGCCCTGCATAAAATGATCGATAAGCAAAAGACAAAAAATAAACAGGAATAATTGATTTCCGGGGTGGAAATTTCGCAATAAATATGATATGATAAACTGAAATCAATTGGAAAGGAGATAGGTAAAAATGACGTTGCTGCAGAATATCATTTATGGTTTCATTTCTGGGATTACAGAGTTTTTACCTGTCTCCTCCCACGCGCATCAATCACTGTTAAATCGAATATTTGGTGCGGATGCTGCTGTACCCATCAAAGGATTGTTGATGCGTATAGCTGTTTTATTGGCATTGCTGACCGCCTGCCGATCCATGATTTCACGTTTACGCAAGGAGAAAGCCATGGCAAAGCGCTCCAGACGCGGACACACCTATGCACTAAAAGGTCTGTACGACATTCGCTTGATAAGGACTGCAACCTTACCTTTGCTGGCAGGCCTTCTCTTTCTGTTTGTTACGGGTGAAATGAGTGAGAATCTTTTGATTCTTACACTTATCCTGATTATAAATGGTATTATTATTCTGCTGCCGGAACATATGCGGCAGGCAAATAAGGATGCCCGCGCGATGACCGGTCTTGACGGCATTTTGATCGGTACAGCCGGTGCGCTGTCTGCTGTTCCCGGTATTTCAAGAATCGGCGCCGTTCTTTCCGCAGCAACCATGCGGGGAGCCGACAGGAACCACGCAATGAACTGGGCACTGATACTGAGCATTCCGGCAGTTTTGCTGATGATCATAGTCGACATTACAAAGATTGTTGCATATGGCTTTTCTATTGCTTCTTTTTCAATCTTTATCGGCTATTCAATTTGTGCTGTTTTTGCCTTTATCGGTGCCCGATTAGGAATTGTGATTATACGATATCTTACATCGCGAACCGGATTTGCCTGGTTTGCATACTATTCGTGGGGCATGGCTCTGTTTACTTTTATTCTGTATCTGATGACATAGGAGGAGACATATGGCTGATAAAAAGCGCAGGACGCAGGCTGAAAAAGCCGCATCTGTTTCCAAAAAAAGCACGAAGACCCGTAAAGCAAGTGATGCAAAAAAAGGTAAGCAAAATGATACTGCAGAGCGTCGGATACCGGTTCGCTTAATTTCAGCAGTTGTTCTTTTGGGTCTGTTCATTCTTTTTCTGGTAATTTTCTTTGAGCCGGAAGGGGCACTTGTGAAAATTATTGAAAACTTTATCCATGGACTTGTAGGCAGGGTCGGATTTATTGTTTCCATTCCCGTGCTGTTATACTTATTCCTGATCCATGCCTTCAGTGGGAAGCGACCTGTATGTATGCGTTCTGTGAGCCTTGGCATTTTTATGTTTGCCTGCGGCTGTATTGCGCACCTGAGTTTGAATCCGCAAAATCTTCCTGCCGGATTCGAACTGGTCAGCGCTCTTTATATGGGTGGAATTGACGGCACCACCGGTGGTGTTTTGTGCGGCCTATTCGCCATGCTTATGCAGTGGTTGTGCGGTACTGTAATTTCTTATATTCTATTTATCCTTTGTTCTGTCCTTACCCTTTTGGGCGGTATGCAGATCACGATCCCCAGTATCATACGTGCTATCCAGAACCGGCCTCGTGCGGATTGGGAAAATGAGGAACAGGAAGCAAAGCAGGAGCCTGCCGCAGTTGTGGTTAACCATATTGCCAACAAAAGAATTGAATATATTGAGAACCGCCGCAGTCAGAGGGAAGAACAATTGTCTGTAGAAACAGAAGCTGTTTCTGCTCGCAATACGCATAACAAGGCTAAGCAACCTGGGTCTAAAGTATCCGATATGATGAGCCAGATTGGCGGAGACACAGAATCACCGGTAGCTGCAGCCTCAATATCAGCTTCCCCGGTGGATGACGCAGAGCTTTTAACGGACGTGATTCAAAAAATTGAACCGATTCCCGAGACCATGCCGGTGCTGGAGATCGAAACGCCGCCTAAGATGGAAGAAAAACCTGCCGAACCGGTAAAACAGGCAGTCAAAAAGGAAAAGGTAACCGCACAGGATGCAGAACAATCTGCTGCTGAGGTTGCAATGGAGATAGCGCAGGCTGAAACCGCAAAGATGCCCGAGTACTGTTTCCCACCCATTGATCTTTTGAAACTGCCCGGACAGAACGGTGGCGACGGCACAGCAGAAATGCGGGAAAACTCCAGACGCCTGAATGAAACGTTGGCCAGCTTTAAGATCGAAGCTCATATCATCAATGTTACTCGCGGCCCCAGCGTCACACGCTATGAAGTGGAACTGGAAAAAGGTGTTCGTCTCAGCAAGCTGACAACTGCTGCTGACGATATCGCCCTTAGCTTGGGCGCAACCGGTGTGCGTATTGCCGCTGTTCCCGGCAAGATCTCTGTTGTTGGCATTGAAGTTCCGAACCGGGCTGTTACAATGGTCTCACTGCGTGAAGTGATTGATTCTCAGGAATTCCATAAGGCAAAATCCAAGTCCTCCTTTGCGGTAGGTAAGGATATCGGCGGAAGCTGCATCGTGGGCAATATTGCCCGGCTTCCTCACATGTTGATAGCAGGTACTACTGGCTCCGGCAAGTCTGTCTGCATGAATTCCATCATTATTTCACTGCTGTACAAAGCCAGTCCCGATGATGTAAAGCTGATTATGGTAGATCCGAAAATGGTGGAATTGGGTATTTACAACGGCATTCCCCATTTGCTGATCCCTGTTGTTACCGATCCCAAAAAGGCTGCGGGTTCCCTGCAGTGGGCTGTAACGGAAATGATGCGCCGCTATAAGGCAATGTCCGATGCCGGTGTCCGTGATCTGGAATCCTACAACAGCATTGTGGAGAATCAGGAAACCGAAGGAACCAGGCTGCCCCAGGTCGTTGTGATTATTGATGAATTGGCAGACTTGATGCTTGTTGCCGCCAAGGAAGTGGAGGAGTCCATTTGCCGCATTGCCCAAATGGGCCGCGCGGCAGGTATCCATCTGATCATTGCCACACAGCGTCCTTCTGCCGACGTGATCACCGGCCTTATGAAAGCAAATATTCCCTCCAGAATCGCATTTGCTGTTGCTTCTGCGATGGAATCTCGGATCATTCTGGATACACAGGGTGCAGAAAAGCTGGTAGGTAAAGGCGATATGCTTTATGCGCCTATCGGAAACGGCAAGCCCAAGCGTGTACAGGGATGTTTTGTCAGTGATCCCGAAGTGGAAGCTGTAGCAACTTATGTAAAATCCAATTTTGTCACAAATTACGATCAACAGGTCATGGAGGAGATTGAAAGAAAAGCGGTGCAGACCGGTAACAAAGCTGCGACCGCTGCCGATCCGGAGCCCAATGCGGATGAAATGGACGGCGATGAGATGCTGCCTGCTGCCGTTGACGTGATCCTGGAGACCGGTCAGGCTTCCGTATCCATGCTGCAGCGGCGCTTGAAGCTGGGCTACGCCCGTGCTGCAAGAATTGTTGATGAGATGGAAGAAAAAGGCATTGTTGGGCCGTTCCAAGGCAGCAAACCCCGGACCATCTTGATTACAAAGGAAAAGTGGGAGGCTATGCGTTCCGGTCAGAGCCTGCAGATGGAATTTGATGATCTGCAAGACATGGAAAAGCAAGAGGAACCGGACGAGTATTAATCGACTACTTTGAGCATTGCTCATTTTAGTACCAGCCGGTTTTCCGGCAAATAATTTGCATCGCATCCGGCAGGCCGGAGCGACAGCAAGGAGGAATTATAAATGAATACTAAAACAAAAACTATGGTAGGCATCGGGCTGTTTACTGCAATCGTTGTAGTTTTGCAGCTATTGGGCGGCGGAATCCGTATTGGATCGTTATTTTCTATTACGTTGGTTCTTGTTCCCATTGTTGTCGGTGCCGCATTGTACAGCTGGAAAGCTGGTGCATGGTTGGGTCTTGCGTTTGGTGTTACCGTGCTGTTAACTGGTGAGGCAAACGCATTTTTGGCAGTCGATCCTCTAGCAACTGTATTGGTTGTTCTTGTAAAGGGTATTATGTGCGGTTTGATCGCCGGTGTGGTCTACACACTTTTAAAGCGTGTGAATGATGTTCTTGCCGTGATTGTAGCTGCTATATGCTGCCCTATCGTCAATACAGGAATTTTTCTGATTGGCTGCAACCTGTTTTTCTTTGAGACTGTCACAGAGTGGGCAGCAAAGTTCGGTTATGCCGATGCTGCCTCTTATATGATCTTCGGTCTGGCCGGTATTAACTTTTTGGTCGAACTGGGCACTAACATCCTACTTGGCCCTGTGATCGTTAAATTGATCAAGCTGGGGTCCAAATAATTCTACATTTTTTCGGTTCTATAATAAATGTTGGGGTCAGGCGATGAGCCTGGCCCCATTTTCATAGAAAACAGTTGAGCATAGAGACAAAATCTTTTACAATAAATGTACCCCTACACTACGCAAAAGGAGGCCTCTATGCTCATGAAAGATT
>JAZNPV010000103.1:0-7181 GCA_045589835.1 Faecousia sp.
AAAACAGAAAATGTTGTTTGTTGTAAACTTACGTTTTTTCTCCCCTTTGGTCGTCAGGAGAGTCCGGGAACCATACGAAGGGTCCCCGGGGGCTCTTTGCATACTTTCTCGCCAGTGAGAAAGTATGATATTCTCCCAGCGGGGCGACCCCTATGGTTTATCAAATCAAAGGAGGAAATGTTATGTTAACTACGCCGACCCCTCATATCAGCGCCAAGCCCGGTGATTTCGGCAAGACCGTTCTGATGCCGGGAGATCCGCTGCGTTCTAAATTCATTGCGGAAAATTTTCTGGAAAACCCGGTGCTTGTGAATAATGTCCGGGGCGTGCAGGGCTACACCGGCTATTATAAAGGTGTTAAGGTGTCCGTCATGGCTTCCGGTATGGGTATGCCCGCCATCGGCATCTACTCCCATGAGCTGTACAACGGCTACGGGGTGGAGAATATCATCCGGGTTGGCTCTGCAGGCGCCATTCAGGAGCATATTAAGCTGTACGATCTGGTGATCGCACAGGGCGCCTGCACCGATTCCAACTTTGCCGCCCAGTTCCACCTGCCCGGCACATTTGCCCCCATCGCATCCTATGAACTGCTGCGTGCAGCCGTGGATGCGGCGCAGGCGCACGGGGCAGTCTACCATGTGGGCAACGTGAATTCCTCCGATGTGTTTTACGGCGATCACGTGGGCGTTCCCGAGGGACTGGACAGTGTGTACGGTCTGAAGAAAATGGGCGTGATGGCACTGGAAATGGAGGCCGCCGCCCTGTATATGAACGCTGCCCGGTACGGCAAGCGGGCTCTGTGCATCTGCACCATCTCCGACCATGTGCTGACCGGCGAGCTGACCACCTCCGAAGAGCGGCAGACCGCCTTTACCACTATGATGAAAGTAGCGCTGGATGTGGCAGTAGCTATGGAGCAGCAGTAATAAGCCTCCCCTCAAGGGGAGGTGCCCCGAAGGGGCGGAAGGGTGAAACGCACCCCTTAGTCAGCTTTGCTGACAGCTCCCCTCAAGGGGAGCTTTGATTCCTTTGATGAAAAAGGTGATCCTATGAAGCGTGTGTTTTTAATTGTTTTGGATTCCTTCGGCATCGGCGCGCTGCCGGATGCGGCAGAATTTGGGGACGCGGGAACCGATACCCTGCGCGCCTGCGCGGCCACGGGAGACCTACACATTCCCAATATGATAAAGGCGGGTCTTGGCAATATAGCAGGTGTGGATTGTCTGCCTGAGGAGGAGAAGCCTTCCGGTGCCTATGGCCGTCTGGCGGAAAGCTCCAAGGGCAAGGATACCACCATCGGCCACTGGGAGATCGCGGGACTGGTATCTGATACCCCGCTTCCCACCTATCCACAGGGCTTTCCGGAAGAAATTTTGGAGCCTTTCCGGCAGGCAACGGGACGGGGTGTGCTGGCCAATGCCCCATGGTCCGGCACGGCGGTAATCGAGGAATACGGCAAGACCCACATGCAAACCGGCGATCTGATCGTCTACACCTCCGCCGACTCCGTATTCCAGATCGCGGCACATGAGGATATCGTACCGCCGGAGCAGCTTTACGAATACTGCCGCATTGCCCGGAAGCTGCTGCGTGGAAAGCACGGGGTAGGCCGGGTGATCGCAAGACCCTTTGTGGGCACACCGGGCAATTTCGTGCGCACCGCCAACCGGCACGATTTTTCTCTGGAACCCCCTGCTCCTACCTTGTTGGACGAAATGAAAAACGCCGGTCTGGATGTGATCGGCGTGGGCAAGATCCATGATATTTTTGCCGGACAGGGACTGACGGAGTATGTCTATAACAAAAGCAACGACCACGGCATGGAGCATGCCATGGCTTACGCCCAAAAGGACTTTACCGGCCTGTGCTTTGTGAATCTGGTAGACTTTGACTCCCAGTACGGCCACCGCCGGGACGCGACAGGCTATGCGCAGGCGCTGAACCGGTTTGATACATGGCTGGGTGAGTTTTTGGAAGTTCTTGGTAAAGATGATTTGCTGCTGATTACCGCTGACCACGGCTGTGATCCGGGCTACGCCGCCACCACCGACCACACAAGAGAGTATGTGCCGCTGCTTATATTGGGCAAGCAGGTCAAGCCCACCGATCTGGGTACCGGCAGCACCTTCGCGGACATTGCCGCCACCGTTGCAGAATTGTTTGGTATTCGGCTGAACACCCCGGGCACCAGCTTCGCAAAGAAGCTATTCTAACTCTTTCTGCCGAACAAACCGTAGGGGCCGACGCCCCCGGCGGCCCCTACATACCCAGTTTAAATAACATATGCAAAAAACCGGGCTGTCGGAAAACCGACAGCCCGGAACTTATAGGGGGAATTACTCTTCCTTTGCCTTGGAGACAACCAGATTCACGAGGATGCCCAGGATCAGAGCGCAGGCGATAGCGGTCAGGGTGACCTTACCGATGGCCATAGCCATGCCGCCGATGCCGGGGATCAGGATAGTGGCAACCACGAACAGGTTCTTGTGCTGGTTCAGGTCAACCTTCTGGATCATCTTCAGACCGGAAACGGCGATGAAGCCGTACAGGGTGACACAGACACCGCCCATGACACAGCCGGGAATGGAATCCAGAAATGCCACGAAGGGGCCAAAGAAGGAGATCAGCAGGCACATCACAGCAGCAGTGGTGATGGTGATGACGGAAGCATTGCGGGTAATGGCTACACAGCCTACGGACTCACCGTAGGTGGTGTTGGGGCAGCCGCCGAAGATCGCGCCGGCGAAGGAGCCGATGCCGTCACCCAGCAGGGAGCGGTGCAGGCCGGGCTCGGCCAGCAGGTCCTGACCGATGATGGAGGACAGGTTCTTGTGGTCGGCAATGTGCTCAGCGAACACAACGAAAGCTACGGGAACATAAGCCACAGCCACGGTAGCAATGTAAGAGCCGTCGATTTCCTTAACGCCCTTCAGTGCCTCCAGGAAGGTAAACTGGGGAACGGCAAAGATCTGCATATTCTGGAACAGGCTGAAGTCGATGACGGGGATACCGCAGAGGGTGAAGACAACAGCAACCGCATAACCTGCCAGAATACCGATGATGAAGGGAACCAGCTTGACCATCTTCTTGCCGTAGGTGGCAACGATAATGACTACCAGCAGGGTGACCATAGCGCAGACGAAGGAGGCCCAGATGGGAGCGCTCATCACGAAGGAGCCGTTGCTGTCCTGAGGACCGTAGGAGAATACGTCCTTGATAGCAGCGCCGGCCAGGGACAGACCGATCAGAGCGACAGTGGGTCCGATGACCACAGGGGGCATCAGCTTGTCGATCCATTTAACACCGGCTACCTTGACAATGATTGCGATGACCACATACACAGCAGCCGCAAATGCAGCGCCGATGATCAGGCCTGCAAAGCCGGCAGATGCGGAAACCGCACCGGCAAAGGCTGCGACCATGGAGCCAATGAAAGCGAAGGAAGAACCCAGGAACACGGGGCTCTTAAACTTGGTGAACAGCTGGTAAACCAGAGTGCCGATACCTGCACCGAACAGGGCGGCGGAAGCGGACATGCCGTTGCCAACGATAGCGGGGACTGCGATGGTTGCTGCCAGGATCGCCAGAACCTGCTGGAATGCGAAGATCAGCATCTGGCCGAACTTGGGCTTGTCTTTAATGCCGTAGACGAGATTCATTGTATTTCCTCCGTATATTTTTGTGTTTTTACCCGCAAAAAAAGGAAATGCCGCTAGCATTTTCGGGGCATTTCCTCTCTTTCCGGGTTTTAATTCCTCATAAAGTATAACGCTGAAAAAGGCAAAAAGCAAGCAAAAAATACACGTTTCCCTACAATTTGTTCACATTTGACAAAGAACCCCCGGTCTTTTTTACAGCTGAAAACTGTCCGGCAGAAGCTGGGCCAGTGTGCGGGTCTCATAAGTGCCGTCCGGGCCTGCAAGATAGACAGTAAAGCTATCCTTGCAGAACTCCCGCATCACCTGCCGGCATACGCCGCAGGGCGGAAACAGGCTGGTAATCACCCCATCCTTGCCGCCGCAGACCGCAAGGGCGGTAAAGCTGCGTTTTCCCTCGCTGACGGCTTTAAAAATGGCGGTGCGTTCGGCGCATACCGTGGGGCCAAAGGCGGCGTTTTCAATGTTGCAGCCGGTGTATACCGTGCCGTCGTCGCACAGCAGCGCCGCACCCACCGTGTAGCCGGAGTAGGGAGCATAGGCCTTTTCCATGGCGGCAACCGCCAGTTCGATCAGTTTGGAAGCAGTCATAACAGTACCTCTTTTCATATTTTGTTTCTTTTTATTTATGATACTACGACAAAAGCAAAAAGTAAATCTTGCAGTATAATCTTGCTTTGTTTACAGATACTAACAGCGTAATTTGTAAAATTATTGACGGGGCGAAAAAAGGCATCCCATGACAAGAGGAACCTTATGGTGCGCACCTGCCAAATGTACTGTAAAAGGAGAAAGATATATGAAGGCTACTGGCATTGTCAGAAGAGTGGACGATTTGGGGCGTATTGTGATTCCCAAGGAGATCAGAAGAACTCTTAAGATTCGTGAGGGCGATCCGCTGGAGATATATACCGAAAAGGACGGGGGTGTGATTTTCCGTAAGTACTCTCCCATGGGCGATCTGCAGGATTTTGCTGCCCAGCTTTGCGATTCCATCGGTGCCAATACCGGCCGGATCGCAGCGGTATCTGACCGGGATTCCATTATTGCCCTGGCTGGTGCGCCCAAGCGGGACCTGATCGACAAGCCCAATTCTCAGGAGCTGGACAAGCTGATGGAGCAGCGGAAAAATTACCGCTATGAGCCCGGTGAGCTTATGCTGCGGGCCACGGAAAGCTCCGACAAATATCACCTTGGCGTGGCGGCGCCTATTCTCAGCCACGGAGATCTGATGGGCTGCGTCATGCTGCTGATGGGCGAAAATGACGGCCCGCTGGCAGAAGCGGATCAGAAGCTGGCCCAGACGGTGGCAGGCTTTCTGGGAAAACAGATGGAAAGCTGATATAGAAACGGCGGGAGTACCCCCGTCCTGCAGTGCCGCCACGGACACTGATTGCAGGGCGAGGGCTTGCTCTCGCCCCAATAATTTGCATTATGTACATAGTGCCATTTTTCTGGCACGGCAGGGAACGCCTTGACTTTTCTGCCTTTGGCAGTATAATAAAAATGGATGAAAATGTGCCCTGCAAGGCATTTAAAACGGAAAGGAAGCGATTTTCGTGGTATATCATATGAACGTTGCGGGTCTGGCGCGGGACCTGCCTATCTGCAAAGTAACCGATTCCCTGTACATAGCAGGCTTCGTAATCTTCGGCGATCAGGAGCTGTCCGTGGCCTGCGCCCGGGAGCTGCTGAAGCTGGCCCCGGAGCATGACTACATCATCACCGCCGAGGCAAAGGGTATTCCTCTGGCCCATGAAATGGCCCGCCAGTCCGGTGCTGCCAAGTATTTTCTGGCCCGTAAAGTACCCAAGCTGTACATGACCGGCGTATTCCAGTCCTCCGTCAAGTCCATCACCACCGAAAAGGAGCAGACTTTGTATCTGGATACCGCTGATGCGGAGCTGATGAAGGGTAAGCGGATTTTGCTGGTGGACGATGTGATCTCCACCGGCGAGAGCCTTGCTGCACTGGAAGCGCTGGTAGAGAAGGCCGGCGGTATCATTGCCGGCAAGATGGCCGTGCTGGCTGAGGGCGATGCCCAGAGCCGGGATGACCTCATTTATCTGGAAAAGCTGCCCTTATTCAATCCGGACGGAACCGTGAAAGAGTAATCCTTTACTACGCTTTTGGAGTTGAACAAATTGCATTTCGATAACACCTATGTGACCATCGATCTGGATGCCATTGCGGCCAATTTCCGGGCCATCCGGGAAAAGGCAGGGGTGCCGGTGATGGCGGTTGTGAAGGCAGATGCCTACGGCCACGGCGCTGTGCAGGTGGCAAAGCTGCTGCAGGACATGTGCGCTTTTTTCGGTGTATCCTCCATACAGGAGGCCCTGGAGCTGCGGCAGGCGGGACTGACAAAGCCCATTCTGATCTTGGGCCATACCCCTGTTTCTGCCTATTCCATGGCGGTTCAGGAGGGGATTCGCCCTACCATCTTCCGTTATGAGGACGCACAGGCCTTTTCCGCAGAAGCCCAGAGGCAGGGCGTGAACGCACCGTTCCATTTTGCAGTAGATACGGGCATGAGCCGTATCGGTTTTCAGGCAACGGAAGCTGACGCGGATATCTGCGCCAAAATAGCCAGATTGCCCGGACTTGTACCGGAGGGCCTGTTCAGTCACTTTGCCACCGCCGACTGTGAGGACTTGCAGCAGGCTCGGGAGCAGGCAAACCTGTTTGACCGGTTTTATGGGATGCTGCAGGCCCGGGGTCTGGAGATCCCCGTCCGCCATCTGGATAATTCCGCCGGCATTATGAATTTCTCCTGTCACTATGACATGGTGCGGGCCGGTATCGTGATCTACGGACTATACCCCAGCCAGGAAGTGGATCCCAAACTTCTGAAGCTGCAGCCCGCTATGAGCTGGTACAGCCGGGTAACCCACATAAAGCAGCTGGAACCGGGCAGAAGGATCAGCTACGGCGGTACCTTTGTGACCCAAGCGCCTACTGTAGTGGCCACTGTACCGGTGGGCTATGCCGATGGCTATCCCAGAATCTTAAGTAACCGTTTTTACGTACTGATCCGGGGACGTAAAGCCCCGATCTTAGGCCGTGTGTGCATGGATCAGCTTATGGTGGATGTGACGCACATCCCGGGTGTGCAGCCCGATGAGCCGGTGGTTCTGGTAGGCTGCGACGGCAAACAGACCATTACCGCAGAGCAGATCGCCGAGGCGGCAGACTCTTTTAACTATGAGTTTATCTGTGGTGTCAGCCGCCGGGTACCCCGGATTTATTACCGGAACGGAGAAGTGGTTCATCGGCTCCATTATCTGTTGGATAAATAATAAACCTGGGCGGATCTCTTATGTTTGTTTCAGAATTTCCGTTTGTAGGGGAGGGGCACGGACCAATGTCATTAAGTTAAGAAAACCGGTCATTCCGAGGGCGTGTAAACGCCCGTGGGAATCCCCATCTTAAGAAGGAGATTGCCACAGCAGTCTGCGGACTGGTTCGCAATGACGGGTAACTTAATGACATTGGTCGGTGCCCCTCCTCTACTGTCTGTCG
>JAZNPV010000104.1:0-13954 GCA_045589835.1 Faecousia sp.
ATTGTCTTCCTAAGACCGCTTGGCCTCCGACTTCGCGGCGGTAAGGAAGCATTTTGCTCCGCAAAGGCCATTGTTGCTGCCCTGCGCGAGGGTCTGAAATCCGTGGGTATCGCAGAAAACGCGGTCAATCTGGTAAATGACACTTCCAGAGAAAGCGCCACCGCCCTGATGACCGCCCAAGGCTACATCGACCTGCTGATCCCCAGAGGCGGTGCCGGTCTGATCAACGCCTGTGTACGGCAGGCGACCGTCCCCTGCATCGCAACCGGTACCGGCATCTGCCATGTGTATGTAGAAAAGTCCGCAGATCTGGAAATGGCACTGAAAATTGTTGAAAACGCGAAAACCAGCCGTCCCAGCGTCTGCAATGCGGAAGAAGTTCTGCTGGTAGACAAGGAAATTGCCCCCGTGTTTTTACCCCTGATCTATGGCCGGTTGGTCACAGCACGGCAAAACGCAGGTCTTTCCCCTGTGGAACTGCGGCTGGATGACTATGCCCAGTCCATTATCACCGGCACAGCCGCAACAGAAACGGACTTTGATACCGAGTTCCTTGATTACATACTGGCAGTCAGGTGTGTAGGCGGCGTTGCAGAAGCAGTTGCCCATATCGGCCAGCACTCCACCGGCCACAGTGAAGCGATTGTATCACAAGACGAAAATGCCAAGCAGCAGTTCACCGCCGGTGTAGACAGCGCCGCAGTTTACGTGAACGCCTCCACTCGTTTCACTGACGGCGGGGAGTTCGGCCTTGGCTGTGAAATGGGTATCTCCACCCAGAAGATGCACGCCAGAGGTCCTATGGGTCTGCGGGAACTGACCACCTATAAGTATGTGATCTACGGCGACGGCCACGTCAGATAGGAGGAAACTATGAAATACGGTTTTATAGGCTGCGGAAATATGGGCGGTGCCATCGCCCGTGCGCTGAGCAAAGCAACCACAGATATTTTTCTTTCCGACCCCTCTGACCGCACCGCTGCTTTTGCAGAAGAGCTGGGCTGCAGCTACGGCGATAACATGACAGCTGCCCAAAGCTGTGACCGGCTGTTTCTGGCTGTCAAACCCCAGATCATGGAAAAGGCACTCTCCCCCATTGCTCCTGTTCTGCGGGATAGAAAGCCTTTGATTATTACCATTGCAGCGGGCATTGAAATCAGCCGGATTCAGGAGATAATCGGCGCTCCCCTGCCCATCATCCGCATTATGCCCAACACCCCCGTTATGCTGGGCAAGGGCATGATCCTCTACTGCCGCAACGAACTGGTCACCGACGAAATGCTGACTAGTTTCTTGGAAGATATGCGTTTTGCGGGTATTCTGGACAGCATCCCCGAGCATCTGATCGATGCTGGTAGTGCAGTTTCCGGCTGTGGACCTGCCTATATGTACATGTTCATTGAAGCCATGGCTGACGGTGCGGTTGCCTGCGGCATCCCCAGAGATAAGGCCATTACCTACGCCGCTGCCACCATGGCAGGCGCAGCGGAAATGGTTCTGCAGACAGGCTCCCATCCCGGTGCATTAAAGGATGCAGTCTGCTCCCCCGGCGGCAGCACCATCGCCGGTGTAAAGGCATTGGAAGAAAACGCTTTCCGTGGTGCGGTCATGGACTGCGTCAGTGCAGCGTATACCAGAACCAGGGAATTGGGTAAATAAACAAGATTTGGGCGCATTGCAAAATTGCAATGCGCCCTATAACTGTCTTTTATCGAATTACACGTACACGCAATACGCCGTCGATCTTCTTCAGATCTTCCACAAGCTGATCGGATACAGGATCATCCAGATCCAGCATGGTGTAAGCGTACTCGCCCTTACTGCGGTTGACCATATCAGAAATGTTGATATTGTCCTTTGCCACAGTGGAGGTAAACTGACTCAGAGAATTGGGAATATTCCTGTGCAGGATGGTAATACGGCCTGCCTTGGTGCAGATACCCATATCACAGGCAGGGAAATTCACGGAATTGATAATATTTCCGTTTTCCAGATAGTTCATTACCTGCTTAACAGCCATCTTTGCGCAGTTATCCTCAGACTCAGCGGTGGATGCGCCCAAGTGTGGGATCGCCACAACGCCTTCCATACCGGCAGTCTTGTCGTTAGGGAAGTCGGTGATGTAGCGCTTCACCTTGCCGGACTTCAGCGCAGCTTCCATAGCGTCATCGTCAACCAGCAGGTCTCTTGCAAAATTCAGAATAATCACGCCATCCTTCATCTTGGACAGGGCTTCCTCGTTGATCATCTTTCTGGTATCGTCCAGCAGAGGCACATGCAGGGTAATGATATCACACTGGGAGTAGATCTCCTCCCGGGTCTTTACACGGACGATCTGGCTGTCCAGATGCCAGGCGGCATCAATGGAAATGAAGGGGTCACAGCCGTAGACTTCCATGCCCAGCTTTCTGGCAGCATTGGCCAGAGGGCCGCCGATGGCACCCAAACCGATCACACCCAGCCGCTTGCCTGCGATCTCCATACCGGCAAACTTGGACTTACCCTTCTCCACTTTCTTGCCCACATCGCCGTCATTTTTAATGGTCTGCACCCAGTTGATGCCGCCCACCACATCACGGCTGCCCAGCAGCATACCACACAAGGCCAGCTCTACCACACCATTGGCGTTGGCACCAGGGGTATTGAACACAACGATCCCCTGCTCTGCGCAGCGGTCCAGCGGAATGTTATTGACACCCGCGCCAGCACGGGCAACAGTCAGCAGATTCTCGGGCAAAGCCAGATCATGCATGGCCGCGCTGCGGACAAAAATCGCATCGGCGGCTTCCATTGCATCGGTCTTCTGATAATCCGCAGTCAACAGGTCAGTGCCTTTTGCGGAAATAGGATTTAAATAATGTACCTGATACATAGCAACTCCCTCACTTGCTGTTGTTCTTTTCAAACTCTTCCATGAAGGCTACCAGCTTTTCAACACCTTCAATAGGCATTGCATTGTAAATGCTGGCGCGCATACCACCTACTGTCCGGTGTCCCTTCAGATTGACAAAACCGGCTGCGGCAGCTTCCTTAACAAACTTGGCATCCAGTTCTTCGTTACCGGTAACAAAGGGAACATTCATCAGAGAACGGTCTTCCTTCACAACAGTACCCTTGAACAGCTTGCTGCGGTCCAGGAAGTCGTACAACACCTTGGCCTTAGCCTCGTTGCGCGCCTTCATCACTTCCAGACCGCCCATTTTCTTCAGCCACTTGAACACCTTGCCGCAAATGTAAATGCCGTATGCGGGAGGTGTGTTGTACATAGAACCGTTGTCAGCATGGGTCTTGTACTGGAGCATGGTGGGAACGTATTCCGGAACTTCATCAGGGATCAGGTCTTCCCGGATGATGACGATAACAACACCGGCAGGGCCGATATTCTTCTGCACGCCGCCGTAGATCACGCCATACTTGGTCACGTCCACAGGCTCGGACAGGAAACAGGAGGACACGTCGGAAACAAGGATCTTACCCTTGGTATTAGGCAGCTGCTTATACTTTGTGCCGTAAATGGTGTTGTTTTCACAGATGTACACATAGTCCGCGTTCTCGCTGATAGGCAGATCAGAGCAGTCGGGGATGTAAGAGAAGGTCTTATCAGCCGAAGATGCCACAGCATTGGCCTGACCGTACTTCTTGGCCTCCTGATAGGCCTTCTTGGCCCACTGGCCGGTAACGATATAGTCTGCCACCTTATTCTTCATCAGATTCATGGGAATCATGGCAAACTGCTGGGATGCACCGCCCTGCAGGAACAAAACCTTATAATTCTCGGGAATACCCATCAGCTCACGCAGGTCCGCTTCCGCTTCATCAATGATCTGCTGATAAGCCTTGGAACGGTGACTCATTTCCATAACGGACATGCCGGTTCCCTTATAGTCAAACATCTCGGCTGCAGCTTCCTGCAGCACTTCCTCCGGCAGAACTGCCGGACCGGCGGAAAAATTATAAACTCTAGCCATAGTCGTTTCCTCCTTAATTGATCAATCGCTCAAGCAAGCGATGTCCTTTTTCTTCAAAAATACCTGTTGCCGCTGCTTCTTTTTCACTGTAACGGGCGATGGCTTTGCGCTCACAGCCGCTGTCATACAGCACAAAAGGAACAGGGTCTGATGTGTGTGTGCGGCAATGGATGGGTGTGGGGTGATCCGGAAGGACCAGCATTTTATAGGGTTCACCGGATGCATCCAGCGCCTGCTTTACTGTTTTTACAATCTGATCGTCAATATATTCGATGGACTTGATTTTGCGGCCTGCATTACCCTGATGTCCCATCTCATCCGGCGCCTCTACATGCACATAAACAAAATCATTGCCATCCTTCAGAAGTGCATCCACAGCCGCTTGCGCCTTGCCAAGATAATTGGTATCCAGAGAACCGTTTGCACCATCTACATTTATAACCTGCATACCGGCACCAACCGCAATACCCTTCAGCAGATCCACCGCAGAAATAACTGCACCCTGCAAACCGGTCTTCTCCCGGAAGTTCTGCAGAGACGGCTTTGTACCGGCACCCCAGAACCAGAGCGAATTGGCTTTGTTCTTGCCTTCCGCAGCCCGCTTTACATTCAGCGGATGATCGTTGAGAATCTGGAAACTCTTTTCCATCATTTTACAGAAAACAGCTTCTTTTGGCAGATACTGTCCGATCACTTCTCCCAGATGGTCGTGGGGCGGTTCCATGTCCTGGACCTGCCCATTTTTCCACACCGTAATATGACGGTAGCTGGTACCGGTGTAAAATGAGAATTCCTCATTATTGAATGCTTCCCGGACTGCGTCCATCAGAATATCCGCATCCTCGGTGGATATTTCCCCGGAACTGTGGTCCAGAATCGTCTTGTTTTCATAAGGCTCATTTTCCGAAACCGTTACAAGATTGCACCGGAAGATCACATCCGTTTCCTCCATAGCAACACCTACGCTCAACGCCTCCAGCGGTGAACGTCCGGAGTAACAGGATTCAGGATCATAGCCCATTACAGACAGATTCGCTACATCACTGCCGGGTTTCATTGTAGACGGAACGGTCTGAACCATGCCCATTATTCCTTTGCATGCCAGATCATCCATCGCGGGCGTGCTGGCGTATTCCAGCGGTGTCTTACCGCTTAAAACCGTCAACGGCTCGTCTGCCATTCCATCAGCCAATATGATTACATATTTCATACCGTTTTCCATCACCTCTTTTGTCCATGCTTCGCGCACAAATGTTTCTTGTATACTATCACTTTCTTGCTGAAAATACAACTATGAAAACAAAAAATCATTAACTTTTTCAAATACAGGAACGTGGGCGCAGTTATTTTGGATATTTTCACAACACCGCGGGCAGCACGGCGAAAAAATCTCCGGCGTAGGCAAACCTGCGCCGGAGATACTTCCGTAAAACCTCCTGTCACAAAACCGTTACATTATACAATTGAAGCCACAAATTGACCTGCAGCATAAACGCAATGGTCTGGGGAACCCGCATAAGCTGCCCATACCAGGGCCAGGCGTACTCCGCTTCCAGCAATTCCTCCAAAGCCTTTTTATTCACGATCTGAAGGATCGGAGCATCCTTCCGGGTAAGCATCTGCCGCAGCATCCCGCTCACAAGCTGCAGATATTTCGGATCATAAGTTTTTGGGTACGGGCTTTTCTTGCGCCAAAGCACCTCTTTCGGAAGCAGATCCCGCATAGCG
The DNA here is from genome assembly GCA_045589835.1 of Faecousia sp. Lineage (GTDB taxonomy): Bacteria > Bacillota > Clostridia > Oscillospirales > Oscillospiraceae > Faecousia. The sequence goes on from JAZNPV010000104.1 coordinate 5,697, forward strand.
TACCGTAAAAGGCCCTTTTCCTTCCCCTGATAATCCTTGAATTCCCACGGCACACTATACAGGTATTCCGCGATCCTGTAGTCACAGAACGGCACACGGACCTCCAATCCCTGAAACATACTCATCCGGTCTTTGCGGTCAAGCAGTGTCTGCATAAACCAGCGCTGATTCAGGTTCACCATTTCCTTCATGCGGCGCTCTGTTGCTGAAGTACCGGGCAGTATGTCACTGTCTGTAATCGTCTGCCGGTATCTGTCTTCTACAAATTCATCTGTGTGAATTCTTGCAGCGATCTCCGGTGTCAAAAACGATTTCCGCTGTTTTGTATTTTGTGCCCATGGGAAGCCGTCCATTTCCCGCACCTGTGGATCCCGATACCATGGATAGCCGCCGAATATCTCATCCGCGCACTCGCCGGAAAGTCCCACTTTCACATATTTTCGGATTTCACCACAAAACGCAAGCAGCGAAAAATCCACATCCGCCATACCCGGAAGATCTCTGGCAGCCGTTGCAGCCTCCATGGCATTTACCAGATCCTCCGGTGTCAGAACCGTCCAATGATGGTCAACACCAAGATGATCACGCATGATTTCGATATAACTGTTATCTGAATTAGGCTGGAACTTACCGGGTATAAAATAGCGTTCATTGTTTTTATAATCCACGGAAAAGCTGTGAAGCGTCTCCCCTTTTCTGTCCATTTCCCCAGCGCAGACCGCTGTGATCAGACTGGAATCCAGTCCTCCGGACAAGAATGTTCCGATGGGTACATCCGAAACCATCTGCCGTCGGATTGCATCTGTAACCAGAAACCGGACCTTTTCTGCAGTTTGCTCAAAAGAATCCGTATGCTGCCTGTCTGTCAGTTTCCAGTACCGCTGCCAATGCCATTTCCCCTTACTGTAAGTACCGCAGCACCCCGGCTCCAGTTCCTGTATGCCCCGGAACACGCCGCTGCCCGGTGTTCTGCCCGGCCCCAGAAGAATGATCTCCGCTGCCCCATCCGCATCCAATTCCGCTTTGACTGTGGGATACGCTAAAATGGATTTAATTTCCGATGCAAACAAATAACCGCCTTCGTGCAATTTATAAAACAGAGGCTTTACACCAATACGGTCCCGGGCGAGAAACAGTTTTTTGCTGTTATTTTCCCATACACCAAATGCAAAAATCCCATTCAGCTTATCCAGAGCCTGTTCCTTCCATTGGGCATAAGCATGGAGTACTACTTCCGTATCCGAATGACTGTTAAAGTGATGTCCCAACGGTATCAGTTCCCTGCGAATGTCCTCTGTATTGTAGAGTTCGCCATTATATACTATAGTGTAACTTTCACCGGCCCAATCCAGATGCATGGGCTGCTTTCCACCCTCCGGATCTACAATCGTCAGCCGGCTGTGAAACAGCGCACAACTATCTGTAACAAAATTTCCGTTTTCGTCCGGGCCTCTGCGCCCCATTGTTTTTAAAACTCTCTCAACAACAGTTTCATCAAAAAACAGACCCACCATACCAGCGATTGCACACATATCATCATCCCTTTCCTTTCCATCTGTCTATACTATTCAGTGTTTTGATTTTTGTGCATGATGGCAGTCAAACCGGCCATACTATGTTTGGTGATGATAATGAAAGGCAGCAAAGATTTACTTTCCTCTATTTTAAAAACCACTCAAATGGGCCAGACCGGTATCCGTGCCGTACTGAAAATGCAGCTTAACAGCGATCTGCAGACAGCGTTGCGCTCCCAACTGCGGGAATACGACAGCATTGAGCAGGAAGCACAATCTCTGGCTGCATCCCGTGGATGGCAGCTGGAGCAGCTGGATCCGGGCGTTAAGGCTATGGCTGACATGACCACACGCATGCGTCTGAGCTACGGCAACTCAAGTTCAAAAACCGCAGCCATGATGATTCAGGGCAACACCCGGGGTATGATTAAGGGCCTGAAGAACCTGCATCATTATAATAACTCAGACGAACGGGTCGCTGTCCTGTCCCGAAAGCTTCTGGATTGTGAGCAGGAAAATATCAAGCAAATGCAGGGGTTTGTATAAACCCCTGCACATTATTTGTGATGCAGCATATCATACTTCGAGACCATGAAAGGAGGGATCTTTCTGAGTGCCACCGGTTACATACAGGTCCATGCCTATACCAGCTCCGCGCAAATACCGCTTAAGGATGTGGCTGTTGCCGTGACGGATGCCAGCGGAGCAGGCATTGCTCTGCGCCTTACCAACCGCAGCGGTCTGCTGGATGATCCAATTGAAATTACTGTACCCGATGCTGCCGCCAGTCAATCTCCCAATACCGGCGTCATCCCCTTTGCTGTTGTAAATCTGTACGCCAGACTGGAAAACTTCGAAGAAATCGATATTGAGAATCTGCAGATCTTCCCGAACACGGTTACTGTGCAGAATCTGGAAATGATACCGCTGTCTGAGTTACCGGCGCAGTGGAATCTGGCAGAGGTGTTTGACACACCTGCCCAAAACCTGTAGGGAGGACCGCCATGCCCACAGTAACGCCTTTTGTACCCCAGCAAATCACAGTACACTTGGGTTCACCATCTTCAAACGCAGCCAATGTGACTGTCCCGTTTTCTGATTATGTCAAAAATGTAGCATCCAGCGAAATATACCCAACATGGGACGAGAGTGCCCTGCGGGCCAATATCCTGGCCATTGTCTCCTTTGCACTGAACCGGGTGTATACGGAATTTTACCGCAGCCGTGGCTATGATTTTGATATTACCAACAACACTGCCTTCGATCAGGCCTTTGTGAACGGCCGCAGCTTTTTTGAAAATATTTCACGATTGGTAGACGAACTGTTTAACGATTATCTGCGCAGACCGGGCTTTGTAGAACCCCTGGCTGCCAAATTCTGCAACGGAACTACCGTTACCTGCGAAGGATTAAGCCAATGGGGCAGCCAGAATCTGGCACAGCAGGGCTATACCTCTGACCAGATTCTGCGCAGTTATTACGGCAATGTGGAAACGGTGGTAAACGCACCGATCCGCGGGATCATGTCATCCTATCCCGGTACGCCCCTGCGCCGGGGCAGCAGCGGCCCGAACGTGGTAGTCATCCAAACCTCATTAAACCGAATATCCCAGAACTATCCGGCAATTCCAAAAATCTCCGCGGTAGACGGTATCTTTGGAAGTCAGACAGAGGCCGCCGTGCGGGCATTTCAGCAAATCTTCGGGCTCACACCGGACGGCATCGTGGGCCCTGCCACATGGTATGAGATCGTGCGGCTTTATACCGGTGTAAATTCCCTGTCCGAACTGAGAAGTCAGGGACAGCAATTCTACGCTATCAACTGGGCTCCCCCAAACGGACTGGATGTGGGCGATACCGGCGATAAAGTTCGGCTTCTGCAGTATATGCTCAGTGTGCTGTCCTCCTATATTCCGGGAATCCCGCCGCTGAGTGTGGATGGTATTTACGGACAGGGCACCCGGGCGGCAGTGCTTGCAGCCCAAAGACGGTTCCGCCTGCCGGAAACCGGGTCAGTGGATGCCGCCACATGGGATGAAATTTACGATCAGTACTTAGGCATAGAAAACACTACTCTGCGCAGCGGCGAGACCTTCCCCGGTTCCAACATCACCGCAGGCGCTTCCAATGTACGTGCCGTTGGAAACTTCCGCCGCAACGGAAACCAGCAATCCATGAACAGTCCCAACATGGCCCCGTCCGGAAACAGCCGCGTGAATTATGCCCGTACCTCTACAATGACCCAATTCCCCGGACGAAACCTCAGTATGGGCACCCAAGACCCGGTAAAACAGGAGGTGGTAAGATGAGACCCCCGGAATCCTTCGTGGAACAGCCCGTCAGAAGCCTGCAGACCATGCTCCGCGTCATTGCCGAAGACGACCGTCGTTTGCCGACTGTAGTTCCGGACGGCATCTATGGTCCAACGACCATGAATGCGGTTACCGCATTTCAGCGCCGGGAAGGGATCCCCATTACGGGAATCGTGGATCAGCCCACATGGGAGCTGATTGTTGCCGCTTACGAACCTGCCATTATTCGGGTAGGCAAAGCCGAACCCATTGAAATCATTATGGATCCGGGGCAGGTGTTCCGCCGGGGTGACAGCAGTCCTTATATCTACTTATTGCAAAGCATCCTGACACAGTTGTCCCTGGATCATCCCACCATCATCGCCCCCGTACACAGCGGTGTTGTGGATGATACCACCAGCGACGCTTTAGCTGCTTTTCAGCGCCTTGCCGGTTTGCCGGTCACCGGAGAACTGGATAAAATCACCTGGAAAAATCTGAGCCGTCAATTTACATTAAACGCACATCATAACACCGCTGAACACAGGAATTTTTCCGATTGATGTCTGTTATTTATATTTGTTAAATTTTTCTTACAACTGCAATTAACACTTGATTCATTGCCAAGAAAGACATATAATATTATAATACATAGGAAGATCGTGTATCTGTCCGGAGGAAGAGGAAGCATGTTTATTAAAGACTGGAAAAAAGATATATTCACTATACCGAATCTGCTGAGTCTGTTCAGGCTTGTGCTGATCCCTGTATATGTGGTTCTCTATTTAAATGCGCGAAATGCGGCAGACTATTTTCTGGCTGCGGCAATTCTTGCTGTGTCCTGCCTGACAGATTTGATCGACGGAAAGATCGCCCGCCATTTCAACATGATTTCTACAGTCGGAAAGATTCTGGACCCTCTTGCCGATAAGCTGACCCAGTTTTCTCTGATAATCTGCCTTGCAATCAAGTACCCGGTTTTGTGGTATCTTGTTGCCCTGTTTTTTGTTAAGGAAAGCTTCCAGTTGATCGCAGGCTGTTTGAATCTGCGCAAAGGCAAAATGCTGAAGGGTGCGCTGATCACCGGCAAAATCTGCACCACCGTTCTGTTTATCAGTTTGATCGTCATGGTCATGGTCCCTGCACTGGACATTTCGGCGGTCAATATCATCGCAATCATTGATGCGGTTTTCATGCTGATCGCCTTCGGCGATTATGTGATCGCATATTTTGCAAGAGAGTCCAAGTTTCAGTCAATCGAAAAGCCGTCCAAGGATGCATAACCGATCCCGGAGCAAGCTTGCTCCGGGATCGTTCCGTAAAAAGGGCAGTGTTCTGCATGCGCAAACCACTGCCAAAACGCTTTTTCAAATACGGTCTGTCACAGGCACAGCCGTCGGCTCATCCGCAGAATTTCCACGGCATCGGCTTGCCCCACCGCATCCGGTTCTCTGCTTACAGGATACCATAATTATCCAAAAATGTATTACGGTTCTTTAAACGCATTGCAAACAATTTGTAAGTAAAACATGACCGGCGGTCATAATCATTGTACGCCAGCTTTACACAGAATATGTCTGCGGTTTTTCAAAACATATTGATTATTTTGGCAAAGCATGCTAAAATATTCTGGTTGAATTGTTACGTTAATATCTAAGGAGGATATACATATGGATTACCGTAAGCTTCAAAACGGCAGTGATATTCGCGGTGTCGCTCTGGAAGGCATTGAGGGTCAGCACATAAACCTGACCGAGCAGGCCTGCCGTGACATCGGCAGAGGCTTTGCTCTGTGGCTGTATAAGAAGGCAGGCAAGCAGAATCTGCGTATTGCCGTGGGCCGTGATTCCCGGCTGTCCGGCCAGACCCTTTGCACCTGGATCTGCGATGCTATGGTGCAGCAGGGCATTCAGGTTACTAACTTCGGCATGGCCAGCACCCCCGCCATGTTCATGTCCACCGTTACCGAGGGCTACAAGTTTGATGGTTCTGTGATGATCACCGCCAGCCACCTGCCCTTTAACAGAAACGGTTTTAAGTTCTTCACCGCTGAAGGCGGTCTGGAAAAAGGCGACATCAAGCAGATTCTGGAATACGCTGAAAGCGAAGAAACCACCGGTCTGACCGCAGGTACTTTGACAGACGGCGAATTTATGGATACCTATGCTGCCATTCTGGCTGATAAAATCCGCAGCGCCACCGGCGAAGACAAGCCTCTGGCAGGCTTCCGCATCGTTGTGGATGCCGGTAACGGTGCAGGCGGCTTCTATGTGGACAAGGTGCTGAAGGCGCTGGGTGCCAACACCGAAGGCAGCCGTTATCTGGATCCCGACGGCAGTTTCCCCAACCACATTCCCAATCCGGAAGACAAGGAAGCCATGGAAAGTATTATGGAAGCCGTCCGTGAAACCAAGGCTGATCTGGGTATTATCTTCGATACGGACGTTGACCGTGCCGGTGCTGTTCTGTCTGATGGCAGTGAGCTGAACCGCAACCGTATTATCGCTATGCTGGCCGCCATCCTGCTGCGTGAGTATCCCGGCACCACCATCGTCACCGACTCCATTACTTCCACCGGCCTTGCCAAGTTCATTGAAGAAAAGGGTGGTATCCATCACCGCTTTAAGCGAGGCTACCGGAATGTTATCAATGAATCCATCCGCCTGAACAATCAGGGTCAGGACAGCCAGCTGGCAATTGAGACCTCCGGTCACGGCGCGCTGAAAGAAAACTACTTCCTGGACGACGGTGCTTACCTGGTCACCAAGCTGCTGATCGAGCTGGCACGGGGCAAGAAGATGGGCTACACGCTGGAATCTCTAATCGCATCTCTGGAAGAGCCCGCTGAGAGCAAGGAGTTCCGTATGAACATCCTGCTGGAAGACTTTAAGTCTTACGGCCAGCAGGTTATTGATGAACTGACCGCCTACGCCCAAAAGCAGGAGGGCTGGTCTCTGGCCCCCAGTAATTACGAAGGCGTTCGTGTGAATCTGGGCGAAGCACACGGCAACGGCTGGTTCCTGCTGCGGCTTTCCCTCCACGACCCCCTGCTGCCGTTGAACATCGAAAGCAACAGCGTCGGCGGTGCCAAGAAGATCGCTTCCGAGCTGGCCAGCTTCATCGCTGCTTACGATAAGCTGGATGCAGCCAAGCTGATGGACTTTGTAAAGTAAAATTCTGACATAAAAAAACACAGCACCTGGTGCTGTGTTTTTTATTCAATTACTCTTCCGTATAGGTTGCGGAAACCGCATCCACAACTTCTTCCGGCAGTTTCTTCAGCTTATAGTGGGCAGCAATACCCATAATAAGAGAAACAACCACCCAGCCGTGGAACACAATATCAATAATCACATCTGCGGTAATTTGAATCATCAAAAGCATCGCAGCCGTGTCGATCACAAAAAACACCAGTGCTGTGATCATCCAGCCAACTCTTTGCTTTTTGGCAAAAATCCAGCAGAGCAGATACAGAACCAAAATAATCATAACGATCACAAGCATCACGGCAAAGAAGCTCTTGGGCAGGAATTCCATACCTGCAAAGTCACCGGTATATGCCTCACTGGGATAGGATCCGGTAAGCAGCATGCCAAGGTCAGCAAACAGATAAGGAACATAGGCTGAGAACAGAAAATATGTACTGCCATCGGCTACCAGTAAAATAATGTTGATTACACTGAACAACACAACCAGCAGGATATTATGACGGGACTGGGCGTACTTGCGTTCTAAGTTCTGGCGCTCGGAAACAGTATCATTTGCGTTAACATTCTTAGAAAACAGGGCCATAGTATCTCTCCTTATTTGTATTATGGTTAAATTATATTTAAAACCGCTTTAATTGTCAATGTAAACTTTCATTTCGATACATCTCGTGACCTGACCCGTTTCCATTTTCGCCGTTGGCGAAAATCATTGTGTCGCCGGGTCCCTTACCCGGCGACCAACCTGCCACTGGCAGGTTGGATTATACCGTTCGAGTCAGGTACTGTCCAACACAAAAGCCACCCCGTTGGGGTGGCTTTTGTGTTGGAGCTAGTGACCTGACTCGAACAGGCGACCTTCTCATTAGGAGTGAGATGCACTACCGACTGTGCTACACTAGCAGGCTTGTACATTATATCCAGTAAAGCAGAAGATGTCAACAGATTTTTTGAAAATCAATCGGCAGAAAATAAAAAATAGGGGTTGACAAATTCAGTCAAATAGGGTAATATACTCTGGCTGGCTGCAGTAGCGGCCGGGTACTTGGAGAAGTCGCGTAGCTGGCCGAGCGCGCACGATTGGAAATCGTGTATACCCCAAAAGGGTATCGAGGGTTCAAATCCCTCCTTCTCCGCCATAAATAAGCCCCCATCCTAAGGGATGGGGGCTTATTTATGGCTAACGTGGGATTTGAATAATTAAATGCAACACTCAGGGGGTGTTGCCCGCTGCGGCTGGGTGCAGG
>JAZNPV010000105.1:0-12365 GCA_045589835.1 Faecousia sp.
GGGCCTGTAGCGCAGCTGGGAGCGCATCACATTCGCATTGTGGGGGTCGGGAGTTCGAATCTCCTCAAGTCCACCAATATAAAATCCACCCTGCAAAGGGTGGATTTTCATTGGTATGGTATTCACGCAGAGGAGATTCGAATATTGTAAATGCAACGCGGATGAGCGTTGCCGCCGGCTGCTTGAAGCCGGCGAACATTTATCTTCTTTTGCATCGCAAAAGAAGATGCAAACAAGTCCCGCCTCGCGCATTGCTTTTACAGGTGTTTTTTCGTTTCTTTTGCGAATACTACCTGTGTAAAGGATGTGTTGGAATTGAACTCTGTTTGGCAAGATGGGAAAGTACAGATTCGCTACCCCAGTCTCAGAAGTGATATCAATGCACAGGTGCTGGTCATTGGCGGCGGTATGGCGGGCGTTTTGTGCGCAAAAAAGCTGGCAGAAGCAGGCAAGGATGTAGTGTTGGTGGAAGCTGAGCGGATCGGCAGCGGTATAACCTCCGGTACAACGGCAGTGCTGACTGCCCAGCATGATTTTCTCTATCAGGATATGATTGCGCAGTTTGGGGAAGAAACCGCCAGAGCGTATCTGCACGGCAACCTGGAGGCCGTTGAAGAATTTCGCTGGCTATCCAAAGATATTCCCTGCGATTTTGAGGATATGCCGTCCGTCCAGTATACGGCTGCGGAGCCGGAACGGCTGCGCCGGGAAGCGGAAACTGTGCGGAATCTGGGCTTTTCTGTCCAATATCAGGATCGTGTTCCGCTAAATATTCCCGCATCCGGTGCGGTGGTATACCCCAATATGGCCCAGTTCCACCCGCTGAAGTTTCTGGCAGGAGCAGTAAAGGATCTGGAAATCTATGAAAACTCCCGGGTGTTAAAGCTGAAAGGAACAACAGCGCTGCTGGAGAGGGGAAGCGTGAAGGCAGAATCGGTAATCGTGGCCACCCACTTTCCCTTTGTTGACCGACGGGGACTGTATTTTATGAAGCTGTACCAGAGCAGGTCCTATGTGATTGCGCTGGAAAATGCGCCCGATCCGGGGGCCACCATGGCAGAACTGGAGGGACAGGGGATCTATTTTCGCCCTTATGGAGATTTGCTGTTGGTGGGCGGCGGCGATCACCGTACCGGCAAACAGGGCGGTGGATTTGATTATCTGCGGGCCTATATCAAGCACCATTTTCCCGACGCAAAGGAGCGGTTTGCGTGGGGGAATCAGGACTGCATGACACTGGATGGCCTGCCCTATGTGGGCAGGTACAGTCCCAATATGCCCGGGGTGTATGTGGCTACCGGCTTTAATGCCTGGGGCATGACCAACTCTATGGCTTCGGCAAAGCTGCTGACGGATATGCTCTGCGGCAGACAGAACCCGCTGGAGCAGGTTTTGCGGCCCGATAGATCCATGCTGCACAAACAGTTATGGAAGAATCTGGGGGAAACGGTAGTGGATTTTGCCTTTCCCACTACCCGGCGGTGTACCCATTTGGGTTGCGCCCTGCGCTGGAACCCACGGGAACACAGCTGGGACTGCCCCTGTCACGGATCCCGTTTTGACAGCCACGGTCATGTTTTGGATACCCCGGCACAGAAGGAGAGATAGTTTTCAGGGCGTGTTGCAACACGCCCTGATTTGCTGATTTTCCATTTCTGTAAATGTAGGGACACCCGTCCCCGGGTGTCCGCAAAATGTTATGAGGTTATAGAATATAACTCATATCGCTGATTCTTTTTATGAATCGCTTGCCCTCGTTATTTACGAACATAAAGGAAACACCACCTGCAAGCCCAAACAATTCTGCGCTATGCAGTGATTCAACATCTAACCCTAAAAACATTGCGTTGAAAACACTTAACAAGTCACCATGCGAAACGATAATAATACATTCTTCCTTATTGGACATTACTTCCTCAAAGAAAGGCTTTAATCTATTCCATTCATCTCTACGGCTTTCAGCATCAGAAAATAATCTGTCATCGACAGTTTTTTCTTGCATCTCCAAATTCTCCCGGAGCCACTTTACAGATTTTCCACAGCAACGGCCAAGATTTCTTTCTCGCAATTCCATTCTCAAAACAGGGCAGATGGCTAAGTGTTCACCAACATTGTCAGCGGTTTGTTTGGCACGCTTCAAATCAGATGAGTACATCACAATTTCTTTACCTGCCAATTCGACCTTTAGTTTTTCGCCTATTCTTTTAGCTTGCTGAATACCTAATTCAGACAAATCCCAATCTGTCCAAGAGCCAACCATTCCGTTCGTGTGATGAACAGATTGCGTGTGCTGAATTGTGATAATAGTCTTCATTTTTGTATCCCCTTGCATTTGTTTTGAAAATTATAGCATAGATACATTGTTGACACAACTTGTTCTTTTCTCATTCTTATTGATATGCTATACTAATAGAAAACCAAATGCGGAAGAGGATATGTTATGGAACTGCCAGAGAGAAAACCGAATCGAATCAGCGATTATGATTACAGCCAGAATGGCGCATATTTCGTTACAATCTGTACAAAAGGCAGAAAGAAAATTTTATCAGAAATGTCCATAGAGACACCCGTCCCCGGGTGTCCGCAAGAAACTGCAGAGCCGGAGATAGTATTATCAAAATACGGAAAAATTGCGAATAAGTATATTCGGCAGATAGATAACTTTTATGATTATTTATCTGTGGACAGGTATGTGATTATGCCGGATCACATCCATTTTTTGATTACGCTTCATGGATTGGACGGACACCCCGGGAGGGGTGTCCCTACGAAGAATGAGGAAAGAACTTCTATAATTGCCCGGTTTGTTGGTACATTTAAACGATTTTGTAATAAAGAGTATGGAGAGAATATCTGGCAAGGGCGTTACTACGACCATGTAATTCGCAATCAGCGTGATTACGATGAAATCTGGGAATATATCGAAAATAACCCAAGAAAATGGGCTATGCAAGCAGGAGGATATGAATAAAAAAATGTAGGGACGCCCATCCTCGGATGTCCGCGAGAAAACTAACGGGAAGTATTCGGACACCCCGGGAGGGATGTCCCTACAAAAAGAAAGGAAGCACATCGTATCTGGTTTCTCGGAAGTGATGTGCTTCCTTTGTGTTTTTCGATTCACTGTATTTGTTTTTGAGAAGGAGGAAACCCGAAGGCTTTTTTATACTGCTTATAAAAGCCGGAATAGTCATGAAAGCCGCATTCCAGCGCGGCTGCGGCAGCAGGCTGACCGGATGCGATCCTGTGATGGGCATTGATCAGGCGCTTTTTGAGGATGAACTGATGCAGCCCAATATTCATTTCCTTCTTAAAGGTGTGCGACAATGTGGATGCTGATACATTGCAGGCGGCTGCGATTTCCGGGAGCAGAATTTTTTGATGGATATTCCGGTTGATATAATCTATAGCCTGTTTTACTACGTCGTTTTGAAAGGTACTTCTGAGCGTAAGTTCGCTTTTTTCTTTCAGCGCTGTCAGCAGGAGAACCAAAACAGATTGCAGCAATGCAGGTTCTGGCGTTGCTTGTGCGGCATCCATCAGTTTTCTGAGCAGGTAGTTGATCTCCCAGTCACCCCGAATGGCGGTGACCTCTGACAAATGTCTGCAAACCGCTTCCATTATCGGACTACCGGAAGAAAACTGCAGTACGCAGCGGTGGTAGTGCTGCTGGTTACCGTAGATCACCACCTGATGATAGGTTTCTTTAGGAATTACAATGAGAGTTTCTGACTGTAGGCGAAACCGCAGCTTTTCCGAAATAAACTCTGCTTCTCCGCCTAAAAAGTAGATAATCTCATGGAACAGGTGAAATTCCCGTCCCGAACGGGAGCTGATGCCCTGTGCATGCTTAAACAGGATGTTTTCGTCATGGATGTAGTTTTCAAAAAGGTCTGTCATGGTTTCACCCCCGATATCTACCATAACACAGAATTGCAAAGAAATCAATAAATAAGGCAGTATTTTCAATATACTTTGATAAAGCTGTGTTTTATAATACTTGTGATTATGTTTGATGATACAGGGGTGGACAAATGAAAGAAACTGTCAGGCAAGCCATAAAAGACAATAAGCTCATTGCCATTGTGCGGGGGGTGGAAGCGGAGACCTGCTTACGTATTGCCCAGGCACTCTATGAGGGCGGGTTCCGGCTGATGGAGATTACCTATGATCAAAAGCATCCGGAAAACTGGGAAGAAACCGCAAAAGCCATCGGTGCTGTGGCTGAGGCCATGGCGGAAAAAATGTACGTCGGTGCCGGTACTGTGACCTGTACCCAACTGGTGGAACTGACCCATCAGTACTGCGGGCGGTTTATCATTTCTCCGGATGTGAATGAGGATGTGATTTGCCGTACCTGTGAGCTTGGGATGGTGTCCATTCCCGGTGCATTGACCCCTACGGAGGTCATGCAGGCGCACAGAGCCGGTGCGGACTTTGTCAAGCTGTTCCCGGCGGGATCGCTGGGGGCGGGCTATGTGAAGGCTGTTGCCGCGCCCATCAGCCATGTGGATCTGCTGGTTGTCGGCGGTGTGGATGAGAAGAATGTGGCTTCTTTTCTGTCTGCCGGCGCGGTAGGCGCAGGAATCGGCGGTAATCTGGTGAATCGGGCCTGGGTGGAGGCCGGTCAGTACGAAAAGATCACAGAGGTAGCCAAGGCCCTGGTGGAAGCTGTGAATTAAGGAGAGCAATATATGGCAAGAATTATTACCTTCGGTGAAATTATGCTCCGGCTGAATCCGGAGAGCTATCTGCGCTTTACCCAAAGTCCCAAGTTTGAGGCCAGCTATGCAGGCGGCGAAGCCAATGTGGCAGTTTCTCTGGCAAATTACGGCATGGATGCGGCCTTTGTGACAAAGGTGCCTGCCCACGATATCGGCCAGTGTGCCATTAACGAGCTGCGCAAGTACGGCGTGGACACCTCCATGATCCTGCGGGGTGGCGACCGGCTGGGTGTATATTTTGTAGAAAAGGGTGCGTCCCAACGTCCCAGTAAGGTGATCTATGACCGGGCCAATTCCGCCATCGCCACAGCAGATGCGGGTGAATTTGACTGGGAGAAGATCTTTGCCGGTGCGGATTGGTTCCACTGGACGGGTATCACGCCGGCTCTCAGCAGCCAGATGGCACAGGCCTGTCTGGAGGCCTGCAAGGCAGCAAAGGCTATGGGGTTGACCGTGTCCTGTGACTTAAACTACCGCAACAAGCTGTGGAGCCGGGAGGAAGCAGGAAAATGTATGGCACAGCTGCTGCCCTATGTGGATGTGTGCATCGCCAACGAAGAGGACTGCAAGGATGTGTTCGGTATCGAGGCAGAGGGCACCGACATCGCAGGCGGCAAGCTGGGCTACGAGGGCTATGTGAGCGTGGCCCGGCAGGTGGTGCAGCGCTTTGGCTGCAGGAAGGTGGCGATCACTCTGCGCAGCTCCCTGTCCGCCAACGATAACGACTGGGCCGGTATGCTCTACGATACTGCCACTGATTCGGCGGTCATTTCCCCCACCTACCACATCCACATCGTGGACCGGGTCGGCGGCGGCGACAGCTTCGGCGGTGGCCTGATCTACAGCCTGCTCGCCGGTAAGGCCGATCAGGATGCCATTAACTTTGCGGTGGCGGCTTCCTGCCTGAAGCACAGCATTGAGCATGACTTCAATCTGGTTACGGTAGCCGAGGTGGAAAATCTGTCCAAGGGCAACGCGTCCGGCCGTATTCAGCGATAAATATAATCAGGAGGGGAAAATTATGTTAACCGATCATTTTTGTGTAGTTCCGGATAATATTCCCAACGACGGTATTCTGTTCGCAGACCTGCAGAAGGAAGACCGTTCCAGCCATCTGGGCCATGCGCTGGTGGAATATGCGCCTTCCAAGATTCTGGCATTTTATCCTAACTGCTCTGCAGAGGATAAGCGCTACAACGGCCACTCCGGCTATGGCTGGATGGAATTTAAGCGCTCCGAGGACGGCGGCGAAACCTGGTCTGAGCCCATCCCGGAGCCTAATTCCAAGGCACTGTTTGACTTGGGCTGTGGGCGCTCTTTGATGTGCGAAAAGGCTGTCTGCACCAATAGCGGACGTATTGTCCTGTTTTATCTGCAATGCGATGTGTATACTAACGGCCACACATGGGAGCCCTATCATAATCCGCTGTATGCAATCAGCGATGACCAGGGATATACCTTCAGCCAGGCAAAAAACTTAGGAACTACCCCGGGCCGTATTTACGATGTGGTGTACCAAAACGGCGTGATCTATGTGATGTTCCAGAGAGGCCCGTATTGTTGGGAAGGAAGATGCGGGGAGTATGAACTGCTGATCAGTGAGGACGATGGGCAGACCTTTACATCCCGCGGACTGATTCCCTTTGATGGTACGAAGTGCTGTTTTTATGGTTCGATGCTCTTCACACCGGAGGGTAAACTGCTGGCCTATTGTTACGATGAATACGATGAACACAATCTGAAGTACATCATCAGTAACGACTGCGGCATGACCTGGGAAACTACCCGCCGGACCTTCTTTGCCCGCCGTCTGCGCAATCCCCAGCTGACTTACTTCGGCGGAAAATACATCATCCACGGCAGAAGCGGCAGTCATGGCGCAGAAGAGGAACAGGGGCATTTTGTGCTGTATACTTCTGATGACGGGATCAACTGGGATGAGGGCCAGTACATGCATATGCGTGTGGCCAAGGCCGGTGCTTACTCCAATAATCTGGTTGTCCATATGCCCGACGGCAGTGAGCGCCTGATGATTCAGGCGTCCAAGGCTTACGAAGAATATAAGACCAACATTCTCATGTACTTTATCGAAAAGAAATAAAAGTCACCCCCGCCTGCAAGGCGGGGGTGAACTGTCTTATACATTAAACAGGAAGTTGACGATGTCGCCGTCCTTCATTACATATTCCTTGCCTTCACTGCGAACCAGACCCTTTGCTTTGGCGGCGGCCATGGTGCCGCAGGCCTTCATGTCCTCAAAGGCGATGACTTCAGCACGGATAAAGCCACGTTCAAAGTCCGTATGGATCTTACCGGCGGCCTGAGGTGCCTTGGTGCCCTTCTTGATGGTCCATGCACGGCACTCGTCGCTGCCTGCTGTCAGGAAGGAGATCAGACCCAGCAGTGCATAGCTGCTGCGGATCAGCTTGTCCAGACCGGACTCTGCAACACCCAGCTCTTCCATGAACATGGCCTTTTCGTCAGGATCGTCCAGCTCGGCAATGTCTGCCTCCAGCTTGGCGCAAATGGGGATCAGCTGACTGCCCTCCTCATCGGCCAAAGCCTTCACAGCCATGAAATGCCGGTTGGCTTCCGGCTCGTTGATCTCGTTTTCTGCCAGATTGGCAACGTAAATAGTCTTCTTCAGGGTCAGCAGATCGGAGGTGCCGATCAGAGCCATATCGTCCTCGGTACCGTCAAAGGTGCGGGCCAGCTTGCCCTGATTCAGATGGGCCAGCAGCTCGGTGAACAGCTCAGCCTCCCGGCCGAACTTCTTGTCGCCGCCCTTCATGGCCTTCTGGGCCTTATCAATCCGGCGCTCCACCATTTCGATGTCAGCCATGACCAGCTCCAGATTGATGATCTCAATATCACGCAGCGGATCGGTGCTGCCCTCCACATGGGTCACGTTGGAATCATCAAAGCAGCGCACCACATGGACAATGGCATCGGTGGTGCGGATGTTGCTCAGAAACTTATTGCCCAGACCTTCGCCCTTGGATGCGCCTTTGACCAGTCCTGCGATATCCACAAACTCGATCACTGCGGGAGTCAGCTTCTTGGGATTGTGCAGCGCAGCCAGCCAGTTCAACCGCTCGTCCGGCACGGACACAACGCCCACATTAGGATCGATGGTGCAGAAAGCGTAGTTGTCGGCAGGTACACCTGCGTTGGTGATGGCGCTGAACAGAGTGGACTTACCCACGTTGGGAAGGCCTACGATACCTAATTTCATATATACTCATATCTCCTTTATTTCCAATGGTTTTTTGATTTAAGGTGATGGTATTTACACCATTTTTACACCATTTTATGCAAACAGTCTTTCAAACTGCTGTACAGCCAAGTTCATAGAATCGTCTGTCACGTGGACATAACGATCCATTGTGGTCTTAATGCTTGCGTGACCAAGTAACTTCTGCAGCACCTTTGGCTGCATACCACTTTCAATGGCACGGGTCGCGTAGGTGTGTCTCAGAGCGTGCATACAGAATCGCTTGATCTTGGCCTCATCGCACAGTTTGTAGAGATGAGTATCGTAGGAACTGTTTTTTGCAGGCTCTCCGGTGCGGAAATTGATAAACACCAAATCTCTCATGCAGAGATACTTGGTTTCGCCTGTGCGGCGATCCACGTATTCAAGAATCTGAGACAGGACTTCCGATTCCTTGCGAGTGTGACGTTCATCGTAGCACGATTTCAGTATATCGTACGCACGATTTGTCAGCGGAATGGTGCGGTAACTGCTTTTCGACTTAGGAGGACCGGCACGCCAAACCTTTGTGTTATGCCGATATTCCAGCGTCTTGCTGACGGTCAGTGTGCGCTTCTTCCAGTCGATAGAATCCCAAGTCAGCCCAATCATTTCCGAAGTGCGCAGCCCGGTCTCCAACAGCAGTGCATACTGTCTGTAGTTATGAGATCGTTTTGCGGTTTCCAGAAAGGCTGTCTGTTCTTCCACAGTTAAGAACTTGATGTCATCCACAGCACGGACAGGTTTCGTATAACGAACTCCGTCCATAGGGTGTTTGGAGAGCATATCGTTCATCACTGCCGCCCGGAACATGGTTCCCATCGCAATATACGCCTGTCGGATGGTAGAGCCTGCATAGGTTGCTTCCATCCGATTGAGGATGATCTTGCAGTGCATGGGTTTGACATCGCACATACGCATATTTCCGATGACCGGCTGGATGTTCCTTTTGTACCGTTCCCGGTCGTTCCTTTTGGTATTGGGAGCCAGATCAGCAATCAGATTGGTGATCCAGAACTCAAACCAGGCATCCACCGTCATTTCGGAGGAAGGGTTATGAACATCGTGCTTATCTTCGTACTGCGCATCGGCAAGCCAGTTGCGGGCTTCCGGGAGCGTGTCAAAATGCTTTTCCTTGCGGGAACCGTCCTTTGCGGTATATCTTGCGGCGTACTTCCCGTCTTTTCTCTGGCAGATACCCTTGCCACATGCTTTGCCTTTTAAGTTTTTGCCCATATAATGAACTCCTTTCCTTAGAGTAGGAAACGTGAGTTCATCACGACACTCTACTCTAACATAAAAACGTAAATTTTTCAATAGATTTCAATGCTTTTGGTGCGCACCAACGAACAATATTGGTGCGCACCAATGAAAAGCGTCATATATTCAAATCGCAACTCTGCTTTCAATAAATTCCTCAAAAGCCTTGCGTTTTACCAACTTTTTAGTACCTACATACAGAACAAAGGGGCAGTTGGGTTGTTTCAGCATCTCGTCGATCTTATTGATTCCAATGTTGCTGTATTCGGCTGCCTCACGAATGGAGAGCAGCATTTTACGGTCGATAGGCAGGATCATTGCCTGCTGGTTCTGATTCATCATAGGCAGAATTTTTCCTTTCTTTTAGTGTTCCATGTCATGCCCACGGCGGCGGGCAGACTGCTTGTGTTCCTGTGTTTCCTTTCCTCTGCTGAGGACAACATCAAGAAAAGCCCGAACCCTTTCGGATGCGATTTCCAGTGCATCCAGAAAAGGTTGGGCTTTCTTTTTCAGCTCCTGATATTGTTCGTACAGCGCATCGTACCGCTGCTTCCATGTCTTTGCACTTTTCTCCGCTTGCTCGAATTTCTGCTTGTACCTGATCTTCTCAGCCTTTTCAGCGAAGCTGCTGATCGCATAATCCTTAAGGGTGCGGCACTCATCCGGTGTCAGTGTGATGTTGCCGGTGAGGGCATTTTTCTTGCCCATCGACTCGATCTCCTGTGCGGTGAGAGCAATGGTCTTTGCTGTCTTGGTTTCCTTTTGCAGAGCTTCCAGTTTCTTTTTCTGCTTCTCCGTGGCAACCTTGGCATCTTCCAAACTCTGCTCGGCCTGTGCCACCTGTCCGGTCACAGCTTCCAAGCGTTGCTGTTCAGCCTGCACCTTGAACTGCGTCACTGTCAGATGTTCCTCGGTGCTGCCACGCTCTCCACGCTCCACATCGGCATAACCGGCGTTTCGCATGAAATTGAAAAAGTCGTCCTGCAGCACACTGTAGGACGACTTCAAAATCTTTTCCCTTTTGCATTGAGCATGGGATTTCCGTCCTCACCAAGCACCGGCTTGGACTCCCATTTCTTACTGCGGCTGACCTGTGTGATGATCTCCTTGACGGTTCCCCGGAGAGCTTCATCCTTGCACCGCTTCGACCAGAGGACTGCTTTTCCACCACCGGGATATAAACCACATGAAGATGATAGTGGTACACATCCTCGCCCAGAGCTTCGGACATTGCCCGGTTGCGCTCGTCAGCGTGCATCACAGCGGAGAGGATATACTGCTCACCGCCCACGATCTCCAGGGCGGCTTATAGGCATCCGCATAAAACTGTTTTGCAAATTCATAGCCGCCGTGGTTGTAGAAATAAGCGGAGTTCACATCGAAAACCAACTCACCGTATTTGATGACATCGGGCTTCAGACCTCTGGTGGAGATCACGCCGTCCTGTTCCATCTGCTCAAACATTTTCACATAATCATCCGTGGGAGCCTTGTAGTGGACGTTCAGCGAAGTGCGTTCCGGTACGATGTCCTGATTGCTGTAGCTGTCCTTTTCACGTTCATTGTGTTCCTGTACCTTTGCCACATCAGCCGGTGTTTCCAAGTCCTGATTGCGGGCTACGGTACGATCTATTCCATCGTTTCTTGCCATTGGCGTTTCCTTTCTTTGAGATTTACAGACAACGGGAGGGGCTGGGGAACGGCACTTTTTCAAAGTGTAATAACCCACTATTACACTTTCATCCATACAGGCTGCAAAGTGCCGTGGGTTCTCCGAAGGCTCTCCCGAGGGGGAGTGCGGTCGCTGCGGCGACCTCTGCTGACCAAGGCAAAAATGTCTGCAACTTTTCTTTTGGTCAGCCCGTCTGCATGAAGCTGTTCTGCGTCAACATCCTCTTGCAGCCGGTGTCCACAGACCCTTTTTTCAAAAGTCCGTGGACATCGAAACAGCCCAAGCGGGAGGGAATGTGCAATTGACTTCCTCTTAAATCGGGAAGAGGCACACAATCAGATGTTCCGCGATGCCTTTAACAAGGTGCAAAATTCCGGTTCCAACCGTGACTTTGGCACAACCAAGGCTGCAAAAATGTATTTCTCGATGTCCGACCCGGGTCCCAATGCATTTGCTTCAAACAAAACAGGACCAGTGTCTTTCAATTAATTAGCCAATAACCGATATTGTATACAGCTCTAAACACGAAAAATCAAACACCTGACCATGTTAGAGTGCCGCCGGTCAGGTGTTTTTTCTATGTTACTTTTTAGAGCATCAGTTTTTCCAAAAGGAATTCAGCCACGGTCACAGCATCTTCAATCGTCAGGTAATGATCCGCACTGGCATCCACAAATAGCCTACCTGAAGCAGGAAAATCTTCATTCGGTATGTAAACGGA
Source organism: Faecousia sp. (assembly GCA_045589835.1). GTDB lineage: Bacteria > Bacillota > Clostridia > Oscillospirales > Oscillospiraceae > Faecousia. Next base: position 11,630 of record JAZNPV010000105.1, read on the forward strand.
AAGATTGTATACGCATAGATTGCAATCCCCCAAAAATAACTTTACAAACATTATACAGACATTGTCTTTTGGATTTTACAAGAAATGGATATGATAAAGCCATAAGGTATAGAAAACAAATCCAAAAAGACAAGGAGATTTTATTTATGAAAAAGCTAATTTGTGTAATTCTGACCCTGGTTATGGCGCTGTCCCTGGCAGCTTGCGGCGGCAAGGAAACCGCATCCGTTTCCACGGATGGCTCCACCTCCATGCAGAAGGTGATCAATGCACTGGGCGAAGCCTTCATGGAAGATACCGGTGCGAAATTTACCTACAATGCCACCGGTACCGGTACCGGCATCAAGGCTGTCAAAGATGGCACCTGCGACATCGGTTTGTCCTCCCGGTATCTTAAGGACAGCGAAAAGACAGAAGGGCTGAAGGAGACCATTCTGGCAATCGACGGCATTGCAATCATTGTACACACCGAAAATACTGTTGCAGATCTGACGGTGGAGCAGATCGCTGCCATCTTCAAGGGTGAGATCACCAACTGGAACGAAGTGGGCGGTAAGGACGGCGAAATCGTCTGCATCGGACGTGAGGAATCCTCCGGCACCCGTGACGGATTTGAATCCATCACCGATACAGAGAGCGCTTGCAAATACCGTCAAGAGTTGACCTCCAACGGCGCGGTGCTGACCGCTGTGGCTGAGAATCCCAATGCCATCGGTTATGTATCCCTGTCCTCCGT
>JAZNPV010000106.1:0-17342 GCA_045589835.1 Faecousia sp.
CGTGACGAGGTTGCAACCAAGCTTTCCTCGGTCCGCACGCTCAAGGCTGCCAAGGACAAGGGACAGCCGCTCGTAACGGTATGCTCCGCTTGTCATAACGTGGTCAAGCAGACCAATCACGCCATGCAGACCGATGCCGAGTTTGCGGGCAAGGTCAACCGCTACATGGCAGAGGAGCCCTACGACGGCTCCACCGCCGTATACCATTACTTAGAGCTTTTGCGTGACGTGGTCGGCTTTGACGCCATCCGAGAGAAGGTCGTCAATCCCCTCACGGGCCGCAAGATCGGTGCTTACTACGGCTGTCTTTTGCTCCGCCCGAGCGGCACGATGAAGATGGACGATCCCGAAAACCCCACCATTATGGAGGACCTGCTCCGCGCGCTGGGTGCTGAACCCGTCGTGTACGCCTACCGCAACGAATGCTGCGGCGGCTACATATCTCTGAAGGAAAAAGAGCTGGCAGGGTCCCTGTGCGATAAGATTACAGACAGCGCCGCAGGCTTCGGTGCCGACTGTCTGGTCACCGCCTGCCCTCTGTGCAAGTATAATTTAAGCAAGAGCGGCGACCTGCCCATTGTCTATTTCACAGAGCTTCTGGCTGAGGCTCTGGGTGTAAAGGAGGCATAACCGTGAATAAGCAAGCGGAACTGATTAAGGAAATCAGCGGTGTGAACCCGCTCAAGTGCATGAAGTGCGGCAAATGCTCCGCTTCCTGCCCCTCCTACAATGAAATGGACATCAAGCCCCATCAGTTTGTGTCCTATGTACAGAACGAAGATATCGAAGCGCTGGCCGCTTCCAAGTCCGTCTGGAAATGCCTGAGCTGCTTTGCCTGCATTGAGCGCTGCCCCAGAGGGGTCAAACCCGGCAAGCTGGTGGACGCAGCCCGGCAGATCGTGATCCGCAGCCGCGGGCAGGAGGGCCTGTCCCCCGACGAGATCCCGGCCCTTGTGGATGACGAAACACCTCAGCAGCTTCTGATGAGTGTGTTCAGAAAATATCGGAGGTGACGAAAATGCAAAGAATCGGCGTTTTTGTCTGCCACTGCGGCAGTAATATCGCAGCCACAGTGGATGTGAAGAAAGTTGCGGAAATGGCACTTCTGGAACAGGGTGTCGTTCACGCAGAAGATTATCCCTACATGTGCAGTGAAGCCGGCCAGTCCCGGATCGCCGCTGCCGTGCAGGAAAAGAAACTGACCGGCATCGTGGTCTGCTCCTGCTCTCCCCGTATGCATGAGGCCACCTTCCGCAAGGCTGCGGAGCGGGCCGGCATTAACCCCTACATGGTAGAAATTGCCAATATGCGTGAGCACTGCTCATGGATCCACAAAAACATGGACGAGGCCACCGAAAAGGCCGTGATCCTGATGCGGGCTGCCGTTGCCAAGGTGCATCTGAACGCGCCCCTGCAGGCAGGTGAAAGCCGTGTCACCAAGCGGGCGCTGATTATCGGCGGCGGTATCGCCGGTATCCAGACCGCCATCGACATTGCCGACGCAGGCTACAAGGTAGATATCGTGGAGAAGACTCCCAGTATCGGCGGCAGAATGTCCCAGCTGGATAAGACCTTCCCCACCCTGGACTGCTCTGCCTGTATTCTGGCCCCCAAGATGGTGGGAGCCGCCGCCCACGAGAACATCACCATCCATACATACAGCGAAGTGGAAAAGGTCTCCGGCTTCGTGGGTAACTTCACCGTAGATATCCGCAAGAAAGCAAGATCCGTGGACATGTCCAAGTGTACCGGCTGCGGTGTCTGTCAGGAAAAGTGTCCCTCCAAGAAGAATTCCAACGAATTCAACCGTGGCCTTAACAACCGCAGCGCCATCTACACCCCCTTCGCACAGGCCATTCCCAATGTGCCTGTGATTGACCGGGAAAACTGCATCAAGTTCAAGACCGGCAAGTGCGGTGTCTGCGCCAAGGTCTGTCAGGCCGGTGCCATCGACTATGAGCAGAAGGATGAGATCATCACCGAGAACTACGGTGCCATCGTAGTGGCCACCGGTTTCGATACCATTAATCTGGACAAGTACGGCGAGTATGCTTACAACGAGAGCAAGGACGTGATTACATCCTTGGAGCTGGAGCGTATTATGAACGCCGCCGGCCCCACCAAGGGCCACTTGGAGCGCCTGTCCGACGGCAAGGCTCCCAAGGAGATCGTATTCATCCAGTGCGTGGGCAGCCGCTGCTCCGATGACCGGGGCAAGCCCTACTGCTCCAAGATCTGCTGCATGTACACCGCCAAGCACGCCATGCTGATCCGGGACAAGTACCCGGATGTGAACGTGACCGTTTTCTACATCGATGTCCGTACCCCCGGCAAGAACTTCGATGAGTTCTACCGCCGGGCTGTAGAGGATTACGGTGTCAACTACATCAAGGGTCAGGTGGGCAAGGTACTGCCCCAGCCCGACGGCAGCCTGCTGGTGCAGGGTGTTGACCTGCTGGACAGCAAGCAGATCCTGAAGAAGGCCGATATGGTAGTTCTGGCTACCGCCATCGAGCCTAACCCGGATGTGCGCAAGATCGCTACCATGCTGACCGCTTCCATCGATACCAACAACTTCCTGACCGAGGCCCACCCCAAGCTGCGTCCCGTGGAATCCCCCACTGCCGGTGTGTTCCTGTCCGGCGTATGCCAGGGTCCCAAGGATATCCCCGAAACCGTGGCACAGGCCGGTGCCGCAGCGGTGAAGGTCATTGGCCTGCTTGCCAAGGATAAGCTGAAAACCAATCCCTGCACCGCCAAGTCCGACGAGCTGCTGTGTAACGGCTGTTCCCAGTGCGCCAATGTTTGTCCCTACGGTGCCATTACTTACGAAACGAAGCTCATTAACGACCACGGTATCCGCGGTGACCGCCGGGTAGCCGTTGTGAATAACGCTCTGTGTCAGGGCTGCGGTGCCTGTACCGTCACCTGTCCCAGCGGCGCTATGGATCTGCAGGGCTTCTCTAACAGACAAATTCTTGCGGAGGTGGATGCAATATGCCGATGAATAATAATGAAGAGTTCCGCCCCGTGATCGTGGCTTTCTGCTGCAACTGGTGCAGCTACGCAGGTGCTGACCTTGCCGGCTCCAGCCGTCTGGCCTACCCGGCGGATGTGAAGATCATCCGTGTGCCCTGCTCCTGCCGTGTGAACCCCATGTTCATCCTCCGTGCCTTTGAAAAGGGCGCGGACGGCGTGATCCTCTGCGGCTGCCACCCCGGTGACTGCCACTACTCCACCGGCAACTACTATGCCCGCCGCCGTATGACCCTGCTGTTTTCCATGCTGGACTTCATCGGCGTAGAAAACGGCCGTACCCGTGTGGAATGGGTATCCGCCGCCGAGGGTGTCAAGTTCTCCGAAACCATGAACAGCTTTGTAGAAAAGATCCGTTCTCTGGGTAAAAACGTCAGATTGGGGGATTTGCGATGCAAGAACTGATTCTGCGGGCCAAGGCCCTTCTGGAAAGCGGCGAGGTCAGCCGCGTACTGGGCTGGCGCAAGGGTGAGCATGTTTACGACCCCGAACCCGCCTTTTTCGAGACTGCCGAAGCGCTGGACGAATTTGTGTACAACGGCTTCTGCGGTGCCAACCTGAGCAAGTACATGATCGAGGCCTCTTTGCAGGAGGGCAAGACGCTGGTATTCTTAAAGCCCTGCGACACCTACAGCTTTAACCAGCTGTGCAAGGAGTACCGGGTAAACCGGGAGAAGGCTTACATCATCGGTGTAGGCTGCAAGGGCAAGCTGAGCATCAACAAGATCGACGCTGCCGGTATTCTGGATATCGAAGGCGCTGACTATCCCGACGCCGCCGAAACGCTGACCGTTAAGACCCTCTACGGTGATAAGACCGTGGCCTACAAGGATGCGCTGCTGGAGCGCTGCCATGTGTGCAAGGGTAAGGAGCATATGGTCTACGACGAGCTGATGGGCGAATCCGCCGACACGCTGGATGGTGACCGGTTTGCCGAGGTTGCCAAGATCGAGGCCATGAGCCCCGAGGAGAAGTTCTCTTACTTCCAGAGCGAGCTTTCTAAGTGCATCCGCTGCAACGCCTGCCGGAATGTATGCCCCGCCTGCTCCTGCCGCAAGTGCGTGTTTGACAGCACCAAGTTCGACAGCGCCCAGAAGGCCAACACCACCTCTTTTGAAGAGAAGATGTTCCACATCATCCGCGCCTTCCACGTGGCAGGCCGCTGCACCGACTGCGGTGAATGCAGCCGTGTATGTCCTCAGGGCATCCCCCTGCATCTGTTCAACCGGAAGTTCATTAAGGACATCAACGCCCTTTACGGTGAATATCAGGCCGGTGCGGATGCAGATTCCAAGGGTCCCCTGACCAGCTTTACCACCGACGACGCCGAGCCCAGCATCGTGGCAGAAAGGGGTTAAGCGATGTATAAGATCAACAAAGCCGATTTAGGCGCTCTGTTTGCCCGGATCGCCCAGACCCGGGAGCTGTACCTGCCTGTAAAGGCAGCCGGCAAGACCAATTATGCCGCTTGGGACGAAAATGCACAGGTAGATCTGGACACCTTGAAAACCGTCCGTTCCCCCAAGGACGCCTTCTTCCCCCAGAGCGAGAACCTGTACGCCTGTTACCGGGAGGACGGCAAGCTGAAGATCCGTGCTGAAGAGCTGCAAAGCACCCCCTTCGTGGTATTCGGCATGAAAGCCTGCGATGTGCGGGGTATCGATGTGCTGGACAAGGTATTCCTGTCCGAGCCTGTGGACAGCTACTATGCTGCCCGCCGTCAGCATGGCACCATTGTGAGCCTTGCCTGCCACGCACCGGAGACCTCCTGTTTCTGCAAGGTATTCGGCATCGACTGTGCCGCCCCTCAGGGCGATGTGGTCACTTGGCTGGTAGGGGAAGAACTGTACTGGCTGCCCCAGACCGACAAGGGCAACGCTTTGACCGAGCTGGTTTCCGACCTGCTGACTGAATGTGACGCTGCCGCTGTGGAGGCGGAGCAAACCGCTATCCGCGCCATCGTGGAAAAGCTGCCTTACTCCAACCTATCCTTGGAAAAGTGGGGCGCTGAAGCAGCCCAGAAGAACTTCGACTCCCCCATCTGGGAGCAGCTTTACAAGCCCTGTCTTGCCTGCGGTACCTGCACCTTTGTGTGCCCCACCTGCCAGTGCTACGACATCAAGGACTACAATACCGGCGACCAGATCCAGCGCTACCGCTGCTGGGATAGCTGCATGTACTCCGATTTCACCATGATGGCTCATGGTAACAACCGTAACAGCCAGATGCAGCGTTTCCGCCAGCGTTTCATGCACAAGCTGGCTTACTTCCCCGCCAATAATGAGGGTATGTTCTCCTGCGTGGGCTGCGGTCGGTGTGTGGATAAGTGCCCCAGCCACTTAAACATCGTAAAGGTCATCAAGGCCTTTGAAAAGGAGGTGTGACCATGCACGAATGTCAATGCAATCCCGGCTATATGCGGGACACTCTGATCCCGCAGGTGGGTATCATCACCGACATCCGGGACGAGACCCCCGATGTAAAAACCTTCCGGGTCAACGCCCCCCAGGGCGGCAAGCTCTTTGAGCATATGCCCGGCCAGTGCGCAATGGTCTGCGCTCCCGGTGTCAGCGAGGCAATGTTCTCCATTACCTCCTCCCCCACCAATAAGGAATTCCAGGAATTCTCCATCAAGCGCTGCGGCCAGCTGACTGACCACCTGCACTCTCTGCAGGTAGGTGACGAGATCATGGTTCGCGGCCCCTACGGCAACCACTTCCCGGTGGAGACCGAGCTTAAGGGCAAGAACCTGCTGTTTATTGCCGGCGGTATCGGTCTTGCACCTTTGCGCAGCGTCATCAACTATGTGCTGGATAACCGGGAAAACTATGGCACCATTGACATCCTCTACGGCTCCCGCTCCGCTGACGATCTGGTTCAGCGCAAGGAGATCGAAGAGGTATGGATGAAGACCCCCGGTGTCAATGTGTACCTGACCATTGACCGGGAGCAGGAGGGCTGGGACGGCCATGTGGGCTTTGTTCCCGCATACCTGAAGGAGATCGGCTTCACCACCGACAAGGTGGCGCTGCTCTGCGGCCCTCCGATCATGATCAAATTTGTTCTGCAGGGCCTGTTGGAAATGGGCTTCAGCAAGGAACAGGTCTACACCACGCTGGAGCTGCGGATGAAGTGCGGTATCGGCAAGTGCGGCCGGTGCAACATCGGCACCAAGTATGTCTGCAAGGACGGCCCGGTGTTCCGCTTTGACCAGGTGGACGAACTGCCTAACGAATATTAAGGAGGACAAAGCCAGAGATGGAAAATATGGTAAATGTCTATTTTTTCGGTAAGAAGTACTCCGTTCCCGGCGATCTGACCATTATGACCGCTATGGAGTATGCCGGCTACACCCTGAAGCGGGGCTGCGGCTGCCGTCACGGCTTCTGCGGTGCCTGTGCTACCATCTACCGCATCAAGGGTAAGAACGAGCTGAAGACCTGCCTTGCCTGCCAGACACAGGTGCAGGAAGGCATGTACGTTGCCAGCATTCCCTTCTTCCCCACCGATAAGCGGACCTACAACATCAACGACATCAAGGCCGATCAGCGGATCATGATGGAGCTGTATCCCGAGATCTACGCCTGTATCGGCTGCAACGCCTGCACCAAGGCCTGCACCCAGAGCCTGAACGTTATGCAGTACAACGCCTACGCCCAGCGTGGCGAATTTGAGAAGTGCGCCGAAGAGTCTTTTGACTGCGTCAGTTGCGGCTGCTGCTCCGTGCGCTGCCCCGCCGGCATCTCCCATCCCATGGTGGGTCTGCTGGCAAGAAGACTGGTCGGCAAGTACATCGCTCCCGAATCTCAGCACCTGACCAAGCGGGTCGAGGAGATCAATTCCGGCGCTTACGACCAGTTGATCGAGGCTGTTATGCAGAAGCCCATCAGCGAGATGCAGGAGCTGTACAACCATCGGGATATTGAGAAGTAAGGAGGGATACCATGTTTACACCGGATATGCTTGAATCCATTAAGAAGGTGGAAGCCACTCGTGCCGAGCGTATGGGCATGGAGCCCCGCCGTATGACTGCTGAGGAAAAGAGCGAGCTGCTGAAGGCCTACCACCCGGACTATCGGGATGAGGGCTTCAAAGAGATCAAGATCGGCCCCAACAAGGGCCAGAAGGCTCCCGTGGAGCTGACCGATCTGCTCCACTCCAACAGCCGTCTGCTGAATGAGAATATTGACCTGACCAAGATCGACTACGATGTGGACGTTCTGGTCATTGGCGGCGGTGGCGCAGGCGCTTCCGCAGCCATCGAGGCCCATGAGGCCGGTGCCAACGTGATGGTGGTCACCAAGCTGCGTATCGGTGATGCTAACACCATGATGGCAGAAGGCGGCATTCAGGCTGCCGACAAGCCCAACGACTCCCCCGTCCAGCACTATCTGGACGCTTTCGGCGGCGGCCACTTCGCTGCCCGTCCCGAGCTGCTGCGCCGTCTGGTCATGGAAGCCCCGGACGCTATAGCGTGGCTGAACAAGCTGGGCGTCATGTTCGATAAGGACGAGGAAGGCACCATGGTCACCACCCACGGCGGCGGCACTTCCCGCAAGCGTATGCACGCCTGCAAGGACTACTCCGGCGCTGAGATCATGCGTACTTTGCGGGACGAGGTTCTGAACCGGAAGATCCCCGTGGTGGAGTTTACCTCCGCTGTGGAACTTTTGAAGGACGAAAAGGGTCAGGTTGCCGGCGCTGTTCTTCTGAACATGGAGACCGACGACTATTTGGTTGCCAAGGCTAAGACCGTCATCATCGCCACCGGCGGTGCAGGCCGTCTTCACTATCAGAACTTCCCCACCTCCAACCACTACGGTGCTACCGCAGACGGCCTGATTCTGGGCTACCGTGCAGGCGCACCCCTGCTGTATCAGGACACCATTCAGTACCACCCCACCGGCGTTGCCTACCCCAGCCAGATCTTCGGCGCACTGGTCACTGAAAAGGTCCGTTCTTTGGGCGCTATGCTGGTCAACAAGGATGGCGTGGCTTATGCCCATCCTCTGGAAACAAGAGATGTTTCCGCCTCTGCGATCATTCGGGAATGTGCCAACGGCAAGGGCGTAGGTACCCCCCTTGGCAGCGGCGTATGGCTGGATACCCCGATGATCGAGCTCTTAGGCGGTGAAGGCACTATTGAAAAGAGAATCCCCGCAATGTTCCGTATGTACTTAAATTACGGCATTGATATGAGAAAGCTCCCCATTCTGGTATATCCCACTCTGCACTACCAGAACGGCGGTCTGGAGATCGGCGGCGAGGGCTTCACCAAGGCCATCCCCAACCTGCTGGTTGCCGGCGAGGCTGTTGGCGGCATCCACGGCCGTAACCGGCTCATGGGCAACAGCCTGCTGGATATCATCGTCTTTGGCCGCAACGCCGGTAAGGCTGCCGCTGCCAAGGCCAAGGAAGTGGAGCTGGGTACGCCCAATCTGAACCACATCCACGAATACGCCCAGATGCTGGCCGAAGCCGGTGCAGCCGAAGCAGGTGTTTCCCCCCTGCTGCTGCCCCAGTACGCCCGTCACGAGCGCTAATCTATCCTCATAAAAAATACGCCGGAAGCGGTTAACGCTTCCGGCGTAACTTTATTTTCCGAATCTGTAGCCCGCATCCAGCAGGCGGGTCAGGGCGTTATTGGCCTGCTCATCGGTAAACAGCACCGTATAGGGCTTTTTCACCGCCAGCGCCTCCAAGCTTAAATCCAGCCGCCCCAGCTGCGCCAGCCGGGAAAAACCGTCGCTTTCCCGATGGCCTCCCAAAATATACCGCGCCTGCTTCATGGCATCCTGTGAATCCACGGGACGCATCCGCACACCCAACTCCTCTGCTGCCTGTCTGGCTGCCAGCCAAGCCTGTACAAATTTCTCTTCCATTTTACTTTTCCAGAATGATAGGGCCGTTATTGGCTGCCAGGCCATCCAGAATGTGCCGGGCCGCTTCCTTGGGCTCCAGGATCACCTGCTCACCGCTGCGCATGTCCTTAACGGAACACTTACCCGCGGCAATTTCATCCTCCCCCAGCAGCACCGCATAGGGTACGCCCAGCTTGTCGGCGTAGCTCATCTTCTGCTTGAACTTCTTCTGCTCGCCGTAGAGCTGCACCCGCACGCCCTCGGATCTGAGCTGCTCCGCCAGTGCGATGGCCGGGGCAGGATCTGCGGTCATAGGCAGCACCAGCGCATCGGCAGGTGCGGAAGGCAGCTCCGGATTCAGCAAGCCCTGCTCGTCCAGAACATAGAACAATCGGGTCAAGCCGATGGAAATTCCCACACCGGGCAGCGCCTTATCAATATAGTAACCGGCCAGATTGTCGTACCGGCCGCCGGAGCAGACAGAGCCGATCTCCGGATGATCCAGCAGAGTGGTCTCATAGACCGTTCCGGTGTAGTAATCCAGACCTCTTGCAATGGTCAGATCCACCGCAAAGTTCTCCTCCGGCACACCGAAGGCAGCAAGATTCCTGGTAACAGCGGTCAGCTCCTCAAAGCCTTGATTGAACAGCTCGTTCTTGCCCAGATAGCCCTCCAGCGCCTGCAGCACCTGTGTGTTGGTACCACGGATACCGATAAACTTGAGGATTTCTGCAGCCTGCTCTTGCGTCAAAGCGCAGTCGGAAACCAGAATGGCAGAAACCTTTTCCGCGCCGATCTTATCCAGCTTGTCCACGGTGCGCATAATATCGCCGCTGCGCTCCGTCAGGCCCATCATGGCATAGAAGCCGTTGAGAATCTTCCGGTTATTGACCCGGATCTGGAATCTTTGCAGACCGAAGCCCCGGAACACCCGGTAAATAATAGCCGGGATCTCCGCCTCATTCAAAATGTCCAGCTTGCCGTCACCGATAATATCGATATCTGCCTGATAGAATCCCCGGAAGCGACCTCTCTGGGCACGCTCGCCCCGGTAGACCTTGCTGATCTGGTAGCGGCGGAAGGGGAACGCCAGATCGTTGTAGTGCAGTGCCACATACTTGGCCAGCGGCACCGTCAGGTCAAAACGCAGGGCCAGATCGCTGTCGCCCTTCTGGAACCGGTAGATCTGCTTTTCCGTTTCGCCGCCACCCTTGGCAAGCAGGATCTGGGCATCCTCGATTGCGGGAGTATCCAATGCTGCAAAACCGTACAGGGAATAGGTCTTGCGCAGAATTTCCATCATCCGCTCCAGCTTTGCCTGCTTCTGGGGCAGCAACTCCATAAAACCGGACAGTGTCCGGGGTTTAATGATTTCCATAGCTCATCTCTCCTATTAAAAAACCGCCCGACCATCGGTAGGGCGGCTTTTGTTATCAGTATTTGGGTTTGGTGTGGTACATCTCACGCCAGTCCAGATCGCCCCGCTGCAGACCCATAATCAGCATTTCCGCGCTGGCCAGATTGGGAGCAATGGGTACGTTATGCTTGTCACAATGACGGATGGTCTCCAGCATCTGGTTATCATCCCACACGTCGATGGTGTTGGGGTCGGAAAACAGCAGCACCAGATCGATCTCATTATAAGCGATCCGGGCATTGATCTGCTGGTGACCGCCCTGCTTATGGGACAGCAGCATGGTAATGGGCAGACCGGTATTGTCGGCGATCAGCCGGCCGGTAGTGGCCGTGGCAAACAGATTATGCTTAATGAGTACACTTTTATAGGCGGTACAGAATTGCACCATCAATTCTTTTTTCTTGTCGTGTGCCAAAAATGCAATATTCACTACAGTCACTCCTTACTTATCTCTCTAAAGCCTGACAGGAACAGACAGTCCCCGTATTCTTCTGGCAATGCGCCGGCATGCGGCGGCAGCACCTTTGTTTTTGTATCCCAGCAGCGGCTGCTTATAAGCTGCTGCCATGGTCACATCCGGATCTTCCGGCACGATTCCCAACAGGGGCAGCCCTGCCTGATCCATAATATCGTCCACAGTCACGCCCATGGCGGTCAGCATCTTCTTATTGATCCGGTTGACGATCAGACGCACATTGTGCTTTCCCATCAATTCCAGCACTTCACCGGCCCGGGAAGCATCCCGGATCGCAGCCGGATCCGGCCCTGTGACCAATATAATGCGGTCTGCAAACCGGGCCGCAAGAGAAAATCCCGCCTCGATACCCGCAGGCGCATCCAGCAACACATATGTAAACTGCTCCCGCGCCTTGTTCAGCATATCCCCGAAGGCTGCAGGATCAACGGCATCCGCCGGACAGTTCATAGGAGCTGTCAAAAAAGACAGGCTGGGAAACACCGGGTGGCAGGAGGCCATCTCCAAAGGATATCCCTCCCGGCAAACATCCAGAAAGGAAAGGGTGCTGACCTGACTCAGCCCCAGAGAGATATCCAGATTGCGCAGGCCCACATCACAGTCGATGCACAGCACTTTTTCACCGCTGAGCGCCAAGGCTGTGGCCACACCGGCACAGACGGAAGTCTTGCCGGTTCCGCCCTTACCGGACAGAACTGCGATCAATTCACCCACGCTTTGTCCCTCCCTGCCAGAATTGTATTTATTATAAAGCAATATCGCACAAAAAGCAAGCGTTTTGCACGCCTTTCTGAAAGATTTTTCATCATTATCAACAAATTCTCAATTATCATCGGAATAACACCTGTTTCTTTACATGTTTTTCCAAAAAAGAGTAAAAAAATCATTTACTTTTTCCATGCTTTCGTGTATGATAGGGCCATACAGAGTAGGAGACCTCGCGTGAAGTGCTGCCAAAATGGGGAGTTGTCTGGCAGACGAAGGACGTTGTCCGCGATGGGGTATCCGCACCCGCTGCGCCATATAGGATGTCCTCCTTTATGTAGCAACGATACTCGGTCGGGTAAAAGGCCTGCCAGTTTTGTGCTGAGAGCCCTTCATGGGTGAAATAAGCTGTAACTCCCTATGCGTACTGGCATAGGGTTTTCTTATTTCTCTCTGACGGCACGCTGCAACAGGTTCTTGTTGCCCACATGAACGGAGGTTATTATTATGTTTGAACACACAAAAATCAATGGCCGGATGGCCACCCGGGCGCTGGCCTGCTGTGCAATGCTGGCTGCTATCAGCGTTGTTTTAGCCCGACTCCTTTCTTTCGCCCCCATTCCGGAGATCCGTGTCTCTCTGGATAAGTTCCCCCTTTTTCTGGCCGGTCTGTTTTTTGGTCCCTTGGCCGGTTCTCTGGTGGGCTTTGTGGCGGACTTTACAGGCTGCCTGCTTTCCCCCTACGGATTTAACCCCGTACTTTGCCCTCCCGCCATTTTGTACGGTCTGTTCGGCGGTCTGTTCAGCATGATGCTTCGCAATAAGCTGAGTCTGCCCCGGCTGGTTCTTTCTTACCTGTGCCCTGTGGCACTGGGTTCTCTGCTTTACCAAAGCGTAGCGCTGGCTTGGGTCTACTCCGCCAGCACCTTCTGGGAAGCATTTTACGGCCATTTAGCCAGCCGCAGTATCCAGTTTGCCATTATTTCGGTTCTGGAAATCGCCATTACCTTCCTGCTGCTGAAGAGCCGCATTTTCGAGCGTCTGCACATCTGGCCCAGCCAAAAAAAATAAGATGAATTTGTGTTTATCGGGCTGTTAAATAGTCGCACAATCTAACAGATGCGTCATTCTGAGCGGAACGAAGTGCAGTCGAAGAATCTACGCATTATCGTTACTGCTAAGCAGTATTTCAGTGCGAAGAGTCCTGTTGCGGTACCCAGCAGAAGCTGCGCCTGACAAAGCAGGCTTGCTTCTTGCTGACCGCTGCCACTCGCTTAGTTCCCTTCCTCCGCCACAGGCGGCGGTCGCATCGCTCCCCTTCGACTTCGGCTTCGCCTACGCTCAGGATGACGCATACGGTGGAGTAATGAAACTGCCCGATAAACTGAACTTTGTTTTCCATATAAGAAAGGAAGCGCAATATAATGACTGTTGAAGAAGCAATTGCCTATATCCACTCCGTGTTCTGGAAGGGCAGCATCCCCGGTCTGGGCCGCACCCAGACACTGCTTGCCAAAATGGGCAATCCCGAGAAGGACCTGAAATATGTTCACATTGCCGGTACCAACGGCAAAGGTTCCACTGCAGCCATGACTGCCTCTATCCTGCGCAAGGCAGGCTACCGCACCGGTCTTTACACCTCCCCCTACATCTATCGGTTTCACGAGCGGATGCAGATCGACGGTGAGCAGATCAGCGATGAAGATCTGATTGAAATTACTGAATACGTAAAACCTTTGGCAGATTCCATGGAAGAATCCCCCACGGAATTTGAGTTGGTATGCTGCATTGCTTTTGAATACTTTAAGCGCAAGAAGTGCGATATCGTTGTACTGGAAGTAGGCATGGGCGGCGAATTTGACGCCACCAATGTAATCCCCACGCCGGAAGCGGCTGTCATCACCAACATCGGTCTGGACCATACGGATGTATTAGGCAGCACCGTGGAGGAGATCGCTCTGACCAAGTCCGGTATTTTCAAGGAGGGCGGCAGCGCCGTCATCTACCGGGGCACCCCTTCTGTGGAAGCAGTCTTTGAAAATGTGTGCCGTGAAAAGCATGTAAGCCTGAAAAAAGCAGATTTTGATGGTCTGAAGCTCCATTCCCACGGTCTGGAAGGGCAGGTTTTCGACTGCGGTACGCGAAAGAATCTGCACCTGCCTCTGCTGGGTGACCATCAGCTGCACAACGCCGCCGTTGTCCTCTCTGTTGCGGATACGCTGATCGAAAAGGGCTGGGACATCACCGAGCAGAATATTTATGACGGCATCCGGGACGTAAGCTGGCCCGGCCGGTTTGATATTGTGAGCCGGGATCCTCTGTTCATTATCGACGGCGGCCATAACCCTCAGTGTATCGAAGCGCTGGTAAAGAACATTCAGGACTATCTGCAAAACAGAACCGTTATTGCCCTGACCGGCGTTCTGGCGGATAAGGACTATGCGGATATGTATAAGCCGGTAATGCCGCTGGTGCGGCAGTTTGTTTGCATCACACCGGATAATCCCCGGAAGCTGGAGGCCGATCAGCTGGCCCTGTACCTGCAGGGTGCCGGTGCCAAGGCCACCGCCTGTGACAGCATCCGGCAGGGCGTCATCAAGTCTATCGAGTTAGCCGGTAAAGACGGCGTTGTGCTGTGCTTCGGCTCTCTGTATTCCATCGGTGCTATTCATGAAGGGCTGGAAGAAGTGCTGGCCTGATTGACACAGTCCCTTTCTTTGGGTATAATAATAGAAAAATGAAAAGGAGCTTTTCCTATGCATATCGGACACGATCATACCATGGGCGGTGACCATGCCCATACCCACACCCACGAACATACCCATGAACACACCCACGACGGTGTTGCCCATTCCCATGCCCATAGCCACGAACACGCTCATTCCCACGAGCATCCCCATGACCACGATCATCTGCACGAGCAGGGTCATTCTCACACCCACAGCCACGAGTGTGCCGGCAGCTGCCAGGGCTGCGCATCCAAGTGTGAGCATACGCCTATGGAAGAGCTGGCAGCCCTGATGAAGTACATGGTAGGCCACAATGCCGCCCACGCCAAGGAACTGGCCGATCTGGCTGTCCAGCTGGAAAAAGCCGGCAACCACGCCGCTTATGAGCAGGTAATGGCCGCCGTTTCCGATTTTGAAAGGGGTAATATGCGGCTGAGTCTGATTATGACCAGTCTGGATATTAAGTAAGGAGCTATAGTATGTGTCTTTCCACCGTTTATAAAAACAAAATGGAAGCGGATGCTGTCATTATGAAGAACGTCATGCGCATCGAATGCAAGGACAGCTGTGTGATCCTGACCGATCTGATGGAGCGCTCTGTGACCATTGAAGGCACACTGGAGTCTGCCAATCTGGTAGACGGCTTTGTGATCGTAAAAACCAACTGATCCTCCGGAGTTATACATGCATTATCTGATTATCTTTCTTATCTCCATGGTGCCCATTATTGAACTGCGGGGTGCTATGGTCTATGCGGTAGGCTATGATCTGCCCTACCTGCCCGCACTGCTGGTGTGCGTATTGGGCAATATGCTGCCGATTCCCTTTATTTATTTCTTTGCCCGCAAGGTGCTGATCTGGGGTGCCGACAAAAAGTATATTGGCAAGTTCTTCCGGTTCTGTCTGGAAAAGGGCGAAAAGGCCGGTCAGAAAATGGTAAAAGCCGCAGGCCGTGGCGGCCTGTTTGTTGCGCTGACGCTGTTTGTGGGCATTCCCCTGCCTGGTACCGGCGCATGGACCGGCGCATTGGGTGCCAGCTTTTTGAACATGGGCTTTAAGTCCACCGTTGCGTCTGTTTGCCTTGGTGTGATCCTTGCCGGTATTATTATGGCCGTACTCAGCACCGGCGTTTTCAGTATTCTTTCTTGAGGAGGACCTTATATGTCTGACTGTCTGTTCTGTAAAATTATCGCCGGGGATATTCCCTCTGCCAAAGTCTATGAAGATGACCTTGTATATGCTTTCCGGGACATCAATCCTCAGGCACCGACCCATATTCTGGTGATCCCCAAGGTCCATCTTTCCTCTGTCAATGACGTAACTGCCGAAAACAGTTCTATAGTGGGCCACATTTTCGCAATCATTCCCCAGATCGCAGCCGCCGAAGGACTGACCGGCGGTTACCGGGTGGTTTCCAACTGCGGCGCGGATGCGGGCCAGACCGTCCATCACCTGCACTTCCATATTCTGGGCGGCAAAGAACTTTCTCTGCAAATGGCTTGACATTTCGCGCATATCCGCTATAATATTCACAGATCGCAAAACAACTCCATCTTCGGGGGGCCGGATGCATCCGGCTGAGATTAGGCTTTGTAGCCTTGACCCGTGAACCTGATACGGTCAGTACCGTCGTAGGAAAAGATGTGCCTATGAGATAATCTCTATCGCATTGCATTTCTTAGACGGATTTGCAATGCGATACTTTTATTTTGGGCAATCTCCTAAAAATCTATTTGGGTTTCGCCGGGTCTTTTCCCGCTGCTCGCCCGTTGCGTGCTTTGCAATACACAAAGTATTCCTGCAGTACGCAACGAACGATCCGCAGAAAAATCCCCCGGTGATACCGCAAATATATTTTTCTCCGATTGCCCTATGGAGTAATTCCCCGGGAGGTTATTTCGTATGGAAAATAAAACAAAACGGCTGACGGAAAGCGCTATGCTGCTGGCTGTTGCCATCGTGCTGGAGCTGGTATCCAAGATGTTCATTCCCGAGCAGACCTTTGGCGGCCAGATCACCATTGTCAGTATGCTGCCGGTGGTGCTGATCTCCTACCGCCACGGCATGCGGTGGGGCTTCGTGGCATCCTTTACCTATGCGCTGCTGGAAATGGCCATCGGCATGAAGACCGTGTCTTCCGCATTTCTGCCCGGCTTTTTTGGCGACGGTGCCATGATTAGCAACGCCATCATCATGTGTTTGCTGGACTATATAGCCGCCTATACGCTGCTGGGCCTGGGCGGTCTGTTCCGGAACAAATGCAAAAATCCCGGCACCGGACTGATGTGCGGCAGTCTGGTTGCGCTGGGAGCAAGATTTGTGACCCACATTCTTTCCGGCTACATCCTCTTCTCCAGTTGGGCAGAGTACTACTTCACGCAGGAAGGCTTCCCCGCGTGGGGCCCCCAGCTTGCAGCTGCGCTGAGTCCTGCGGGTCTGGGCTGGGTCTACAGTATTGTCTACAACGGTATGTACATGATCCCGGAGATCGTCTTTACCGCCATTGCGGCCCTGCTGATCTCCCGTGTCCCCAGAATCGTCACCAAGGTCAGCTGATCCGCACTCGGTATATCCTGCCGGCTACATTCTAAAGAACTAAATACAATTACAAATCTCAGTTTATTGTTCTGTTATTGATTGGCCTGCGGCCAATGCAATGCTTTGCATTGCGGGAAAATGGATTGCCACGTCGCTGCGCTCCTCGCAATGACGTAGAAGTTTGTTGTGCAAAGCACCGATTGGGGTGCATAGATCATCGAAAAGCACGTCATTGCGAGCCAGTTGGCAAACTGGCGTGGCAATCCGTTCCCCGTCATTCAAAGAATGACAACGCCCTATGGGCGTTCATTATATCTCCCCAAACAGTACGATAAATACAAATTTGAACACCCCGCCTAAGGGCACCGCTTCACAAGGAAGTAATGGTTTTGAACGGTCCCTTTTCCGCTTAACTGCACAAAAAATTACCGAAATACAATAGTATTCCGGTAATTTTGTTATTTGTTAATCAAAAAAGTTACCACTTCAAAACTGCGCAGCACCTGAAAAGTACAGTTTTTTCTGCCAGACAAGGAAAAAAGCGCAGGAATCCTTTGTGGATTGCGAGCATTTTTGACGCA
>JAZNPV010000107.1:0-38943 GCA_045589835.1 Faecousia sp.
AGCCACTTGCGTGACTGGGTATTGCTTTCGTACATAGTTCGATTCTCCTTCTTGCTACTGCTACTTCGCTCGCATAGGTAATACTAACCTATGCGAGCGACGACTTCTCCCGCGTTACGGCGGGGGATATTTTTCTTTAGGGAAAAATATTTACCCCCAGCCGCCCCGCGGGATTGTCCTCAGACGAACAGGTGGAATTAATCCACGGGGAAGATGCCGCTGGCCTTAGCAGTGAATTGAAGCTTGCCTTGGGACTCATAGCCGGTCACGACCAGGTCAGTAAACTCCACATCCACAAAGCCCTCCGGCTGTTCCATCTGCTGAGGTCCGTCGATGCGCACACTCAGCTTTTCCAGGCGATGTTCTGCCAGGCACACCACATAGCGGTAGCCGGTAACGGTCTCAGTCCGTTTGCCGTCCTTATACTCATAGGCGGGCATCACATCAACCAGCAACATCTTGCGGCCCAAACTGGCCGGGTCGATCCGAAGATCGCGAAGGTTAAGCATATAACCAACTCCTTAAATCAGAAGTACTGCCACTGGCCGGTAGCAGCCTAAGTAGTCATAGCGCCTTTGACTGACCATAGTATAACAGTTTAATAGCCCCCTGAATTTCACCTAGGTGCAAAGGCGCAAAAAATAATTTAAAAAATTTACCGCCGCCCCAAATCAATGGGACGGCGGCAATTCCGAGGGGTTTTATAGAGGCGGTTTACCATTATCGTTTAGCATATCTGTCAAATGGATGTAAGTGAGACCACAACCGAGAGCCTCAAACAGCTCTGGGAAAGCGATCTCCATCAGTTCTAGGTAACCCTTTTTTTCCGAGATTCAATCCTAGAGCAATCTTGTACACCATACGCTCTGTTAGATCAAAGGTATCTCCTCTTCCGTTTAAATTCTTGAACATCCTGGAGACCATTGACTCCGACAAACCAGATTTGGCGGCTAGATCTCTCTGTGTCATTTTCTTCCTTGTAAGATGTGATTTTACTGCTCCTACAAAGGCTGTCGTGTTACCAAGTCTCGTAGTGGGGCTTTGCTTTGGCAGTTGTTTGGCCAAAGCGGTACCCTAAGACCGTTTGTTTTTAATTTATGGCCGTGCGGCCGGAGGTGGTCTGCATTGTTTGTTTGCGGACGGTATGGCATAGATCACTGAATAATCGTTGTACCATATCAACCACCTCCTCTCGAGAAGTACGTCTTGGTGAATAGTCTTACTACCCACCTCCGACGCGCAAAGCCCGCTAAGCTGTCAATTATTACGTTGTTATGGAACGGTAACCATAACTTAGGCGTCGACCGAGGTTTTATTATGGAAATAAGGCAGTCACTTATTCCCACACTCGAATTTCTGATGCTTTCACACCGTTTAGCGCTGAGAGCATAAAGAAAGGAAACTTTGTGCACGTTTACAGCGTGCCAGAAACATTTTTGCAAGCCTCTCAGTTACCTGCAAGAACATTTTCCATAACATATGGCATAGGAAAAGAGAACTTTTTGTAAATCTTATTTAGTTTTCCGCAAAAAACGCAGATACATGGTATACTTGTTTTTTATGTCATTATTTGATTTGCTCTAAATTTTCAAGAAACGGGGCAAAGATTTCTTCTTCGCCTTTTTGTCGTGCCTTGATGGCATCCTCCTTTGACACGAAAGAGCCTAGATTATATCGTTTCCCCTTGAATGTGATTCTTGCTCTATAACGGCCAATGACCGTTAGCTTCCCGATTTTTTGTCCTTTGAGGTTCTTGTACCGTTTGCATCAGCAACTCACGGTCGTTCCGCACTTAAGGTTAGAATCCATAACGATGCGTTCGTTTCCACAATCGCACCGACATACCCATCTGCGCTGTCCGGTTGCAGTGGACTCTGCTTGTCCGATTACAACAAGCATACCAAAGCGTTGACCGATTAAATCTGGCCATTGTCCCATTCCATTGGTTTTCCTCTTCTGCGGTTAGCAACTGGTCAATTCTAGCAACAACATCAGGTACCTCTGAGAAATGAGGGCAGCTTGTATTAGAAACTAGATGGAAGTGTTCACAGGCAGTCTTTAACAAAAGATCTGACAGGCTGTTACAAAAACAACATAAATAGAGATCTACAGATCGATCTCCGTCGCAATACTTTATAATGTGCGGGGTTGCGGTTCTGCTCGCATTTCATTCATTCCAGAATTACAAGATCCATGGTACGGAGGTATATTTCTTTTGTGCATTTCTCTTCTCCTATTAAGTAATCGTAGCCCATCCATGCCGCAACTGCGCACATGGATGGGCTGATGTATTATTCATTTGTATGTGACTTGCGTTTGCCTGCGATCAGCAGTAAGATCAACGCAGCCAAACTGATTATCATCAACGCCCCATAGAGGAATACCGGGGTATTGTCTCCCGTATAGGGCGGTTTCGGATCATCAGGCTCTACAGGCAACTCTTCTACTTTGAACTGCCAGTCGATATAACCGATCTGCTCCTGATACTCATTACCCATAGTGATGGGTACATCCAAAGTGACATTCAAAGTGATCTCACCGCCGGAGTAGATCGTACCCAAGTAAACCCAATCGGTGAGCTGCGCAGTCTCATTTGCCGGAGCGGCGAACATAATGGAATCACCGTTTTGCTTTACGGTCAGGTTCATCTGAGACAGGAAGTCATCTGTATTCTGCTGTGCGCCCAGAGAGCGAATGTAAAGCTTGATTTTCACCTTGTTGGATGCATCGTTGCGGATCAAAATCTTCTGCGTAAGACTATCTCCGGGCATTACATTCTTAAAGTCAGAAAACAGATCTGTGGGAGACTGGTTGCTGCCGGGTTCGAAGATGAACTTTCGTGCGGTACCGTCATATGTAACAGTGCCGGCAGCAAGAGCAGAGATAGAGAGACTGCAGATCACAGCAATTACAACAAGGAGGGCAACTATTTTATTAATCATTGTATTCATAGTTAATCTCCTTTTTTGCTGATGGATCCATCATTTGCGACTGTAACACCCCACTGGGAGGTTACTACACTAGCAGGCTTAGCCTGAAGGGCAGATGCCACAATCTCAATGGAAAGGTAGTAGCCATCCAGAGGAGCAGGTTTCAGTACTTTTGCTTCGTTGATGAGAATGTCAGTCAGATTACTCCCCTCCGTCGGCGGTACTGGTTTTGTATAATACCAATAACCATCCGAACCTTTTTCCCATCCAGTGTTTTCCGCATACCTGATCGTGTAATCAGTGTTTTCTACTGGTTTTGACGCCCATACCTTGGTGCCATCCGTACTCATCCAGTTCACCACCACGGCAACACGGATGTAAGCATCCGTGTCGCCAGTGTTCTGAATCTGAACATTGTTCTTCACACTGCCGGTATTTACATTGCCATTAGCAACCGGATCGGCACCATTCTCTACCACGCCGCAAGCAACATAAGAAGGTTCAAAGATATTCTGCACAGCGCCGGTGCTGGCGATGATGTAGGCCAGTGTGGAGCCAACGGTCACAAGGAGAAGGAGCGCCACCGCCGCGATGACGATGAACTTTTTATTGAAAAACTTTTTCATGTCATGCTCCTTTCTCACTTAAAGATGTTGTTGCACCAGCTATCGCCGTCCAGCCACCAAATGATGGAACGGCTATTCGTGAAGGTGATGATGTTGCCAGAGGATCCCAGGGTCACAACGGCGTCGTTGGTAGTTCCGCTGCTCACGGTTGCACCGCCGGACTCAAACGCCCAATTGGAGAAGAGATAGCGCCAGGACCAGTCGGTATCTTCGGTGACCTTGTAGCGGTGGTTGACAAGCAAGCCTTCGATAGTAACGGAGCCGTTCTCGTGAACCGTGACGGTCACGGTCTTGGTGGTGTCGATGGGATTGCCCTGTGCATCCACCTCAACCACATCGAAGAGGAAGCTCTGGTTGGGATCGATGGCATCGGCACCCACCTTCTTGATCGTCAGAGAGGTGTAGACCTGCGTCAGATGGATGATGAACTCACCCAAGTTCTTATTAAAGCTACAACCACTAGTATTGGGACAGGACGAGTGTTCAAAGGTCACATAATTGGTGATATCTGTCACAATGTCTGTTTGGTTGTTACCTTTACCTGTTTTACCCGTACTCTCAACTTTCGCGACATTCACATAGAACTCGTTGTAGGTAATTACCAGGCCATTGCCATCAAGACAACCATTGGGAGTCGAATAAGTGTAGGTCAGCGTAGGCGCAGTGCCTTCCACATTGGAAGATGCCTCCGTATCGCCATGCTTCCAAACCACAGAGACATAGTTTTCAGCGTCGTACTTATAGCTACCATCGGCATTCTTCAACGAGTCTTCCATCGGGGTCTTGGTCGTATCCTTAAAGGTGATGGTGGGCTTGTAGACATACACGGTAGCGGTGCCGTTTGCAGTGGAGAAGTTGGGGTCAAGATCGGAGTTCGCCGCTGCGTCGGTCATGACACAGGTAACTGAGAACAAGGTGGTATCCTTGGTTGCCAAATAATTCTGCAGCAGCTGACTATTCTCCGTAGTCCAAGTGCCCTCACTCCAGGTCTTGCCCGCAGGAATGGTATACACAGCCACAGTATTGTTGTCCAGAGTAATGGTGTACTCCAGATTCACATAGGCATTGTTGATACCATCCACTGTGACTTGCAGAGGAGTGGTCTGACCGGTACGTGTAACATACAGGTTCAGGAGATCAGTCAGATCAACGGTGTTGCCCAGGTAGATATGCTTGTCCTGCACAACGGTGGAGATATTTGCCAGCGCAACATCAACGTCGGGAACGTCGAACTTCTCAATGGGATCCTTTGCATCAGCGCTCGCGTAAATACCGGAAGTATCGCCGTTGGTCACGACATTGGAACCACCCAGGAAGTCAGGATCCACCACAATGGGGAACTCAATAATCAGCTTCTTGCCATGATAGGTAACCGTATTTCCCTCTGTTGCGGTGCCGACCCAGTTTTCCTTATAGTCGAAACCGGTAACGCCGATGGTCTTTTCGTCGATGATGGTGGGGGTTGCGCCGGTAAGGGCCTTATCACCGCTCCACTTATTCTCGCCCTCATAGTCAGCATAGTAGAGCTTGATGTCGCTCACAACTGTACCTTCGGGCAGCTGGAAATAGGGAGAAATGATATCTCTGATCTGCGTTTCGGTGCTGAGGTTGGTAATGGAACCGCCGGAAGTTGCACTGCTGGAGATAGAAGTGAAGATGTTGTTTAAATCATCTGCGTTAGATGCCAACAGATAATAATTGGAGCCATCCACGTTATATCTATCATTCGTCAATTCACCCAAGTTGCTAGTACTTGTAGCATTCTTGTAGTTGGAAGACATACCATGCATGAATATATTAATTTTTCCGGACGGAGGAATGGTTGCATTACCATCATCCAAAATACCAACGGTATAGACTGTTGCACCCATGTCTTTGATCTGCTTAGCGTGATAGATAGCTGCATTTTCGGGCGTGTAAGAAGTGCCGTTGATAGTTTGACTCCCATAAGGCTGACCGTCTGTAAAGATAACAACAACCTGATTCCGGTCGGGATCATCCTTTTGAGGATTCGCCTGAAGAATCGAATGCGCCATAGAAACACCTGCAAAGGTATTCGTACCACTGGCATTACTCGTCTTCAGCTTTTCAATAGATGCTTCAATATTATCCACACCAGCCTGCGTGTTCATAGCCTGGAGCGCTGCGGCATATTGTGCTTGCGTAATGCTGTTCGTATTGCTCCAAACATTGACTGTACTTCCCATATAGATACCAGTCGTGCTACTGCCTGCTGTATTATAGCCAACGATAGCGATTGTGTGGTTAACATTGTCTTCTGTCGTGGTTATATCTCCATCCTTACCGGCAGCTTTTTTGGCAACTTGGCTCGTAAAACTATTGAGCGCATTAATCAAGGCTTCCGCTCTGCTAATTGTTCCAGATGCGTAGGTAGTGTAGTAGACAGGATTATCATCGCCTACGATAGAATCTGTAGGATTGTATGTTTTGTTTACAGTTTGGTTATTCTCATCCACATAAGAGTAGATATACTTTTCGTATACTGTAATATCTTCGTCATCTGTATAGAATGTAAATGCATCGATTGATGCGTCACCTGAAACTGCTGTACTAACAATATATTTCTCCTGACCGTTCTCCTGATAGTAGAAGTTATACTTATATGGATCCTTCCGAGTACCTTTACCAGTACGCTTTGGATAGACTCTCTTATACTCTCCACCCACCTCGTAGTACAATGCATTATTTCTCAAATAATCATGAAGACCTTCTGCTGTACGATCTCCAGTGTACTGTTGAGGTTTCGTAGTCGTTGGATCAGTACCTGTAACACTAACTTCGCGGTATTCGTCTCCGATCTTTACAAATAGATTTTCATCCGCGCCCAACTGATAGCCTTGTTCAGCCACAGCTGACTGAATTACCTGATATCCTACTGCATCCATACGTCCGGACACCATAGAACTGGAAAGATCCAGAACAAGAACAATATCTACTGGCTTTTCTCTTTCGGTTACAACAGTGACCGTTTGGCCGGTGGTGTATGCTTCAAGACGGACAGTATAGGTGCCATCAGCATTCTTTATAACATTTTTGTCCAGTACAACGCCATTATCAGCATCATTTGCAGCCGTTACAGCGTTTTTGGTAAGAGCAAATGTACCAGTAGTAGCACGACTGCGCAGGCGCGTATTAACGACAGGCTTCACCAAAGGTGCAACGTTGGTATAGCTGGGCAGTTCCACATATTCGACGTCTCCGAACTGAACGTATCTATCCTCGGGATGCTGATCAAGATACTTTACTCTTTCGAGAATCTGATCGTTGAAATACTTCAGTTCCGGTTCATTCTGGATATAAGCATATTCCTGGGGATATTTTTCCTTCACAGCATTAAACTCTAATTCGGAAACAGTAGAATAGAAATGATCGTACACCAGCAGGCACTTATGCACCGCAATATCATCCCACATTACAGATTCTTGTAATTCTGCAATATCAGAAGCACTTAGCGTCTCATACTCAGCCTCAAAATCCGCGATTAGATCCGTATCCATCAGTTTTTCGTAGGCAACCTTCAATTCCTCAGAAACATTGCCATACAGCAACTCAAACCAGTCATAGGTCCTTGCCGTGATGGTATAGTATGTGTCAACATTTTCGGGATTATAAGTACCGTTGCCGTTACTACCACTGGCACCCCAACCAAACTGGTTGTTTTCGTACAGCAGGGCAACAGATCCGTCAGCCCGCTCTGTCAGAGAAGAGTAGGCAAAGAAACCCTTGGTTTCAGTATAGTTGTCACTCAACGCACCGGTAGCCAGATTCTCAAATACATTGACCGTATTCTGCAGGGTCATCTCACCAGTAGCATTTACAGTGAAGACATGGATCTTGCCATTGGTACGCATGGAACCATCATTATTGTCAGAACCTGCTCCGTTGGGGCCGGTAGGACAGGAAATCAGAACTACTTGATCACCATTAGAGGTCTTAGAATAGGTAATCGCAGACAACTGGGTGTTGGAGTTGGTGGGGACACCAGTATCGGTATGGCCGATCCAGGTCATCGTTCTCACATCAAAGTCCACATAGCACAGATGTTTGGTCTTATTACGCACGAAGACACGAATGTTACCATTCTCCAATTCTACGATTGCGCCTTCGGAGGACCAGTTCAGTGCAGTATAGTCTGTGCTTCGCTCCCAATTTACTCCGTCAACAGAGTAGATAAGAGCCAGAGACTGGTGATCAGAATCGATAAAGCTATAGGCAGGGTACACCATAATGCCATCGGAGGTAGTAATGGAATTACCGGGAGAGACCAGCAGCGCATTTTCCGTAGCAGCTACCTTGGCCTTTGCACGGACATCCAGCAGATTGGGTTCGGACCAAGTTGCACCACCATCAGTAGACTTCGTTAGATACAGGTACTGAGTTCGTGCAACTTTAAAGGGAGAGTCAGCAAAGAAAAGATTGCTCTCTTTGTTTTCACCAGCCAGTGTATAAGTGATGTTAAAATACGGGTCAACAGTATAGCCCTCTTCTACCTGGTTGGAGGAGTTATAGATCTTGCCGTCTTTTAGGTAGTAGTCGTAGCTAGAATGATTATTATTGCTGAGTTTCAGATTACCGTTGGCATCAAAACCGGTATCAGCAACAGGCTGAATGTGAGAACCATCACCGTTCAGTGCGACACCGTATGCATACAGGTCGACCAACATATAGACGGTTTGACCGTCAGCCGCAACCAGCAGGTTGGGGTCGATGAAGGTAGTAGACATACCTCCATTATAGACATTACCGTTATCGCCAAGATAGTTGGCAACAGTATACGACCAGTTTGCACCGCCGTCAGTGGAGCGGGCGACCAGAGTATCGAGACCGCCGCCATCGAAGGTGGTATTCCAACGGATATCGGCAGCAGCCACAATGGTGCCATCTGCCAAGGTAACCATAGAGGGAATTCGGTAGCTTTGGCTACTTGTTGTGGTACCGTCGGGGAGCGTAATGGTTGTTTCCGGTGTGAACGGATTTGTAAGAGGTACGATGCTTTCTTCGCTTTCTACCGAATAAACAGGCATCGGTACCGCGGCCATCGGCAGGACCATGCTAATACAAAGCACAAGAGATAGAATTCTTTTCTTTATTCCATGTTTCATTGTGGTTACCTCCTCTCTTAGCCTTCAGGCCAGCCGGCAGCATCTAGTGCGCTGGTGCCATTATTGGCCACCTGTGCGGCCTGTGCAGTTACATCAATAACCGCCTTGCTGTTTTGATACATGTTGCTCATCGTTGCGGAAAAAATAACTTTCGTAAACAATGGCTCAGTTACTTCATTTGGCTGAAGAATGGTGTTATAATAGTAAAAGCCATCCTTTTCAGCCCAAAACTCGGTGTTTAGGTCGTAAGAAATTAAGGAAAGGTCAACTTCTCCTTCTACGCCGTCGACAAGCTGAATGGCCTTATCAGCTGATACCCGAATCCATGCCGCCTGTCCTCCGACATTTTTGACTTGGACAATCTTTGAGACCTCCATACCGGGCATCACACCATCCGTGTCCTCAAACGGGACCAGCCCGTTGCCGATATCAGACCATTCCTGCAGCTCCACCTTGATGCTGCCGGAAGTGATCACATTCCGGGCTGTTCCCACATCGGTAAAATAAGCTAGTGTGATAGACGCCAGAATCGACAAGCACATTGCCACCACAGACAGTGCGAATATTCTTTTCTTCATCTTTGTACCACTCCTTCAAAAGGGTTTAATGATATCCAAAAGAGGATGAACACAAATTGAGTCTGCCCGCGGGTTCTCGCAGGACATACAAGGGTATCCAGCAGCTTTGTTCTGGGTATCCTTGTATGCCCTGCGCCCATTTGGGCGCAGGGATCACAGGAAAAATTAGCCGTTCTGTGCGGCGTTTAGCCACTCACTCAACGTAGTGTCGTCAACGGTTTCCAGATTGCCGAAGGCGGCATCCAGTGCAACAGCTGCAGCGGTCTTAGTCACATTGCCGTCAGCATCCTTCACAGGCTCGAAACCAGCAGTCTGCACAGCCTGGGACACAGCCAAAATGTTATACTCGGTACCAAACATCAGGGACACTTCATTGTCAGCTTCTGGGGATAGGAAGAACTGCTTCAGAGAGGGGTAAGAGGTAGCTCCGGGAGCCAGTGCTTCGTCATAAACCAGCACACCAACCACATACTCGGTGCCGTTGACCTTGACGGTATTTCTCTCCAGCCACTGGAAGCCCTTGCCCTTCAATGTGCCGATGTAAGTGCTGAAGATTTCCTTGCCGTCACGGCGGACAGTTGCGGTATTTTCAACATACTCGGTTGCAGTCTCGAAAGCGATGATGGTACGGACATATGCATCCTCGCTGCCGTCGTTGGAAACGGTAACGATCTTGTCAACAACATTAGCCATTCTGCCGTCGAAATAGCCATCCACAACGGGATTGGCAGTCTTGTCCTCACGGTTATCTACCATGGGGAACAACTTCTTGTTCTGCTCGAAGGTCTCCAGGTTGTCATTTTCCTTGATGACATACTTGGAGTTGACTTCTGCATCGTCGACTTCCTCACCAATGACCTTCTGCTGCTCGTCCTGCACGATGGCAACATTACCAACGGTCATGACGTTCTGAGCGGCATCCGTATCAGTGAAGTAGGCCAGAGAGCCGCCGACAACGGCGATCGCCAGCATAGCAACACACAGGACGACAGCTAAAACTTTCTTCTTCATGATAGTACTTCCTTTCAATTAATGTTTAGTGATTAGGGGTTAATAGCAGTAACACCAAAGTGCTTGATTGCTTCTGCGTTAGCAACTGCCTGGGTGGTGTTCTCAGCCTGGTGTGCGTAAGCATCGACAATGATGGTATTTGCTGCCAGGGCAGTAATGTTCGTTTCGTCGATCTTGTCGCCGTTATAGGTGACCTGGGTAAAAACTTCGCATTTGACATCTGCGGAAGCAGCATTAACAACATTGTTTGCGTCAGCATTTGTGCCGATGTAACGGTACAGAGTCTCGTTGCCATTGGTTCCAATTGCTTCCCACTCATTAGCACTAATGTTGGGAGTCACAACAACTACGCCGTCAATCTTCATATTGTTTTCAACCAGTGCATAAACATAGCACTTTTCGCTGCCTGCCTTTACCGTAACGGTGGGATCCTTAGCCTCGGTGCCGCCGGGAACGATCTTGCCGACCCACTTGTCATTAGTAGTCAGAGTATCGTCGCTCTTGGCATTAAAGGTTTCTGTCAGAGTGATTTCGATTTTACCTACAGCAAAGGTATTGGTAACCTCATTCGTCTGTGCTGACAGCCAAGCCAGAGTACCACCGACGGTGCCGCCAATTAGCAGTACAACTGCCAACAGCAGAACCGCAATCTTCTTAGCGCTGGTTTTCTTTGCGTACATTTCGGTTTCATCCTTTCTTAAATTGGGGTAATTACTTATTCACGGAATCACTTCCGGAGAATACTTAGTTTGCGGGGAAATCATCCCATGCTTCTGTGATGCTGTTAAAGCCGGCAGTCTGGATAGCCTGCGCAACAACCGTAATGGTGGTGTCGTTCAGATAAGCCAGATGCTCGTTGTCAATTTCCTGAGGGACAGTAATGGTATTAAACAGCGCGGGCAGTTTGTCGTAGTCCACTACATTGTCCTTGTTGTCGGCGGTTGCGGTGTAAGCACCGGGATAGTAGTTGAATACATAGGTGCCGGTACTGACAGTGGTGTCCTGAGTGAACTTCACACATTCCCATGCACCGGCATTGCGGTCAACCAGATTATCCAGAACGACCATATTGCCAGAAACCTCCACGCCGGGAGCAGATGTTACGATGTAGCTGTCGTCATAAGCAGCATCAGACTGGAACGCCAACAGCATCTTGTCGTAGTTGCTGACAGTCACGATCATTCGGATATATGCTTCCTCGCTACCTTCCTTGACCCACACGGTGGGGTCCTTGGTGTAGGTCTGATTGGGCAGCAAATGATACGCATTTCCATCTTCCGTACGACCAGTTCCGTCTACATCCTGTTCGTCCAGCTTGATATCAATATTGCCGACGGTGAAGGTATTAACCACATCTTCCTTGTCAGTCAGATAAGCCACAGTACCGGCCACGGATGCGCCCACCAGCAGAGCTGCGCACAGCAGCAATGCTACGATTTTCTTTGCCTTTTTCATTTTTTGTTCTTCCTTTCATATATTAATTAATTTTTGCTTATATATTTTCACGCAAAAGCGTGTTATTTCTGTTCGAACTTTTTCTTTTCCTTATCCTCATCCACGAATAGGTCTGGCAGGAACACCAGCAGGATCAAAATTGCACCTGCGGCAATCGCTATATACATTCCCGGAGGATTTTGGATGTATTTGGACACATAACCCAAATACGGAATAGAGAACACCGGCTTACCGATGATATTCTTATAGTGGACAGAAGCGCCATCCGGCACATCATTTGCATCGCCCTGCGTGAAATACCGGATGGTATTGGGATCATCCTCGTCAATCAGAACTTCGATGATGCGGTGGGTTACAACCGTGTCCTCGTCGAGAAGGTAAGTAATGGGATCTCCGACCTTGAGTTCTTTGTAGTCAACTGCCTTGACATAGATCAAAGAACCTACCGGATATTCAGGCTCCATAGATCCAGAGAGCACAGAGTACACTTGTAAGCCAAATAACCTCACACCCACAAGCATGAGTGCCAAAAGCACCACTATAACAACAACGACCGTTGTTACGACATTCAAAATCTTTCTTACTTTTCCCTTCATATTTGCCTCCCTTACCGGCGGAAAAATGGAAGAAGCGATAACCAAAGCCGCCGCTTTTCCTTCTGCCAGAGCTTTTTCTGTGAACCTGTATTCCTTTTTATCTCCATATTGATATACCGCAATTCGTTTGTGAAGCGGTTGAGCTTGGTCACGATACCGACCAAGAGGATGATTGCAAAAAACAATCCTAGTATGATCAACAGCGTGCCTGTTGTGCTATCTATTTCGTTTAGCATTTGTCTTTCTCCGTTTTCTTTCTGTCATTACTTGTTGCTATCTGTTTTGCCAGCCAATACGCAGCGGAATAACCGTTGCATTTTTCGCAGCATAGGCAGATCTCCCGACCCTCAGGTATGCGTCTACCGCAGCATATACACCGATTGTGATACGTTTCAGATAGTACCCTCATGAATCAACACCTTCTCTGTATATAGGATGTATACATTTCTTAAATGGGGCAGACTATACTTGACTAGTGGTTATCTATGATTGCGTAGAACTACTCCTTCTAAACGAAAACCGCCAAAACCCATTGCAAAACAATAGGCTTTGGCGATCTTTTGACAATATTTTTGACCACAATCATTTATGCTACTGATGGAGCAGTTCTAGTTGGGTCCTTTTTCTTTCCATTGATGAATGGACATAGGTGTTTAATGTGATAGAAGCATCTGTATGGCCAAGAAGTTCACTTAGTGTTTTGACATCTACACCGGCTTCAACGCATCGTGTTGCGAAGGTGTGTCTTAACCCGTGGTAGTTTATCGGCTGGATTCCAGCCGTTTTTAATAGTTTGTGGTACCGGTAATCAAATGTTCGAGGGCTTACAAACGTGTCCTGTGAGGATGCAACAAAGGAAGAATGATGCTCGTTACGTAGCTGCTTAAGCACCGGAATCAGCCAGGAGCATATAGGAATATCCCGGAACGATGCGATCGTTTTAGGCTGTGCAATAACCAGCGTAGACCGCGCCATATTTTCCCCTGTTCCGGAAACCCTGGATACTGTTTTGCGGACATGAATCAAACCATTCTCCAAATCAAGGTCCTCCCATGTCAAAGCACAGATTTCCCCTATGCGCAGACCCGCATAAAGCGATAAAAGAACGCAAACTTTCGTTTCATCAATCTGCGTTAAGCATATATTTACAAGCAATTCCTGCTCATTTCGTGTCAAAACAGGCAGTTCTTTTGCAATGGGTTGCGGTTTACTGATCTTACTTTGCAATGGAACGCACATTCGGTTTTCAGATGCATAAGCCATCACGGATTTCATAACAAGCATAATGCTTCGTACATAAGTTGGAGATAACCCACCCTTTCCGTCTACACGGCCAGACACCAATTTTGTTGCCAGAAAAGCATTAATATCTGTTCCGGTAATCTGATCAATGCATTGATTGCCAAAGTCAGGAATAATATGTGTATTGAGCAAATTCTCATAGCGATATACAGAAGCGCCTTTCAAGCTCAACTGCGAATCCTTTAACCATAAACATGCTGCGTCGCCAAAGGTATAGTTCTTCTTAGCGCAGACAAAACCGGAAGCAATATCTTGTAACTTAAACTGCAGCTTTTCTTTTACCTCACGGTAGGTGTTTGCATAGAGGGATCCGTAGACAGTTTTACCGTTTACATCAATTCCTTTCTTATACCGCGCCTCCCATCTGCCGTCTTTCCGCTTATGAATGTTTTCTCCTCGTTTTGGCATTGTAATATACTCCTTTCTACAAGTAGGGTCAATGACCCTGTTTCGGACCACAAACAGGCTGGATGCTTACAAAATTCATATCCGGATGTTAAAAAATTCCATTCGACATGGGCACAGAATTATTGATTTTTCATAAAACCCTTGATATGACTGTGTTTTTCGTTGACATCTACGCGTGAAAAGTGGTATGATAGCGGTGAGAAAGTGGGAGCTACCAGTGTCTTAGAAGGAGTAGTTCTACGCAAAAAAAGCATCTCTTCCCAATAAACGGGAAGAGATGCTTTTTTGTATCTGACTGCCGTTTGGTTTCTCTGTCTTCCTTTTATTATACCGCCCATATCGGTAATAATCAAGTAAAATCGGTAGTTTATTCGTTAATATTACCGATTAAATTTGTGTACAATAAAAAGGAAAGGTGGTATGGCTATGGATGAAGCATTTGTTAGAAGCCGTATATCCCAGCTTCGTATCAAGAAAGGTGTTTCTGAGTACAGAATGAGTACAGATCTGGGACATAGCAAGAGTTATATTCAAAGCATTTCTTCCGGTAAATCTCTTCCTTCTTTTTCTGAATTCTTATTCATCTGCGAATATCTTGACGTAACACCAGTTGAGTTTTTTGACGCAGGTATAGAAGATCCTCAACCTATCTGCAGATTAAGAGATCTTGCAAAACAACTTTCTCAAAAAGATCTTGACGCATTGCTCAATATAGCAGAACGACTGGCAGATAGGTAAAGATGGTTACATTGAGTTTATAGTGACCAAATTCCATTTTTATGTCACAATCATATAGTGCTTTACAGTGCCTTTGTGTTTAGGAGCCCAGTCGCGCTGGTTGAGGGGATGAAATTACTCTGCCTATTATTCACATAAATCTAAAAAATGCAAGGATTGAGAATATCTTTCGCGGTGTCATAATTAGCGAAAACTATTTCAATTAATTCTTACATGGCTTTTATTTTAGGGTCACATATGCATCTCGCAAAAAGCCGCCCACTTCTTGATAAGAGTGGACGGCTTTTTTATAAAAACTGAGTGAATATGGGTTGGTTTTTCTATTTTGCGAATTGGTGTCCGTGACCTCCACTACTGCTGTGGGTCTATTTGTGTTATAGGTACTCAAGCCATCAAGCTGATCGATCCTTGTTTGACTGGTAAAGATATGAGCTTTGCTGTCCTCACCACACAGAACCGCCCGTTTGGAGAACACAGCCAGACCATACAGGGCTGCCGGCCGTGCAGTGCCCACAATAGCATCCGCAAGGATCCGGTAGTAGAAGGTCACATCAATACAGTAGTGATTCCGGTCAAAGGCCACCGGCTCCACATCGATGTAGGTATACATCAGTTCCGCACA
The DNA here is from genome assembly GCA_045589835.1 of Faecousia sp. GTDB lineage: Bacteria > Bacillota > Clostridia > Oscillospirales > Oscillospiraceae > Faecousia. The sequence goes on from JAZNPV010000107.1 coordinate 15,390, forward strand.
GCGGACCTTTGCTCCTGCTGCCGAATCCAGAATTGCCTGTGAACCTCTGGTCAGATACACCCGCAGATCCTCAATGCAATCCTTATCCCGGCAGCTGTCCGTAATTTTTTTCGTGTGAATGGAAAGGGCCTCCCGCAAGTCCTCCGGACTGCAGCGCACACTTCCCTGACAACGCTCAGACATGGTATTACCTCCCGTTCAAGTATTGGGATAAGTAGATTAAACTACTCATAGGACAGTTTATGCGCCGCCTGCCGGTCTGTGCAAAGGAATGGGCAGTACTTTTAATGTTGCAAACTGGGTCTGTTGCAAAATATGCAACAGACCCAGTTATAATATTTATTTCAGTTCCCACAGCTTGATCTGGCTGGACTTCTCATACAGCCGCAAATAACTGCCGTATCTGGTTTTCTCGATCTGCCCTTCCTCCATTGCCTGCCGGACAGCGCAGCCCGGCTCAGAGCGGTGGGAGCAGTCGTGAAACTGACATTTTCCAATATACTTCCCGAAATCCGGGAATGCATACTGGAGGTTTTCCTTCAGCAGCACATCCATCTGATCCGTGTCAAAGGAGGAAAAGCCCGGTGTATCTGCCACGTAGGTATCCTCCTCCAGACGGTAAAGCTCCACATGGCGAGTGGTGTGTCTGCCTCTTCCCAGCTTCTCCGAAACCTCACCGGTGGCAAGCTTCAACGCAGGACACAGCCGGTTGAGCATACTGCTTTTTCCCACGCCGGTATTGCCGGTAAATGCCGTCACCTTTCCCCGTACCAACGCTTTCAGCGCATCCACACCCTCACCGGTCTGTGCGCTGGCCTGAATCACTGGAAAGCCTGCATTGCGATAGATCCGCACAAGATCCACCGCCGGATCCAGATCACATTTATTGACGCAGATATAAACATCCACTTCCTGATCACCAGCAATGGCTGCCACCCGGTCAATCAGAAACGGTTCCGTTACGGGATTGGTATTGGCGGCGAAAATCACCAGTGCATCCACATTAGCCACCGCAGGACGGATAAACCGGTTTTTCCGGGGCAGAATTTTCTCCACCATACCTTTGCCATGTTCCACAGTGATCTGCACCATGTCGCCGGTCAATGGGCATTCGTGCCCCTTGCGCAGACTGCCTCTTCCCCGGCAGGTAACCAACCCTTCCGAGGTCTGCACATCATAAAATCCGCTGAGTGAGCGCAGAATGCGCCCGGTTCTTTTATCAACCATTTGCGGTAAAATCTACCTCCTGGGAGCTAAACATTGCATTTCCGATCCACAATTCATAGGTCTGTTTTCCGCTGCCTGTAAGACTAACGGTAATGCTGGCCGTACCCGCTTTGATGGGATAGGTGCCAACCACCTGTCCGTTATTCCGAATCTCCAGCGTGTAATCATTCATATAATCTTCCGGCAGAGCAAGGACTACCGATTCCGTGCCTTCCGGATACGTAGGTTCAGACGGATTGGAAGGAGTAGAAGGCTCAATCTTCGGACCCTTGGAAACCTCCAGCGTGATCTTCGTATTGATGTCGATCTCCACATTCTTCTCATGGGACTGGCTGACAACCGTATCCTTCGGCTCATTGCTGTCTACATATTCAATGCTGGGCATACCAAAGCCGTATGTTTTCAGCAGATTGATAGCCATTTGAATATCCGCGCCCACCAGATTGGGCACCGGTGCCAGTTCAGGGCCCTTACTGACGTACAGCGTTACTTCCTGACCTGTAACCAGGTCACCGCCTTTTTCCGGTTCCGTGCGAACCACAAAGCCTTCAGCAATAATGGAATCATGAATCTCTTCCACCCGGATCTTCAATTCCAGTTTCTGATTGTCCAGAGATTTCATGGCTTGTTCTTTTCGACTCTCGATCAAATTGGGCATTACGCCGGTCTTGATCTCCTTGCCCTTACTTACGTAAAGGGTCACCTTCATGCCGGCTGTCAGCTGCACGTCATTTTGAGGGTCCACCCGGATCACGTCACCGGCATCCACCGTATCATTAAACTCTTCTTCGATCTTGATATCCAGATTCAGCTTCAGATTGCTCAGCCGGTCAATGGCAGATTGCCTGCTGCGGCCTTCCAGGTCCATGTCGCCTACGGTGATGATCTCCGGGGCAGGGCCGCGGCTTACGATCACATTGATTTTTGTACCGCGAACCACTTTCTCTCCAAATTTCGGTGACTGATCTATGATCTGTCCTTCCGGGATCAGGTCGTGATATACCGAGTCATGGATAATACTGTAATCCGGATGTTCCTCAAGATCGTCAAACACCTGTCCGATTAGATTCGGCACTTCGATCCGGTCATCGGGCTGTGTTACGCCGCCTCCCAGCAGCACCACCAGGAAAATCACAATGGCAATCACCGCAACTAGCGAGCAGGCAACAATAGCAATGGTCGCAATGCGGCTGCGGTTTTCCTCTTCCTGTTCCTCCCGCCGTCTTCTGCGCTCAGCCTGTGACCGTTCCCTGCGGCGATCGTCTCCATTATGGGCAACCACGCCACCGGTAGTACGCTGCCGCTGCATACGCATGCTGCCGGCCATCCGTTCGGCGGTGGTAGTGCGGTTCGTCTGCAGCACCAGCGGAGGTCTTTGCAGATTTGTTACCGCATCCAAAGGCGGTGTATTGTAATCAAACAGGATTCCCGGTTCTTTCCGGAACTCGTCCATATCCGTCAGCATCTGGGAGGCGCTGGAATAGCGGTCGCCGATCTCATGGGCCATAGCCTTCATAATGATCTGCTCCAAGCCGCCGGGGATGTTGGGGTTCAGCGAGGAAGGCATGACGGCACCGCCGTTGATATGCTGAATGGCAACCGCTACGGGAGAATCCCCATCATAAGGAGGTCTTCCGCTCATCATTTCATACATCACAACGCCCAGAGAATATATATCCGAGCGGCTGTCTACCCGGCCGCCCTTGGCCTGTTCCGGGGAGATGTAATGTACAGAGCCCAAGGCTTCCTTGGTAAGGGTGTTGCCCTTGGACATAACCCGGGCAATGCCAAAATCAGCCACTTTTACAGAGCCGTTTTTCAGCACCATCACATTGTGGGGCTTGATGTCCCGGTGGACGATACCGCGGCTGTGCGCATGCTCCAGCGCTTTGGCAATCTGAATGGCAAAATGCAGGGTTTCCTTCCAGTTCAGTACCCCTTTTTTCTCCATGTACTGCTTCAGTGTAATGCCCTCGATCAGCTCCATAACAATATAATCCGCCATAATGGAGGTGGACACATCGTATACGGATACGATATTGGGATGACTCAGCATGGCAACCGCCTGACTTTCCGCGTGGAAGCGGCGGCGGAAATCCTCGTCCTCTAAGTAGTCGTCTTTCAGAATCTTGATTGCCACCAACCGGTTCAGCCGGTGACAGCGGGCTTTATAAACAACGGCCATGCCGCCGGTTCCGATCACTTCCAGGATCTCATACCGGTTATCCAGCAGGCGGCCAATATATTTATCCATAACTCAAACTCCTTTCCCACCGAATCAAAGTTCCACCAGAATACTGGTCACATTATCCGGCGCGCCCCGCTTCTTCACGATATCCAGCAGACGCTTGCAGCACTGCTTTTTATCCAGGCCGTGGGCCACCTCAAACAGGATCTCCTGTTCGTCAATCATATTGCTCAGTCCATCGGTGCATAGCAGCAGGCAGTCGCCCCGCTCCAGCTTCCGGTGGAAGATGTCACACAACACCACAGGCTCTGTGCCAATGGCCCGGGTAATCAGATTCTTACCGGGATAGCTTTTGGCCCGCTCCGGTGTCAATTCCCCTCTGGCTACCATCATCTGTACCAGCGAATGATCCTCCGTCAACTGGCTGATCCCATCCCGATCAATGCAATAGGCACGGCTGTCGCCTACATTCACAATGGTCACAGACCTTGCATGAATCAGAACCGCAACCAGTGTAGTTCCCATGCCGGTAAATTCCTCGAATTGCTGGGCCTGATCGTAAACCGTAAAGTTTGCCAGCTTCACCGCGCTTTGGAGCATGGTATCCAGCCGTTCCTGCTCCATATCCGCTTTCCATGTGCGCTTGACCTCTTGGGTGAACACGTCCACCGCCAGCGTACTTGCCACATTACCGGATTTCGCGCCGCCCATACCGTCACAGATCACACAAAGCAGCGTGTTTCTGTCCAGTAATTCCATTTGATATGCGTCTTGATTCTGACTGCGGATGCAGCCCGGGTCTGTAAGTCCCCAATATTGCATTCGGCGTTCACTCCTTCCGGTATCATTGGTATTTCAGGTTTTCTCTTTTGTGTACTTTCTTCTGAGCTGACCGCAGGAAGCATCGATATCGCTGCCCAAAGTCCTGCGGACTGTTGCGGGAATCCCCGCATCCTCCAGCGTTTTCTGGAATGCCATAACCGCCTGTCTGGTGCTGGGCTTCAGGGGACTTTCCTCCACATGGTTCAGCGGGATCAAATTCATATGAGCCGGCAAGCCCTTCAGCCGCTTAATCAGCAGCCTGGCTGCCTCCTGCGTATCATTGACACCGTCGATCATCGCGTACTCAAAGGATATGCGGCGGTTTGTCTTTTGATAGTATCTGCGGCAGGCCTCCAGCAGTTCTTCCGTAGGATATGCCTTATTCACCGGCATGATGGTATCCCGGATCTGATCGGTTGGCGCATGCAAAGAAACCGACAGGGTCAGCTGCAGTTTCTTTTCCGCCAGCTCATCAATTTTCGGCACAAGGCCGCAGGTGGAAAGGCTGATGTGGCGCATGGAAATGTTCATTCCCTCCGGACTGTTGACCAGTTCCAGAAAACGCATCACATTCTCGAAATTATCCAGCGGCTCCCCAATGCCCATCAGTACGATATGGGAAACGGCCAACCCGGAATCCACCTGCGTAAACAGCACCTGATCCAGCATTTCATAAGGCTCCAGTTTTCGCACAAGACCGCCCAATGTAGAAGCGCAGAACGCGCAGCCCATCCGGCAGCCCACCTCTGTGGAAATACATACTGTATTGCCGTAATGGTAACGCATCAGCACCGTTTCCACACAGTTGCCGTCAGCCAGTTTCCAGAGATATTTGATTGTCCCGTCTGTTTTCGACTCCTGCTTACGTACCACTTCCGGAGCATTGATGGGATAATTCTCAGACAGTACATCCCGCAAGGCTTTGGGCAAATTGGTCATCTGCTCGTAGCTGCGGACACCCTTATGCAGCCAGGTGTAGACCTGCCTGGCACGAAAGGCAGGCTGCCCCAGTTCTTTCAGCACTTGTCCTAATTCGGGCAGGGTCTTGGATTTCAAATGATTTTTCATATACTTCTCCGCAAACGGCAGATAAAAAAGCCGTCTGTGTCATATTCACCCGGCACCAGCGCCAGCATGCCGCTTTCGTTTTTGGGAAAGATTGCAGGCAGCGGTAAGGGTTCCAACGAAAAGTCCGGGCGGGCTTTCAAAAACTTTTCCACAACGCCCTCGTTTTCCTTGCGAACCAGCGTACAGGTGGAATACATCAGTAAGCCGCCGGGCTTTACGTAATTCGCTTGATTTTTTAAAATTTCCAGTTGCAGCGCAGGCAACTGCCGCATGGAATCCGGATCTTTATAACGAATATCCGGTTTTTTGCGGATAATGCCGTAACCGGAGCAGGGAGCATCGGTAATAACCAGATCCATTTTATCCAGCCATTGGGGATTCCGCTCTGTGGCATCCTGCTGATACGCCTGCAAATTGGATATGCCTAACCGGGCCGCGCCGTTACGGATCAGCTCCGTCTTGTGATCATGTACATCGCAGGAGATGATGGTTCCCTCTCCTGCCATCGCAATGGCTGCCGCAAAGCTTTTGCCGCCGGGGGCTGCGCAGCAGTCCAGAACTGCCAATGTTTTACCCGGCTGGATACCGGCGCACAGAACACTCAGCTTTGAAGCAGGATCCTGCACATAGAACAGACCATCCCGAAATGTCTTCAGCTGCTCAATGCTGCCTGTACCGGCAAGTTCCAGACAATCCTCCATCCAGCTGTGGGCGGTAGCCGTTACGCCCTCCGCTTCCAGCAGTTCGATCAGTTCCTGTTTTGATGTGCGCAGGATATTCACCTGCACCACCATGGGAGCAACGGTGTTATTTGCAGCCAGCATAGGTTCCAGACGATCTTCCCCCACATAAGAACGCAGCAGATCCACCAGCTTTTGAGGGTGGCTGTAACGGTTCTCCAGCGTATCCGGCTGCTGCAGTGTATCCATGCTGCGTATACCGTTGCGCAGCACCGCGTTCACAAGCCCCGGGGCGTTGTGCTGCTTACGGCAGTAGCTTTTGGTAAGCAATACACATTCATTGACCGCAGCAGACTGGGGGATCTTGTCCATATAATAAAGCTGATACAACCCCAGATGCAGAATATCCCGCACCGCCGGATGCAAATCCTTGACACGGCCTGTCAAAAGCTGCTGCAGGTAAAAGTCCAGAGTGATCCTGCTTTGCACAACGCCGTAGCAAAGCCGTGCTGCCAGCGCAGCCTCACGGCGGTCCAGCCGATCCCGGGTGATATACTCCTTCAGCACACCGTTGGACCAGCCCCCATCTTTCCGGCATGCAATCAGCACATTCAGGGCCGTTTCTCTTGCCCCCATGCTTATGCCTCCAGCGGATGACCCCGGAAATAATCGGGTGCTGCCATCCGCTTGCCGCCCTCAGCCTGCAGCACGCGGATCTCCACCGCGCCTTGCGCGCAGGCGATCTTTAGTCCTGTTTTGGTAAGGCCCAGAATGGTGCCGGGCTGGGCATCGGCAGTACCTTCCACAACGGCTGTAGTATAAACCTTAAACCGCTTTCCCTGTATCTCCGTGGTTGCCACAGGCCAGGGATTCAAGCCGCGTACTTTATCGTGAACCTTCTGGGCACTCTGTGTCCAGTCAATGGGGCACATACTCTTGTCCAGCATCGGCGCGTAAGAGGCTTCTGTACTGTCCTGCGGTGTAGCAACAGCTGTTCCTTTTTCAATAGAATTCAGGGTTTTGCTCAGCAGTCCCGCACCCAGCACAGCCAACCGATCCAGCAGCTCGCCGGCGGTCTCATCCGGGCCGATGGGTGTCTTTGCCGTATCAATCATGTCACCTGCGTCCATTTCCCGGCACAGATACATGGCGGTCACACCGGTTTCCTTCAAACCGTCCAGTACCGCCCATTGATAGGGCGCAGAACCCCGGTACTGAGGCAGCAGGCTGGCATGGATATTGATACAGCCCTTTGGCGGGATATCCAGCACATTCCGGGGCAGAATCCGGCCATAGGCCACTACCGCCACCACATCGGGCTTCAGTTCCCGCAGCTGCTGCACGGTTTCTTCCTCCCGGAAGTTTTCCGGCTGATAGACAGGCAGGTTATTGGCCAGCGCCACTTCCTTCACAGGAGAAAAGGCCAGCTTCATCCCCCGGTTTTTAGGACGGTCCGGCTGGGTATATACAGCCACCACATCAAAGCCGTCCCCAATAATTTTATTCAGGCAGGTCGCCGCAATATCCGGCGTTCCCATAAAAACCACACGCATGGTTTTTCCTCCTAATGCGATTACTCTTCGTCGGAACCCAGTTCCTCATCAGTCAGGTACCGTTCCATCACTTCTGTGTAAACGATACCGTCCAGATGGTCGATCTCATGGCAGAAACACCGGGCAACGATCTCCTCCCCTTCTGCTTCGTACCAGTTTCCGTCCCGGTCCTGCGCCCGAACTTTTGCGTAATAGGGTCGTTTCACAAGGCCGTACTTTCCGGGGATGCTCAGACAGCCTTCCGCACCGGTCTGCTCCCCATCGGTTTCCACCAGAGTGGGATTCACCAGTTCCAGAATCTCCTCCCCGTTGTCCACCAGAACCACCCGCCGCAGAATTCCTACCTGCGGTGCAGCCAGACCCACACCGCCGGATTCAATCAGCGTTTCCCGCATATCATCCAGCAGCTTACGCAGCCGCCAATCAAAATTTACCACAGGCCTGCAAACTTTATGCAGCGCAGGCTCCTTTACTGTCAAAATTTTACGCAGTCCCATTCTAAATTCCTCTCTCTAGTCAAATCCGTTTACATCTACATAAGCCGCCGTTCCTCTGTTTTCCTTATCCGCTGAAAACTGTCTCAGCAGATGTGCCAGCAGAAAGCGCAGTTTCGCAGTCATCCGGCACCGGATGGTCAGCCGATATCGGTAGTTATAATTGATCTTTGCAACTGCACAGGCCGCAGGTCCCAGCACAGAACATTGTTCCATTTCATATCCGGGCTGTTTTAAGCAGCCACTCAGACTGTCCCGGAATTTTACTGCTCCGCGCAGCACTCTGGCTTCATCCTGACCGGTGAAAATAACATAAGCCAGATCCCCGAAGGGCGGACAACTCTGAACCCGCCGCAGACCGATCTCCAGCTCATAAAAGCCCTCATAATCCTGCCTTGCAGCCAGTTCGATCACTTTATGCCCCGCGTTCTGAGTCTGAATCACAGCGGTTCCGGCTGTGTCTCCCCTGCCTGCACGGCCAACCACCTGCGTCAGCATGTTGAAGGTGGTTTCAGCCGCCCGGTAGCTGTCCGTATAGAGGCTCAGATCCGCGTCCAGCACGCCTACCAGCGTTACGTCCGGCAGATTCAGTCCCTTTGCCACCATTTGCGTTCCAATCAGAACTGGGATATGCTCCTTCTGGAAACGGTCCAGTATGGTCTCATGGGTATTGCTGGCGCTGACAGTATCCGCATCCATTCTTTCCACCGCAATATCCGGAAAAATCCCCTGCAGTTCCTGCTGGACCTTCTGTGTTCCGGTGCCCACACGCTTGACCGGCCCGCCACACTTGGGGCAGTGCTGGGGCACAGGCTGAGAATGGCCGCAATAATGGCACATAAGCCGCTCATTGGCACTGTGATAGGTCAGTCTGGCGCTGCACCGGGGGCACTCAGGTGCCTCCCTGCAATCCACACACACCAGTGCGCGACTGTTGCCCCGGCGGTTTAAAAACAGAATGGACTGGTGGCCTGCATTGGCAGTATAACCAATCGCCTCCTGCAAAGGGTAACTCAGGGATGTGTCATTGCCCAGCTTAACCTGCTCACGCATGTCCACGATTTCAACCTTGGGCAAGGCCTTGCCATTATAGCGCTCTTTCAGCCCATACAGACTGAAAGCGCCGTTTTTCGCATGGTACATAGTTTCCACAGAAGGCGTGGCCGAACCAAACAGCACCAGTGCCTTTTCTTTGATACCCCGCCACAGAGCCACTTCTTTGGCACTGTATCGGGGGGAATTTTCCGATTTATAGGAGTGTTCCTGTTCCTCGTCCAGAATCATAAGTCCCAGATCAGGACAATGGGCAAATACCGCAGAGCGGGTTCCTACTACGACCTTCGCATCCCCGCTGCGGACCCGTTTCCATTGGTCGTACCGCTCACCAGCCGGCAGGCTGCTGTGCAAAACCGCCACTTGACTACCGAAGTATGCGGCAAGCAGACCCAGAAGCTGGGGTGTCAGAGCGATCTCCGGAACCAGAAGCACCGCTTGCTTTCCCTGTTCCAGACACCGCTGAATCAATTTGATATATACAGAGGTCTTACCGGAACCGGTCACACCGTACAGCAGCGCTGCACCCGGTTCGCTTTTTTCCATTTGGGCGGCCAGACCTGCAAAAGCAACCTGCTGCTCCCGGTTCAACGTCAGCGGTCCTGTAAGCTCCGCAGGTTTGATCTGCCGGCAGCGAAATACCTCCCGCTCGCTCAACTCCAGATATCCCAGATCTGCCAACCGCTTCACCGTGGCCCCATTGGCTCCTGTAAAATAGCAGATCTCCTTAACAGCCGCACTGCCAACGCTGCACATCAGCTCCAGAACGCTGCGCTGCATGGCAGCGGATTTGGGTCTGGAAGCAGCATATTCCATGGCTTCTTCCGTACTAACCGCCAAGGCAGCAATCTTTTCAGTTTTATCCGATGTCTTTCGGGAAAAATCACGCTCCGCCGTGATCCACTTCTTCCGAAGCAGATAATTGACCGCCCTTTCAAAGGCATCCTCATCCGCAACTGCCTGCTTGAGAACCGCCCCATCGGCCTGTCCCCCGCAGCTATGCAAAAGATTCAAAACCGTCAGCGCATCCGCCTGATGCACTTTCTTTTCCTGCCAGCCGGTATCCTCTGTCAGTGCATAGGTATCTTTGGATCGAAACCAAAGCCCCGCAGGCAGCATCACACGGACCGCGTCATATAAAGTACAAAAATACCGTTCCCGCAAAAACGCAGCCAGCTGCAGCATGGTGCGGGAAAGCAGGGGTTCTTCATCCAGACAGCGCTCCACTGCTTTGAGACCTTCCGGCTGCCCTTCCTCCACACTCAGCACCACACCCTCTGTGCGGCGGTTATTCCGTCCAAAGGGCACCGTTACCCGCATGCCTGGCATCAGCTTCATTTCCCGGGGAATAAAGTAAGAATAGGGCTTATCGATGGCAAAATTAGCCGCCGACACAGCAATTTTTGCAATCATAGCGCCCCTCCGTTTTCTGTGATGAAAAGCAAGGAGCCGCTTCTGTCAGATTGCTTGCACCTTTGAAGCGGGTCCTTACCCCATAAGCTTAATTCTTATATTCGTCTTTCAGGCTTGCAGACAGCTTGCCCTCAGCAACCTCACGAATTGCCAGCGTCACCGGCTTGTCCGGCAGCTCTTCCTGCAGGGCATCTGCCTCAACGGCGATCTGTCTTGCCCGCTGGGCTACCACATTCACCAGCAAATAACGGCTGTCCACATTCTTCAATAAATCTGCTACAGGGGGGTAAAGCATAATCAGGTTCCTCCAATTTTTAATTTGCCGCAAGGGCAATAATATTCAGTATTTCATCGGCACAGGCTTCCACCCGGTCGTTGACAACAATATGATCGTACTGCTTGCTCTGCTCCATTTCCCAGAGTACGCGCGCCTGCCGTACACGGATCTGCTCCTCCGAAGTATCCCCCCGGCTGCGCAGACGCCGCTCCAGCTCCTCAAGAGAGGGGGGCGCAATAAAGATCAGCACCGCATCGGGCCGTGCTTCGCGCACAGCAAATGCGCCATTAGGCTCGATATCCAGAATCACATGGCCCTGTGCAAGCTTTTCTTCCAGCTGCCCCTTGGGAGTGCCGTAGTAGTTCTCCATATGGGCATCGTATTCCAGAAATTCATTCTTATCGATCATATCCAAAAACTTCTCTTTGGATACAAAATAATAGCTGATGCCATCCGTCTCCCCCGGTCTGGGGCTGCGGGTGGTTGCGGAAACAGAAAATCTTAAATCATTCCGTCTGGACATTACGTTGGTAAGTACCGTGCTTTTGCCCACACCGGATGCGCCGGATATTACAAATAACTTTCCTTTATGCATGTTCATCCTCCCGAGGTTCCGTCTTGTCCTCAAAACGGGCAGACAGTGTCTCCGGTGTCAGCGCGGAAAGGATCACATGGTCCGTATCCATCAGGATCACGGCCTTTGTTTTACGTCCGTAAGATGCATCGATCAGCATGCCCCGCTCCTTAGCCTCCTGCACCACCCGCTTGATGGGAGCAGAATCCGGATCCACAACAGCCAGCATCCGTCCGGCTGCGATCATGCTGCCGAAGCCAATATTCACCAGTTTCATAGATTTCCTCACTCAATATTCTGGGTCTGCTCACGGATCTTTTCCAGTTCCGCCTTAATATCCACCACGATCCGTGCCAAATTCACATCCGTACACTTAGAACCGATGGTATTGGCCTCCCGGTTCATCTCCTGCAGCAAAAAGTCAAGCTTTCTGCCAACCGCACCACCGTTGTCCAGCATCAGATTCATCTGTTTCAGATGGCTGCGAAGACGGACTGTTTCTTCGTCTACGGCAACTTTATCCGCAAAAATAGCAGCTTCAGTTAAAATGCGGCTCTCGTCAATGGCGGTATTGGCCAGCACTTCACGCAGCTTTGCCTCCAGCCGCGCCCGGTAGTCGATGACTGTCTGACCGTTGCCCTGTTCCACCTGTGCCACAAAAGCCAGAATTGTTTCGCCTCGGCTGCGCAGATCCCGGTCCAAAGCTTCACCCTCGGCACAGCGCATAGCATCATAGTTTACAATGGCTTTATTTACAACCTGCATCAAGTCTGCCAGCAGCTGCTCCTCATCCACCTGCGGCTTTTCCACCAGAAAAACCTCCGGAAGCCGGGATACGGCAGATACGCTGATATCATCCTTAACACCAAACTCGTCCACCATTTGCCGCATGGCGGAAAGGTAACCGCCCAGAACATTTCTGTTCAAGCTCACCTGCGTTTCATCACCGTCCTCAGAGTGGACGCTGATAAACACATCCACCTTGCCTCTGGACACAGAAGCCTTTACTGCTTGTTTTACCGCATCCTCTCCAAAGGAAAGCATCCGGGGCAGCCGCACAGAGCAATCCAAATACCGATTATTTACGGAGCGAAGTTCCACCGTAAATTCCCGGCCGTTAACAGTTTCCACCGCACGGCCATACCCTGTCATGCTTTTGATCATGGTATTATCCCCTTTGACTTTTTTAATTTCTCAAATCCCCTTTATCCATTACCCTCAGCGGTTTACTGAGCGACTTCACGCAGAATCGCGGATACATTGCAGGAACCCATAACGCCGAAACTGCTGTACTGAGGATTGAAGATTACAGATGCTTTCATGGTTGCAGCACCCGGCTGTGCATTGGTGCAGTCTACTGTAACAACAACATCACTGTCTGTAATCGTATCAATCAAGGTCTCAGGACCGCGCACCGACAGTTCCAATGCCTCTGTGATCATATCCACTTCCATACCCTCGGGAATGTTGATCACGTTAATCTGTCTGACAGTCAGCTTTTTCACTCCCAAATTGGGGAACTGTATATTTACCTTCGCTTCGGTAATACCGGTTATATTGGTAACTCCCTCCGGCAGTACAACAGGAAATGTCACAGTCTGATTGTTTTTGATTTCACCCAAATTAATGGTTCCCAATTCCAGCGTATCCAGCTTCTCAAGCAGCGTATCGCTGCCAGATACCCGAATCTTAACCGGATCAATGGTAACTTTGCTGGTAAGTGCGGTTGCGCCGCCGCCGGGAAGCTGAACAACCTTCAGTGTGATCTCCTTGACCCGCTGGATCTTCACCGACAGATTGACAGACTCAATATTGGTGCTGACCTGCGCCACATCCACTGGATCTCCTGCAGCATTGCAAAGATCATAAACAAACTGCCCCACAATGGTCTCGCTTTTATTCTCCAGATCAATACCAATCTTTGCCTGGCTGATCTGATTGATTACCGATTCCGGACCGGACACCTCGATGGCTGCATAATCCATCACAGGATTCTCTTTATCCGCCAGAAAATCTTCCGGTACAGAGCCTTGATAGTCAATCACCACAGGGACCTGCTTGGTGATCTTGTTCTCTACCTTGACCGTGATCACACTGGTGCTGCTTTCCTTCGTGGTGATCGCATTGCCGGGAATATTTCCGGGATAGGAAATATTGTATACAAGCTGATGGGTTCCCGGCGCCACAATACCGGCTACGCTTACAAGAATATTGATGTTGTTTTCATCCAGCTGATTTAAATCAATCCGGTTGCCGGACAGCGTTAATGTTACCGGAGGGATATTGGATGTGATCATCAAGCCCTTTTCCGCTAAAGCATTCTCATTCTGCAAAACAACAGGAATATTATAATAGGTTCTTTCAGAGTCGGGACTGACTACAGTAACCACATATACCCAAAGGCCGATGGCGATCACCGCAGATAATAATGCGGTGATGATCTTACTTTTCATTCCGGTCACCCTCCTTCTCCTTCTTCTGGAGCTTCTGCCGAAGCTTCACCACAATATTCTCATCCTGCGGCTCTTCCTCGGGGCACAGCTCATTGCGGAGAAGACGCTCCAATGTCTGGGGTGCCAGATGGCGCTTGAGCATACCGCCTACCGCCACAGAAATGGCACCGGTTTCCTCAGAGACCACCACCACCACCGCGTCGGACACCTCACTCATGCCTACCGCAGCACGGTGGCGGGTACCCAGATCCGCGCTGAGCCGATCACTTTCCGACAGGGGCAGCACACAGGCTGCAGCCGTCACACGGCCATCACGAACGATCATAGCACCATCGTGCAGTGCGGCTTTGGGGAAGAAAATATTGCGAATCAGCTGCTCGGAAACCTTACCGTCGATCATAGTGCCAGTCTTAAAATACTCTTCCAGCCGGTTATCCCGGGCAAATACGATCAGCGCGCCCACTCTTTCATGGCTCATGGCCTCACAGGCTCTCACCGTCTGCACGATGACAGGAACCATTTCCTGCTGTGGCTTCTGCACGCCAAAGATACGCTTAATCTTCATGCTGCTCAAATGGTCCAGCATTCTGCGCAGTTCCGGCTGGAACAGCACCACTACCGCGATCAATCCGACAGCCAGAAACTGATTCAGAATAAAGCTCAAGGTGTTGAGCTGTACGATTTCCGTCAGACCTGCAGCCACGATCACCGTCAGGATCATGCCGCCGATCTTCAGCGTACCTGTGGACCGCAGCAGCGGCATCAATTTATATATTAAAAGGCCAACAATAATGATATCCAAATAGTCAGTAAATTCCATATTGGAAATCTGCTGCCAAACCATCTGCAAGTATTCCATAAGCGTCCCTCTTTTTGCTTTTTCTCTATAGCAATGCCCCTGTGCGCACACCTTGGCATATTAAGCCTATTATCTATCCTATTATAACGTATCCGACCGCCGATAGCAATAGCTAATCATAATTTTTTTCTTTTCCGGCAGTTACTTTTCCCACCGCAAGCAGCAGGTTTCCCGTTTGCCAGGCAGCCGCGTCATGGCCGAAGCTGACCCGTACCGTACCGCTTTCCAAGGTACCTGCACTTTCATGGGCCAGAGGTGCGCAATGCAATCCTGCCCGAACTGCCACATTCTGACCAGCCAGTTCCTGGGCAAATTCCTCACAGTCCCCATCTGGAACAAAGGAGACAGTACCGCTCTGATGCTCCCCCCTAAACACACGCATTCCCAGCTTTTCCAGCCCATTGGCGCAACGGCTGGCTTCCCGCTCCTCTCTCATGCGGATATTGTCGATCCCGGTCCGTTCCAGATATCGCAGGCCTGCCGACAAACCTGCAATCCCCGGTACATTCAGCGTCCCTGCCTCTGCCCGGTCCGGCAGAAAATCCGGCATCTCCTGCCGAATAGACTCGCTGCCCGTTCCCCCCATCAGCAGCGGTTTCGGCAGATCTCCGCACAGCAGCAGTCCGGTTCCCTGAGGGCCCAGCAGTCCCTTATGGCCCGGCATGGCAATATAATCAGCCCCCAAAGCCCGCAGCTTTACAGGCAGGCTACCTGCCGACTGAGCCGCGTCAATGATAAAGGGAACTTTATATTTGCGGCACAGTGCTGCCATCTCCTCAACAGGCAGAATATATCCAAACACATTGGAGCAATGGGTAAATATTGCGGCACCTGCACCCTTGCGCAGCCCATCCTCAAACTGCTCCAGCGTATCTTCCCAATCGAAAAGCTTTCGCCCCGCCACTGTAATTTTTGCTTTCAATCCATGGAGCGGGCGTGTGACCGCATTATGCTCAAAGCCGCTGATCACAACCTTTTCTCCTGGCTTCACCAGAGAACGAATGGCTATATTCAGTCCGTGGGTGCAGTTGGATGTGAATACCACATGCTCCGGCTGGCAGTCAAACATGTTCCCAGCCAGTTCCCTGCAGCGCAGCACCGTTTTCGCCGCGGCCATGGCCGCAGTATATCCGCCTCTGCCCGGATTGGCACAATTCTCCAATGCACACCGGATTCCATCGTAGACCGCCGCAGGCTTGTGAAAGGATGTGGCCCCATTATCCAGATAGGTCATAGGGCCAATTCCTCAACTTTACCGTTTTCCCGCCGCAAATATACCTTCCGGAAGGGTATATCATTGGACCGTAAAAGCTCAAGACCATGCATTACTTCCTGACACCGCACCCGCAGGCTGTAACCGCAGCCCTGCTCTTCCATCCATCTGGGTGTACGCTGTATACTGCAATCCAATCCCGCCCGTTTCAAGACGCCCTCGCCTCTTTGCGCAGGCGTTACGGAGCGGAAGGTAATCATACAAAACTTCATAGCAAAACCTCCCGGGCTAATCTATGCCCGGGAGGTCAAATATGTGATATTTGGTCAGTTCTTATCTGTTTTCAATCAGACACACCGCATGGCAGCACATGCCGCTGCCGTCACCGGTAAAGCCCAGGCCCTCTTCCGTAGTGGCTTTGACATTCACACAGCCGGTATCGATCTGCAAATCAGTGGCAATATTAGCAATCATGGCTGGAATATAGTTCTTCAGTTTCGGTTTTTGGGCAATCAGGGTTACATCAATATTACCGGGCTTATAACCTGCCGCATATAGCTTCTCCCCTACCCCACGCAAAAGCACCCGGGAATCTGCATCCTTATAAGCAGGATCCGTATCCGGAAAATGGCAGCCAATATCCCGCAATCCGGCAGCACCCAGCAGCGCATCCATTACAGCATGCAGCAGCACATCCGCATCCGAGTGGCCGTCCAGACCCAATTCATAAGGGATCTGCACCCCACCCAGTATCAGCTTACGGCCGGGAACCAACCGGTGTACATCATATCCGTGTCCGATCCTCATAGGCTTTCCTCCAACAGCAGCGCCGCAATTTTCAGATCCATAGGGGTTGTGATCTTAATATTGCGCTCGTCGCCCTCCACAATCTTCACCTTAAATCCGATTCGCTCCACGCAGGAGCAATCATCAGTGACCGCCGCACCGTCCTCTTTTGCCTTTTTCAGGGCACCGCGCAGCAAATCAAAGTCAAATACCTGCGGGGTCTGCACAGCCCGTAAGCAGCTTCTGTCCGGCGTTTCCGAAACCAAGCCGCCCTGTACCTTCTTTATGGTGTCCTTCACCGGAACTGCCGGTGCAGCCGCACCGTAGGAATTGGCCGCTCTGACCGTTCTGTCGATCACCTGCCAGCTTACCAGTGGTCTGGCTCCGTCATGGATCGCAGCCAGCTTTACCTTGGATGACAGGGCATTCAAGCCGTTATGGACCGACTCCAGACGGCTGTTACCACCGGTCACTACCGCTTTTACCTTAGGAAATTTTGCGCACAGGCTCATGATCGGCACCAGCAATTCTTCCCGCGTCACAATCACGATCTCCCGGATCGCGTCACATACCTGAAAGCTGCGGACAGTTCTTACGATCACAGGCTCTCCCTGCAGGTCTGCCATTATTTTATCAATGCCGCCCATACGAGAGGCGTTACCCGCCGCCACGATCACGGCTCCGCAGCATTTTAGCTTTATCAGTTTCCGCCCAAGGCGGGTCACACCGGAAATATCCATCTTTACAGCTCCTTAATTAAGCGCTTAAAGTACTTTCCCCGCTCCATAAAGTTTTTAAACTGATCAAAAGCCGCGCTCGCAGGACTCATCAGCACGATATCACCTGCTTTTGCAGCTGCAGCCGCCTGCTTTACCGCATCTGTAAAGTCAGCACAGTCAAAAATTTCTGGCTGTCCCGGCTGATAATCCTGACAATTTACCACTGCTTCGCGGATCTGTTCTGCCGTGGCACCGTTCAGAAACAGCTTCTTCACGCTGCGGCAAATATAAGGTCCCAACACATCATAGGGAATATGCTTGTCATAACCACCGGCAATCAGCAAAACCTTCTCATGGAAGCTGTTAAGACCGGCAATGGTACGGGTGGGAGAAGATGCAATGGAGTCATTGTAGAACTTCACACCGTCTTTAACGCGCACCAGCTCGATTCGATGCTCAACACCACCAAAATTCTTTGCCACCTGCCGGACAGTTTCATCGGAAACCAAGCCCTCTGTTGCAAGAATGGCAGCCATATAGTTTTCCACATTATGCTCACCGGGAATGAGAATATCCTTCTTATCCAAAACAGGCTGACCGTCCCGGCAGATCATATTCCCTTGCAGGCAGACGCCGTTATCGGTCTGCCCCTGCCGCGCAAAGTAGCGGGTTTTGCCGTTTCCGACAAATTCTGCGGTAATGGTGTTATCGCTGTTTAGGATCAGCAGATCACTTTCGTTTTGGAACTTGAAAATGTTCTTCTTTGCCTGCACATATTCATCCATATCCTTATGCACATCCAGATGGTTGGGTGCCAGATTGGTCACCACCGCCACATGGGGGCTGCAGGTCATATCCATCAGCTGGAACGAACTAAGCTCCACCACCGCATAATCGGTATCCTGCATCTGCCGGCACAGGGGCAGCAGCGGTGTACCGATATTGCCGCCCAGCCAAACCCGGTAGCCCTCTGCCTTCAGCATCTCAGAAATCAGGGTGGTGGTGGTAGTCTTTCCATCGGAGCCGGTCACCGCCAGAATTTTACAGGGACACAGCCGGAAGAATGCATCCATTTCACTGGTAACAAACGCTCCGCCATCACGAAGCTTTTGTAAAGCAGGGATGTTAGGATGCATACCGGGTGTCCGGAAAACCACATCTGCCTGCAGACCGTCCAGATATGTATCGCCTACCCGCAGTGTACAGCCCAGCTTCTCCAGTTCCAAAACCTCATCATCCAGCTTCTCTCTGGGGGTCTTGTCGCAGGCTGTTACTGTGCAGCCGAACTCCAGCAGCAGCCGTACCAGCGGCCGATTGCTGACACCAAGGCCAAGCACAACGACGCGCTTGCCCTGCAGGGATGTAAAATACTGTTCAAACCGTGTCATCATCCAAAATACCTCTGTGATTTCAAGATTAAGCTTACTTTATAGTATATCCTCTCTGGAAAGAATTTGCAAGACATTTGACATTACGGCTTTCATGCAGTACAATATTTTCGCGACCAGGTCGGACAGCCGCGGCTGGGCTGCGAAAGCACCCAGGTGAGGAAAGTCCGGGCTCCACAGGGCAAGGATAACAGGTAACGCCTGCCGAGGGTGACCTTAGGACAAGTGCAACAGAGATATACCGCCTCCCCAATAAATGGGGTCCCCATCAAAGCCCAGCGCAAGCGGGTTTGGTGGGGAGAGGAGGTTCCGCATATAGTGTGACCATTGCCACGCGTGGCAATGGGAACGTTTATATGCGTGAACCGACGAGGTAAGGGTGAAAAGGTGCGGTAAGAGCGCACCCGCCCCATGGGAACATTGGGGTGCTGTAAACTCTATCCGGAGCAACGCCGTGGAGGGACACATGATCTGCCCGATCGTCCCGGGGAGGCGGCTGGATCCCGTGAGTGATTGCGGGACTAGATAGATGGCTGTCAAGACAGAACCCGGCTTACAGACCTGTGTCGCTTCGTAAATTGTCTGCCCGCAGAGGAATCTGCGGGCAGTTTTGGAGGAATTCCCATGATTGCCAATTACCACACCCACACGCCCCGGTGCCGTCACGCATGGGGACAGGAAACGGAGTATATAGACAATGCCATTGCCCGGGGATTGAAGATCTTTGGTTTCTCCGACCATACCCCACAATGGTTTGAAGGCAGCTACTACAGTCACATGCGCATGTATCCCGATCAGCTGGATGAATACTGCACCGCCATCCGGGATCTGCAATCTCAATATGCTGACAGAATCAGCATCCCCCTCGGCCTTGAGGTGGAGTATTATCCCGCTATTTTTGACGAACTGATGCTGCGTTTGCAGGATAAGGGCATTGAGTATCTGATTCTGGGACAGCATTGGATCGGCAATGAGATGAATGAGCCTTACAGCGGCGCGCCTACCGAAGACGAAAAAATATTGCAGCGCTACTGCGATCAGGCAATTGCCGCCATGGAAACCGGCCTTTTTTCCTGCCTTGCCCACCCCGACTTGATTCATTATATAGGGGAACGCAAAATCTATGACAGGCATATGCGCAGGCTTTGCAAAGCAGCACTGGACACAGATACACCCGTGGAAATCAACTTCTATGGCATCGGCCAAAACCGGCACTATCCTGCCAAGCTTTTCTGGGAACTGGCAGCAGAGGAAGGCTGCAAGGTGGTGCTGGGTATGGATGCCCACTGCCCGGAAAATGTATCCGATCCGGCGCAGGAAGCTATCGCAATGGATCTGGTTCAGCACTACGGCCTAAAGCTGCTGGAAACAATACCCTTAAGAAGTGTATAGTTCCCTATAAATGATAATCGGGTCTGTTGCAAAATAAGCAACAGACCCTTTTTCTTTATTCCTGTGTTTCCTCCGGCAGCTTTACCAGACCTGCCACGTCGGAAACCGGCAGACTGAATACAATGCCCTGGGCCTTCTTTTCCATACCCATGCGCTTATAGAGGGCATTGAGTACATTGTCCCGGATAGACTTCTCCACTACCATCATCAGAATCTCTTTCTCCGCATGGATGGTAATACCAAAGAACGCCGCTTCATCCTCACGGGCCACACCGCGGCCGCCTAAGATGGTACCGCCCCGAACCCCCTGTTCCCGGGCAACTTCCATGGCATCTTCCGCAAATCCTGCGTTTACGATGGCAAAAATCACTTCATGGTTATTGGTCGTCATACTCAGACCTCTCTTCCCTGTTTGTTGTTACTTAAAAACTGATACACGTTTACACCGATCACACTGGACAGGGGCACCGCAAAGGCAATGCCTTTTCCCTTTTTGATGGTGCGGAATTTCTCTTCCAGACATGTCATAATGGGATCCACCATATCCTCCCGGACAACCCCCAGCAGTACAGCCTTGTGGATATTCAGTCCCAGCATATCGATCAGATCTGAGTTTGCCGTACCTTTGCCGCCGGTGAACATTTGAAAATTCACCTCAAACTGGCTGAGTACATCCAGATAGAATTCCGCTTTTGCCCGGTCCACCACCGTAAACAGGAGTTTAAGCTTTTTGATGGCGGATTCATTTACTGTGTTGGCCATAGCTGTACCTCCTTACATAAAATTGATGATCTGCTGATCGTCCGCATCCAGAATCTTCTTCATGGCCCGGCGTTCCTTTACACGGTTGGAAACGATGGCCCGGAAGCCCAGAAGCTGAATGGTAATCAGCGGTGTCATGGCAACCAGCGCCACAACGCCAAATGCATCCCGCAGCACTGCATCGGAGCCTTGGCATCCCACACAGGCACCAATGGCAAAGGGCAGGATAAAGCCGGAAGTCATTGGTCCGCTGGCCACACCGCCGGAGTCGAAAGCGATCGCCGTATACACCGGGGGTACAAAAAGCGACAGGGCCAAAGACAGGAAATAGCCGGGAATAATATAATACACCAGAGAAAAATCGAAAATAATACGGATCACAGACAGCGTGATTGCCGCGCCTACACCAATGCACAATCCGGTCAGCATGGCCTTCCTGGTCACGTAGCCCCCGGTCACATCCTCCACCTGACTGTTCAGCACATGAATGGCAGGCTCAGCCAGCACTACCAGCACGCCCATAATCAGTCCCAGCGGGATCAGAAGCCACTTATTCATGGAGGCCAGAGAATTGCCCAGCTTATAGCCAATGGGCATGAATCCCACTTCCACGCTTGTCAGGAACAGTACCAGACCAACGTATGTAAACAGCACGCCAATACCGATCTTAATCAGCTGGCGCTTGGGCAGCCTGAGAAATACGATCTGGCAGATCAAAAAGAACAGGATAATCAGCCCCAAAGCAATAGCCACATTTTTTGCCGCATGGGTCGCTGCATGGGTAAAGGCACCCAGAATGTCCGAACTGACAGGATAGGAAGGCTCAGGATAAGAAAGATTATTCCCCGAAAACAGGCCCAGCATCAGCACTGCAAGGATAGGACCAATGGAACACAGGGCCACCAGGCCAAAGCTGTTTTCCTGAGAATGGCGGTCACCCAGAACACTGGAAATACCAACACCCAGCGCCATGATAAAGGGCACCGTAATGGGGCCGGTAGTCACGCCGCCGGAATCAAATGCCATAGGCAATAGATCCAGATTTTCGTTTACCGCCAGCAGCAGTGCCAACGCAAACAGCAGCATATAAAACAGCATCAGAATATTGGAAAGCCGCCGCTTGAACACAATGCGCAAAATAGCCACGATCAGGAACGCACCAACACCGATACCCACCGTGTAGATCAGCAGCGTTCCGTTCATCACGGAGCTGACCTGGTCGGCCAGAACCTGCAGATCCGGTTCCGCTATGGTAATCAGCATGCCCAATACAAAGCAAACAAGCAGCAGTAGCCATAGCTTACGCTGCCGTGAAAGTCCCGCGCCCACATGGGTTCCCATAGGCGTCATAGCCAGATCCGCACCCATGTTGAACAGTCCAATGCCCAGCACCAGCAGTACCGCGCTGACAGTAAATGTGATCAATTCCACCGCGGTAAAGTTAAACCATGGCAGCAAAGAGATCAGATATACGATCAGCGTGATCGGCAGTGCGGAAACCAATGCTTCCACAATTTTCGAGCGAAGCTCCTTCAAGCCCAATCACCATCCAACCCTAAAACATATTATGTATATTATAGCAGAAACCGGTATTGTTTCCAAGGGTAAATCAGATAAGATTCTTTAAAAAACTGTAAAATTTCCCCGGCAGGAATTTCCCTGCCGGGGGTGCTGGTTTGTATGGGGGCAGCGGGAGTGGAAAACCCGCTGCCCCGTTGGGCATTATACCTTGCGCATGACGTGGGTGCATCTTGATTGCGCATCGGTATCAGTCAGGTATCGGTTTTATATCCAAAGGACCGTTCTTTTAGCTGTAATCCCGGGGTGTTTCGTATTTGTCCTGCTGGCTGCCGGTTCCAGCCGGTGTTTTCGTGGGCTCCTTTTCAGGCTGCTTCGCGTCAGTTGCAGGCGTTATCTCCCCATCAATTTTCTGGTCACCCTGAGTCTCTTTTTCCGATGTGGGGTTCTTGTTCCCGGTCACGGGCTGCTCTTTGCCGCTGTCCTCGTTCCCGGCCTGCTGGGTCTGCTGTGTGCCGGTTTCTGTTGGTCCTTGTCCGGTGAGTTCCTGGCCGATTTTCGGCAGCAGCGCGATAAACACCAGTCCCGCCAGCAGGATCGCTGTCAGTCGCCCTATCAGTATATGCATTGTCTTCTTTCGCAACTTCTGCCCCCTTTTCTTGGGAAATGCCCCGGCGGTTTGGGCCGCCGGGGCTGGTTTCATAGTTTCCTTCGGGTTGTTTGATACTGCTTAGTCTCTGGGCAATTCATAATTGGGATTGGATGTAGTCATTACATCTTCAACACAAAATGTATTTACCTGAACTTCAGGCTCTGTGAAATGCTTCACTTTTTACACCTCTTTCTTACTCTGCAAAGAGTTCTTTCGCACGCTCGCCGTAAACAACCATCCACTTTACGACTTCCTGCAGTTCGTTGCTTGTTGTGTCCTTGTTCAGCATATTGCTTGCGTACTGCTCTGCGCTGTAGGCGATCACGCCGCTGCAGGCTGTAATATTGCCTTCCGCATCTTTCGCTACCAGACATGCATAGATGGTTTCGCCAAGCTCTGCTGCCGGAATCGGATCCGATACGCCATAGTATTCATAGCCGCCGCCTGCCAGTGCTGTGCCGCC
>JAZNPV010000108.1:0-14405 GCA_045589835.1 Faecousia sp.
CGAAGCCCACTCTCTCCGCCAAAAAAAAAACCGCCTTGTGTGGGTTTTGTTATTGGCGGAGAGAGTGGGATTCGAAAGGCCGGCCCGACCGAAGGGAGGGTAAGGAACAGTCCGGTGGACTGTTCCTTAGGCCGTGGGAGAATCCATCGGTCACAGAACGCATCGCGTAAGGGATGTGGGCTGTGACCGATCGTTTTTTTGAATTTTAGATTCCGGGATGGAAACCCCGTCCACTACAACCGCATTTCTGACAACTCCGTGATCAACCGCACCCCTACATGGAGCCCCTCTAAAAAAGCGCGGCGCTCATACTCCATACAAAGATCACATGTCAGCCCAAATATTTCATTATTTTCTTTTAGCGATAAGGCTGAAAGAATATCATCCATACTTTCAAATCGGGCGCGTATACTTTCGCTATCGATTGGATTTTCCGAAGTGTAGAAGCAATACAGCATTTCCAGCAAGGATGATGCATTGCTATATCCATAATTCTGTGTCTGCTCCATAAGATGCGTTTTCAGTTTTTCTACATAAGGGTTCATCATTTTACCTCCTTGTTATTTGGTTATGCTTTATACAAACTATATTTTAAACCACATGTGATTTAAAGTCAAGAAAAATAAATCATATATGGTATACTTTTATAAAGTAATTGACAGGAGGTAACATTACAATGGATTATGCAAAACGATTGCGGGACCTACGTGAGGATGCAGACAAAACACAAGAAGATATTGCGAGAGTTTTAGGAACAACACAACAATATTACGGCAGCTACGAAGCAGGCAAGCGGCCATTGCCCTTAGACAGGCTTTACATTCTCTGTAACTACTATCAAGTAAGTGCTGACTATATTCTGGGCCTGCCGGAGGGCAGACCCTACGGCCTCTGCAAAACAAAAAAATAAGACGGCGGGGGCAAGCCCCCGCCCTACAAAATGTCCAAATGGCATCGTAGGGCGGGGGTTTACTCCCGCCGAAATCATATATTTTTGAAGCTGTATAAATAAATATGCGTTTTTTACAGTTCCTTAATACTTTATCTTGCCAAAAAGCCGATCTTTTTATAGACCTTACGCAGGGTCTTTTCTGCCACATAGGCTGCCTTCTCGGCACCGGCCCGGTAAACGCCTTCCAGATAAGCCTTATCCTTCAG
The DNA here is from genome assembly GCA_045589835.1 of Faecousia sp. Classification (GTDB taxonomy): domain Bacteria; phylum Bacillota; class Clostridia; order Oscillospirales; family Oscillospiraceae; genus Faecousia. Next base: position 1,159 of record JAZNPV010000108.1, read on the forward strand.
CAGGCGCTGAGCCTCCTCACGGATAGGCCGCAGAGTCTCGATAACCGCATCGCCAACCACAGGCTTGAACGCGCCGTAGCCCTGTCCGGCAAACTCTGCTTCAATGGTCTCATAGGACTTGCCGGTAACCGCAGAGTAAATAGACATCAGATTGGCCACGCCGGGCTTATTCTCCACATCAAAGCGGATGCAGTTCTCCGTATCGGAGTCGGTGATGGCCCGCTTAAACTTCCGGCGAATATCGTCGGGGCTTTCCATCATAAACACGCAGCCCTCGGGCATAGACTTGCTCATTTTGCTGTCCGGGGCGTTCAGACTCATAACACGGGCGCCGGTCTCGGGAATGAAGGGTTCAGGGATCTTAAACACATCGCCGTAAATGCTGTTAAACCGCTGGGCAACATCCCGGGTCAGCTCGCAGTGCTGCTTCTGGTCATGTCCCACAGGCACCAGATCCGGCTGGTACAGCAGGATATCGGCCGCCATCAGAGCAGGATAGGTAAACAGGCCGCCGTTGATGTTCTCCGCGTTCTTGGCAGACTTATCCTTAAACTGGGTCATACGGCTCAGCTCACCGAACATGGTATAGCAGTTCAGCACCCAGCCCAGCTCCGCATGCTGATGCACATGACTCTGGACAAAGAGGGTGTTCTTTTCCGGATCCAGACCGCAGGCAATGTACTGGGCCAGCTGCTCCAGGGTACGGCGGCGCAGGTCAGCAGGGGTTTGCCGGACGGTGATGGTGTGCATATCCGCCATGAAGTAGAAGCATTCATAGCTCTCGGCACGGGCGCTCCAGTTCTTGATAGCGCCTAAGTAATTGCCCAGATGCAGGTCACCGGAGGGCTGAATGCCCGATAACATTCTCTTTTTCTGAACGATTTCTTCCATTTTCATTTCCTCTTTTCCGGGAATTTTCCTGTATTTTAACATAGCACGCAGAAAAACGCAATGGGAAATTGACTTTGCCGGGGCATGTATGGTATAGTATTGGAAGAATTTTTAGTAGAGGTTGATATTTATGGATTATAAAGCTTTAGCCCAACTGCTTTTTCCCAATGTGACCGACACCCCGGAAACACTGGAAGAGAAATATCCCCAGAGAGATTTGCCGGAGGGTGCTGTGGTCACCCGTATGGCTCCTTCCCCCACCGGTTTTGTCCACTTAGGCAATCTGGTGATGGGTCTGACCGCTGAGCGCATGGCCCACCAGTCCGGCGGCGTGCTGTTCCTGCGTGTGGAGGACACAGATGCCAAGCGGGAAGTCCCCGGTGCGGTGGAAGTTCTCATTAACACTTTGAAGCACTACGGCATTGCTTTCGACGAAGGCGCTACCATCGACGGCGACAGTGGCAATTACGGCCCCTACCGTCAGCGTCAGCGTGCCGCTATCTACCATGTCTATGCAAAAAAGCTGGTAGAGGAAGGTATGGCCTACCCCTGTTTCTGTACAGAAGAGGAGCTGTCCGCCATGCGCGCCCAGCAGGAGGCCAACAAGGAAACTACCGGCTACTACGGCAAATACGCCATGTGGCGTGACCGCCCCATGGAGGATATTCAGGCCCAGCTTGCTGCGGGCAATTCCTGGGTACTTCGTTTCCGCTCCACCGGGTCCATCGAGAACCAGTTTAAGTTTGACGATCTGGTAAAGGGCAAGCTGACCATTACGGAAAACGATGTAGACCATGTTCTGCTCAAGTCCGACGGCATTCCCACCTACCACTTTGCCCATGCAGTGGACGACCACCTGATGCGCACCACCCACGTGGTTCGCGGCGATGAGTGGCTGCCCACCCTGCCCTTCCACATTCAGCTGTTCAAGGCACTGGGCTTCAAGCTGCCCAAGTATGTCCACATCGGCCCGCTGATGAAGATGGACGGCAGCTCCAAGCGCAAGCTCTCCAAGCGGAAAGACCCGGAGCTGGCACTGACCTTCTACAAGGCCGAGGGTTTCCCTGTGGAGGCGGTCTACGAATACATTATGACCGTGCTGAACTCCAACTTTGAGGACTGGCGCCGGGCCAATCCCACCGCTCCCGCTGATGATTTCAAGTTCAGCCCCAAGAAGCTGAATCCTGCCGGCAGCCTGTTTGACTACGCCAAGCTGACCGACGTAAGTAAGAATGAGATCGCCAAGATGGATGCCGCCAAGGTCTACACTCTGCTGAGCCAGTGGGCCGAGGAGTTTGACCCGGACTTTGCCCGGAAGCTGACCGCCGATCCCGCTTACGCCACCTCTATTCTTGCCATCGGCCGCGGCGGCAAAAAGCCCCGCAAGGATCTGGCCACATGGCAGGAGGCCAAGCCTTACATGGGCTTCTTCTACGATGAATATCTGGAAACTCCCGTGTTTGATGAGAAATTCAGCAAAGGGACCATCTTTACCGCCCTTGCCAAGTTTCTGGAAAAATTTGATATCAACGATGACTCCGGTGTCTGGTTTGATAAGGTCAAAGCAATCACCGAGGAGATGGGCTTTACTACCGACATGAAGGCCTATAAGGCTGATCCCACCGCTTTCCCCGGCACTGTTGCCGACATCTCCACCTTTATCCGTCAGGCCGTCACCGGCAAGACCAACTCTCCCGACCTGTATACTGTCATGCAGATTTTGGGCTACGACAGAACCGTGGCAAGAATCAAAGCTGTGATGGAAACTCTGAAATAATAGTAATCCGGCGTTGGCTGACAGCCAACGCCGGTTGTTTTTAGTTCTTCAAACTCTGCAACGGTGCCGGGATCCGGCCGCCGCGGGCAATAAAAGCTTCGCTGGACTGCTCGTGGACAGGCATCACCGGTGCGCTGCCAAGCAAGCCGCCCATTTCCACTCTGTCGCCCACCACCTTGCCGGGTGCGGGGATGATACGAACAGCGGTAGTCTTGGAGTTGACCATGCCGATAGCCGCTTCATCCGCAATGATTGCAGAAATAGTTGCCGCAGAAGTATCGCCGGGAACCGCGATCATATCGAGGCCTACAGAGCAAACGCAGGTCATAGCCTCCAGCTTGTCCAGCTGCAGGACACCGGCTTCCGCCGCCGCGATCATGCCCTCGTCCTCAGACACGGGAATGAATGCGCCGGACAGGCCGCCCACGTGATTACTGGCCATGACACCACCCTTTTTCACCGCGTCGTTGAGCATTGCCAACGCAGCGGTGGTGCCATGGGTACCGCAAACTTCCAGACCCATTTCCTCCAGAATTCTGGCCACGCTGTCGCCTACCGCCGGGGTAGGTGCCAAACTCAAGTCCACAATACCAAAGGGCACATCCAGCCGCTTGGATGCCTCAACACCTACGATCTGACCCATACGGGTGATCCGGAAGGCTGTCTTTTTAATGGTCTCCGCCACCACGTCAAAGGGCTGCTCCTTCACACTTTGCAGTGCATGGTACACCACGCCGGGGCCGGATACGCCCACATTCAGCACACACTCCGGTTCGCCCACACCGTGGAACGCGCCTGCCATAAAGGGATTGTCCTCCACCGCATTGGCAAACACCACCAGCTTGGCACAGCCCAAGCCATCGTTGTCAGCAGTGATCTGTGCCGTTTCCTTAATGATCCGGCCCATTTTCGCTACCGCATCCATATTGATGCCTGCCCGGGTAGAGCCCACATTCACACTGGCGCAGACCCGTTCTGTGGCGGCCATGGCCTCGGGAATGGAATCCATTAGAATCCAGTCGCCCTTTGTACAGCCCTTCTGCACCAGTGCGGAAAAACCGCCGATAAAGTTTACGCCGCATTCCTTTGCCGCCTTATCCATGGCAATAGCCAGCGGCACGTAGGAATTCGTATTGCAGCCGTTGCCAATTAAGGCAATGGGCGTCACGGAAATGCGCTTGTTGACGATGGGAATGCCGAATTCCCATTCGATCTCCTGCCCCACCTTTACCAGATTCTCTGCCCGGCGGGTGATCTTGTCATAGATCCGCTGGGCACAGACATTTACATCCTCATGGGTGCAATCCAGAAGGGAAATTCCCATAGTAATGGTACGGATATCCAAGTGGCGCTTGTCGATCATGTCCTGGGTATATAAAACATCTTTTATATTCAGCATAGCTTAACCTCACACCCGGTGCATGGCTTCAAAAATGTCCTCTCGCTGCAGACGGATGGACAGGTTCATCTCCTTGCCCTTTTCCTCCATCTGCTTTGCAAGTTCTGCCACAGGCAGCGTGCTTGCGCTCACGTCCACCACCATCATCATGGTGAAATATCCCTGCATAACAGTCTGGCTGATATCCAGTACATTCACATTAAAAGATGCCAGCTTCATACACACTGACGCGATAATGCCAACCTGGTCCTTGCCTACTACCGTAACAACTGCTTTCATAATGCTACCTCACAGTTCATAGTCCGCGCTGACGCGCTTATCCAAAAAATGATGAAAATGACTTTTTGCCTCCAGATGCAGCGGATGCTCTCTGTAGGCGGCCAAAGCCTCCTTGCTCTCAAACCGGGAGTAAAGAACATAATCCATGCCCTGATAGGCAGGCCGGATCTCCATATGCAGCAGGCCGGGGATCTTACCCACCAGCGGCTCCAGCACAGAAGCGATCAATTGAATTGCCGCTTCCTTATCCACGCCCTCTTTCAGGGTGTACATCACAATATGCTTGACCATAAAAACCTCCCGAACAATACAAATATTTACCGCCAATAACACAAATACCGGAGCCGAACTGGTCAGCTCCGGTATGTATGGTGCAAATTACTCAACCTCGACCTCAGCCTCTGCTTCAGCAGGAGCCTCTTCCAGCAGGGCACGGATGGACAGGGAGATGCGCTTATTCTCAGCGTCTACCTCGGTGATCTTGACCTGCACTTCCTGGCCCTCGCTCAGCACGTCCTCAGGCTTGCCAATGCGCTTGTCAGCGATCTGGGAAATGTGAATCAGGCCGTCAACGCCGGGGATGATCTCAGCGAATGCACCAAAGGTCATCAGCTTGACAATCTTAGCGGTGGCCACATCACCAACACTGTAACCCGTCATAAACTGATTCCAGGGATTCATCTCGGCAGTCTTATAGCCCAGAGAGATCTTGCGCTTCTCAGCATCGAAGGAAATGACATAAACATCAATCTCGTCGCCAACCTTCACTACGTCAGCAGGAGTCTTGATCCGGTTCCAGCTCAGCTCGGAAACATGAACCATGCCGTCAACGCCGCCAATGTCCACAAAAGCGCCGAAAGAAGTCAGGGACTTAACGGTACCATGGTACTTGGCGCCAACTTCGATCTCGCTCCAGATCTTCTCCTGTGCAGCCTTACGAGCCTCGGAGGAAACAGCACGGATGGAGCCGATCACGCGGCGGCGTGCCCGGTTCACTTCGGTGATCTTCAGCTGCACAGCCTTGCCCACCTGACCTGCCATGTCGCCACCCTTGGCGATGCCGGACTGGGAAGCGGGGATAAAGACACGGATGCCCTTTACATTGGCAACCAGACCGCCCTTGTTCTCTTCGGTGATAGTGCCGTCAACGGTGGTCTTCTCTTCGCACCAAGTGGCCATGTCGTCCCAAACCTTCATGCCGTCCAGTTTCTTCTTGGACAGCTGGCAGGTGCCTTCCTGATCGTTAACGCGAACAACGAAAACCTCGACCTCTTCGCCGACCTTCAGGATATCCTCAGGCTTTACAGAAGGATCGGCGCTGACTTCGTCGTAAGGAATGTAACCGGCGTGCTTGGTGCCCAGATCGATCTGAACTTCAGTGGTGCCGATACCGGTGACGATACCGAGAACCTTATCTCCTGTATTTAAAGTCTTGATGGACTGTTCGAGAAGTTCAGCAAAGTTCTCCTCCTGCACAGCCTCAACATTAGTAATTTCGCTCATAGTCTTGTTGACCTCCTTTATAATCCACGCCGGCGTAGACGCGCCAGCCGTGATTCCAACAGCATGCACACCGCGGAAAAATTCCGGATCCAGTTCCGATGCATTATCCACCAGAGCAACCCTGTCGCAGTGTTCCCGGCAAATCATTGCGAGGCGGCCCGTGTTGGGACTGTGGGTGTCTCCTACAACGCCCATAGCCTGACAAATCTTACTCAATTTTGCTGCTTCGCTTTGCCGGGATTCAGTAGCTTTACATATTGTATCAAAAATTTTTACGTTAGTAAACTGTTTTTTTGCAATTTGAGCGCACAATTTCCACAAAGATTCTGTGGATGTTGTCTGGCAAACCATGCAAATTGGCAAATCCGGACTGATTTCGCCGCTTTCTATCCAACTTTGCAGAGCTTCTGCTGAATCAAAGATCCTGCAATCGGAACACCAGCCGGCAATCCCCTCCACCTCAGGATGGGTAGGCGTACCAATGATAACGGGCAATCTGTCTTCTCTTTCAGCATTGCTGACGATTCCATGGATCCGCTTCACAAAGGGACAGGTTGCGTCGATAATCTCCACGCCCCGGTCCTCCAGCCGCTCATACACTGCTCTGGTCACACCGTGAGAGCGAATAATCACCGTATCCCCGGACTGCGCCTGCTCCGGTTTTTCGATCACCTTGACGCCCATATTTTCGAAATGGGCTACCGCATGGCGGTTGTGGATAATCGGCCCCAATGTACAGACTTGTTTTCCCTCTTTCGCTGCCTGCTCCACCAGCTCTACCGCCCGGTTGACTCCGAAGCAGAAGCCTGCGCTTTTGGCTACACGAACACTCATACCGGAATCTTCTCCCTGATGATCTTCTTCATGGCGGCCAGTACACCTTCGATATCCAGATCGGAAGTATCCAGCTTAACGGAATCCCGGGCCATCTTCAACGGTGCGATGGGACGGTGGGTATCCTGATAATCCCGCTGCTGGATCTCCTTCAGGATCTGATTATATTCCGCCTTCTGTCCCTTGGCCAGCAGTTCATCGCAACGGCGCTTTGCCCGCACCTCCGGGGCAGCCGTCAGGAAGATCTTCACGTCTGCCTTAGGCAGCACCACCGTACCGATGTCCCGGCCATCCATAATCACGTTGTGCTTCCGGGCCACATCCCGCTGCATATCCAGCAGCATTTCCCGGACCACCCCGTGGGCAGATACTAAAGAGGCCTTCTGGGAAATATCCTGTGTGCGGATCTCATCGGTCACATCCATGCCGTTCATCAGCATGTGCTGCTTACCCTCTTCATCATATTCGATCTCCACGGTCAGCTCATCAATGTAGCGCTCCACGCCGTCCACATCCTTGGGGCTGATGCCCAGCAGATCCAGAAAATATGCCACAGTCCGGTAAATGGCACCGGTATCTACATAATGATAGCCCAGCTCTCTGGCCAGCGCCTTGGCAATGGTACTCTTACCGGCACCTGCAGGACCGTCGATCGCGATCGCATATGTTTTTGCCATAAGTAAAAACCTTCCTTACGTCTAATATATTCTCATTTACCAGTTTATCAGAGATTGTTCTGCAAACAATTGACAGTTGATAGTTGACAATTGATAGTTAAGGTGTCCCCTTTTGGGGGACTTATTGAAATTATTTCCGAAGGAAATACCATAACTGTCAACTGTCCACTGTTAATTGTCAACTGAATTTAATTCTCTTTTCTCAGCATGGCCAGCGCGGCTGCCTCCCGGGCTACCACTTCCTGTGCTGTCAGCCCCAGCATCATACTGGTCTGCTGGGGATTTAGCGGTGCGCCGCCCTCCAGACCGTAGCGCAGGGTCAAAAGTCTTGCATCCTGCTCGCTCAGCCCCGACAGCAGTTCTGCGATTCGCTGGCGCATCTGGAAATAGGCCGTATCCTCTACTGCCTGATCCTCTTCCTCCGGCTGCTGCTCCGGCTGTCTTGCGGCATCAACAGCCTGCCGGTTTTTCGCCATGGATACCATGCTTTCATACACCGCCGCATCCTCGGTTGTGATGTGCATGGCTTCGGCGATCTCCTCCAGTGTGGCATTGCGGCCCAATTCACTCAGCAGCCGCTGATCCACATCCCGGTAATCTTCCATTCCCTGCCGCAGCTTCTGTCCCAGTCCGCCGGTCCGTGCCTGCGTAACCACCGCCCGTGCCAGATACTGCCGGATCCACCAATCCCGATGGCTTTCAAAATCGCCGCCCGTGTATTGCAGAATTCCCTGCCACAGGCCAAGGCTCGCCTCCTGAATCAGATCCAGCAGCAGTACGCCTCTGCCGGTCATTTCCTCTGCCAGAGAAACCACTCTGTGCAAAGAAAGATTGGTAAGCATCTGTACTATGCTTTCATCCCCGTCCAAATATCTCCGGGCCAGCAGGCAGATATCCCCTGCCGCAGGGATCATAGCCAGTTCCTCCAGATACAGCCGCAAAGGGTCTGTTTCTTCCAGATCTGCCAGCAGATCCCCATGCTTCACAAGCTGCTGCTCCTGCCGCAGCCGCACCGCAGTCTCTCCGCTTGCAGCAATCACCGGCAGGTCGCTCACATCCAGTGTAATATGCTTGCCCTCTAACATCTGGAACGCATCTTCCAGCACCTGCTCATCTTCCCCATCCATAAGGCTCAGAAACCGGGCTGCCGAAATCAAACTTCCCTGTTCCTGCCGGGATAGTTCCATCTCCCACGGACTTTGTTCAAATGTAAACTCCATCATTTCAGGAATTCCTCCAATCCCAGTTCCGCACCCAGCCGCTGGAGCTTGCCCATGGCCTGACGATATACCTGTCTGGCCCGCTCCTTGGAAATCCCCAGCAGCTGACCTATCTGTTCAAAGGTATGGCAAACACCGTCGTCCATACCGAAATACAGCCGCAAAATCTGTTGCTGCCGCTCCGTCAGCGTTCCCAGAAGCTCATCCAGCAGCCGCTTCAGTTCCTGACGGATCAGTGTCTCCTGCGGCCGGGGTGTATGCACATCCTCCAAAAGCATCTTCAGCGCAGCATCCTCATCCGCCCCCGCAGGCGCATCCAGTGAGCAGACCTCCGGGATCAGCCGCAGAATTTCCTCTGCTTTTTTCACGGAAATACCGCAATACCGGGCCATCTCCTCTGTGGTGGGCGGACAGCCCCGCTCCTGCTGCCAAATCCTATAGGCTTCCATCAGCTTATGGATCATTTCCGCTGTATGCCGGGGTACCCGGATCATACCCCCATGATTGAGAAGATACCGGGAAACGCTGTGCCGTATCCACTTGGTTGCGTATGTAGAAAAACGGTACTCCAGCGTATAGTCAAACTTTTTCGCGGCAACGATCAGACCGATACTGCCCTCCTGAATCAGATCCAGAAGGGGTACGCCCCGACCTGCGTATTCTCTTGCCACCGATGCCACCAGGCGCAGATTGGAATTTACCATGGTTCGGATAGCCTCCTGGTCACCGTCTGCGCAGCGCTTTGCCAGTTCCAGTTCTTCTTCCGGCGTCAGCAGAGGAAACTGGCGGATCTGAAGCAAATACCCATGTACTCCTTCTTCCGGGCCGGGCTGTGACATATTCTCAGTTTTTTCAAAAAGCACAGCACTCATGCTTTTGTTCCTTTTCTTTCTTTCAGCTTTTCCCGCAGGGCCAGCAGGTCATCATCGGTGCTGACCCTTGCACTCTGCTTTTGGGCAAGGATGGTGCGCACACAATCCCGGAACGCATCCTCATTGACCGGTCCCTGATGGCGCTGGCCAATGCCCGCCAGATGGGAAGCCTCCTCCCCGGTCAGATCGGCCAATACGCCTAAGGACACCTCCATACCGGTCTTGTGACGCTGCTGCAATTGGGCAAACACCCGTCCTAACAGCGGTACGGAAAAATCCTCCCCACGCAGCCCGCCAGCCTGATCCAGCAATGCAGGATCCTTGAGGATCTGGGCGATCACGCTTTCCTCCGCCATAGCGGATTTCATATTATCATAGCGGATAGACCGCTCCTTGGGCTGCAAGGCTCTTACCGGCGCAAGATCGATCTTCTCCTGCTGTTTCTTCTCCCGGGCAATACGGCTTTTGAACGCCTTGTTCACTTCCAGCTTCATTACATCGTAGCTGATGTTGGCAGTTTCTGCCACCCGATTTCCGTATACCTCCCGCTGGACAGCGCTGCCCAAGGTGCAGATCAGTCCGGCTGTCTCCTGAATAAACTTCACCCGCTGCTCGTCCTGCTGCAGGTCGTACTTATTACGGATAGCCTGCAGCTGGTACTCCACCCGGTTGGAAGAGCCCTCCAGCAGCAGCTTAAATCGGTCTGGGCCGAATTTCTTTAAAAATTCATCCGGATCCTTGGCATCCTTCATCTGCAGCACTTTCACCTGGATACCGGCCTTTTCCAGCATGGGAATGGCACGCTGTGCCGCCCGCTGCCCGGCTTCGTCGCCGTCATAGGTCAAGACCACCTGCTCCGTGTACCGACTAAGCAGCGCTGCGTGTTCCTCCGTCAAAGAGGTTCCCAGCGATGCCACCGCGCAGTCAAAGCCGTACTGGTGCAGCGTCACTACGTCCACATTACCCTCCACAAGGATCATGTAGCCGTGCTTGCTCTGCTTGGCGAAATTCAAGCCAAACAGATTTTTCCGCTTATTGAAAATGATCGTTTCCGATGTGTTCAGATACTTGGGCTTGGAATCATCCAGCACCCGGCCGCCAAAGCCGATCACATTGCCCCGCACGTCAAAGATGGGGAACATAAGCCGGTTGCGGAACCGGTCATAGATCCGGCCGTTCTTCTCGCCCACCAGATCCGCATCCCGCAGTTCCTGATCGGTGTAGCCTTTTTTCCGCATGGCATCCACCAAGGCGTTCCATGAATTGGGCGCATAACCGATGCCGAACTTCGTAACGATTGCCTTGGAAAGGCCTCGTTTCTGGACATAGGCCAGGCATTCCGCGCCTACCGGTGCATAGAGCTGGGCGTAGAAGAATCTTGCCGCTTCCTTCATCAGTGCCCACAGCCGCTCCTGCTGACGGTAACGGCTCTGGTACTGCTCATCCTCCGGAACGCTCATGCCAGCCCGCTTGGCCAGTGCCCTTACCGCATCCGGATAACTGAGTCCTTCTACTTCCATCATAAAATTCACCGCACCGCCGCCCTTGTGGCAACCGAAGCAGTAATAGATGCCCTTATCGGGGGCAACGGAGAAGGAGGCAGTCTTTTCCCCATGGAACGGACACAGTCCAAATAAGTTGGACCCGGAGCGCTTCAGGCTCACATATTGCCCCACCACATCCTCAATGGGATTGCGGGCAATCAGTTCATCAATAAACGACGCAGGAAACGCCATAGTCCATGCCTCCTTTCAAGTTTTTTGTGTTCAGAATAATTAATTATACCACATTATCCCCGAACATGCCACCCCATTGGGATAAAAAGTTCGGTATATTTATCCACCGCGTATTTATCGGTCATACCCGCGATATAGTCGCAGACCGTCCGTTCCATGCCATCAAAGGACATTTGGGGCTGAAAATCCGCAGGAATCGCTTCCGGATGATGATAGTAATAATCATACAGCCGCTTCAGCATACCCTTTGCCTTAACTTCTTCGCCCTTTGCCACAGGATTGCGGTATACCTTTTCAAACATGAAACCGCGCAGATCTGCCAGCGCCTTATCCACCTGGGGCGACAGCAGGATCTGTCCTGCCTCCCGGGAGGTATGAATGGCATCGCAAACCAGCGTATTGATCCGCTGGGAGTGATTGTATCCGAGAACCTTGGCAATGGAATGGGGAATGTCCGTATCGCTTAAGATGCCGGCCCGAATGGCGTCATCGATATCGTGATTTACATATGCCATCTGGTCAGCCCGCCGCACGATCTGACACTCCATAGTTTCCGGGATTCGGTCACCGGTATGACCCAGAATGCCCATACGCACCTCATACGTCAGGTTCAGTCCCGCTCCGTCGTTTTCCAGTATATCCACCACCCGCAGACTCTGCTCATTGTGACGGAAGGGCTGTCCCATCGCCTCGCTGAGTGCCACCTCGCCTGCATGGCCGAAGGGCGTATGGCCCAAATCGTGGCCCATGGCTGCCGCTTCCGCCAAGTCTTCATTCAGATTCAGCGCCCGGGCAATGGTTCTGGCAATCCGGGCCACCTCCAAGGTATGGGTCATGCGGGTACGGTAATGATCTCCCTCCGGCTGCAAAAACACCTGTGTTTTGTGCATCAGCCGGCGAAAAGCCTTGCAATGTACGATTCTGTCGGTATCCCGCTGATAGCAGGTACGCACATCCTGCGCATCCGGTTCGGACGGACGCAGGCGGCCTCTGCTCTCATCGGAAAAAGCTGCCCGGGCATCCAAATGCTGATGCTCCTGCTGCTCCAATTCTTCCCGCAATGTCATATTGCCACTCCTTTATGTATCCACAGGAAACGCTCTGTATTCCTGTGCAGTCTCCATTCCCTCCACCGTACCGGAGGTCATGTCGGTCAGACGGTCCAAAAAAGCTTGTTTCTGGGGCATGGCCACCAGAATTTCCAGTTCCACTTCCGCGCCGAACTGGGTGTCCCGGATGATGCCGCCAAAAGCAGCCACTTCCAGCTTCACCCGCTCGTAGAAGGTGTAGGGACAGGGCACATACAGCACCGACCAGACCCGCTTCATGGATTTTCCCGCCGCATCCACTGCGATCTTGGCACCCTTGGTGTAAGCCCGCACCAGACCGCCTGCGCCCAACAGCACGCCGCCAAAGTATCGGGTCACCACGCAGACCACATTGTAGATCTGCTCCCGCTGCAGTACCTGCATCATGGGATTTCCCGCAGTACCGCCGGGCTCACCGTCATCGGAAAAGCGCATAGGGCCGTCCTTGATCACATAGGCCCAGCAGTTGTGGGTAGCGTCATAGTGCTGCTTTTTCATCTGCTGAATCTTTTCCAAGGCCTCTTCTTCGCTTTCTACAGGCCAGACTCTGCCGATAAACCGGGATTTTTTCTCTGTAAATTCGTCCTCGCCGTATCCGGTAGGCACCAGGTACTCGTCCACGGTCAGCACTCCTTCGTAATATAATCTTTCAGTCTTCCGTACAGAATGGGGTCAACAATGGTCTCTACCACAATTCCCTCGCCGGTATAGTCCACATTCAGCACCTGTGCGCTGCTGTGGAGCGTCTCCACCATACCACCCATGGAATAGGGCAGCGTAACCACCACGCGGTGGCGGCTGTGACCCAGTGCGGTTTCGATGGCCTGCAGCAAAGTATCCATGCCCTGTCCCTTGGCTGCGGAGATCTTCACCACATCCTCACCGATTGGAATGTCCTCCGCACTGACAAGATCCGCCTTGTTGTAGCACCGCAGCACCTTGGTGCCGGGCTTTGCCAGCTTGGCAATCAG